>JALXAM010000063.1 GCA_026992075.1 Sedimenticola sp. | reverse complement strand
GGATATGGAAGTCCCGCCATTTTCAATCACGCAAGTGATTGAAAATGAAGCAAACCGGAAACCGCGTTTTCGGTTTGCGTGGAGAAAAATTGCCTGGACGGCAATTTTTCGAGATCCCCATCAAGTCATCGGAACCGAAACACCATGGACCAGCAACTCATCGAACTGGATGGCGAGAAGGTCACCATCGAGGAACTGATCGATCGCTACCACCATGCCCTCGAGGCGGAGAAACGGCTCAGCAAGGAGGCCCGCAAGGCGCTGCGCCGACGTCGCCAGGAGCAGGCGCTCAAGCCCTACCAGGCGGAGCTGATCCGCATGCAGAACTATCTGGAGGACACCGGCAAGCGCATGATCATCCTGTTCGAGGGTCGTGACGCCTCGGGCAAGGGCGGCACCATCCGCCGGGTCACCCGCTACATGAATGAAAAGCACTACCGGGTGGTGGCCCTGGGAAAACCCACCAACGAACAGCGTAGTCAGTGGTTCTTCCAGCGCTACGTCACCCACTTTCCCCGTGGCGGCGAGGTGGTGCTGTTCGACCGCTCCTGGTACAACCGTGCCATGGTGGAGCCGGTGTTCGGCTTTTGTACGCCGGAGGAGTACAAGAACTTCATGCGCGGCGTGAGCGGTTTCGAGAAGGACCTGGTGCGCCAGGGCACCATCCTGGTGAAGCTCTATTTCAGCGTTACCAAGGAGGAGCAGGCGCGTCGGTTCGAGCGGCGCAAGACCGATCCGCTGCGCCAGTGGAAACTGAGCGAGGTGGACCTGCAGGCCCAGGAGCGGTGGGACGACTTCACCACCCAGAAATACGAAATGCTGAAGAAGACCCACACCACCCACGCCCCCTGGACCGTGATCCGCTCCAACGACAAACACCTCGCGCGGATCAACGCCATGAAGGTGATTCTCAACGCAGTGCCCTACGAGCGCGGCGACGCCGAACTCGATTTCGTGCCCGACCCCGACATCGTCCTCTCCGGCGCCCGTGAGGTGGAGCTGATGGAGGCGGAGCGACTTCGCAGCGGCAAGTTCAGCGCATGAGGCTGGTGCTGGCCTCCACCTCCCCCTTCCGGCGCCAACTGCTGGAGAAACTGGGGCTCCCTTTCGCGACCGCGGCGCCTGAGATCGATGAATCCCGCCTGCCCGGCGAACCCCCTGTGGATCTGGTGCAGCGACTGGCACGGGAGAAGGCGCGGGTGGTGGCTGCGGATTTCCCCGACGCGCTGGTGATCGGCTCCGACCAGGTGGCCTGCCTCGACGACCAGGTGCTGGGCAAGCCGGGCAGCGAAGAGAAAGCGGTGGCGCAACTGCTCTCCATGAGCGGCAGGCGGGTCACCTTCCACACCGGGCTCTGCCTGTGGAACAGCGCCAGGGGCGACTTTCAGCTCGCCTGCGAGGATTACCACGTCCACTTTCGCAAGCTGGACGAAACACAACTGCGGCGCTACGTAGAGAAAGAGCAACCCCTCAACTGTGCCGGCAGCTTCAAGTCGGAGGGGTACGGCATCACCCTGTTCCGCCGCCTGGAGGGAGAGGACCCAAACAGCCTCATCGGCCTGCCCCTGATCCGGCTGGTGGAGATGCTCGGGCGGGAGGGCGTCATCCTGCCCTGAGAGCAATGTAGGAGCGGCGTCCCCGCCGCGAACATGGAACAGCGTAGCGCAGTTTCGTCGTTCGGCGCGAGGACGCGCCTCCTACAGGGCTGAAGCCCGACCCACCCCGGGAGCGCGCAGCCAGACTTCCAGCTCCCCGAGCCCGTCCAGCACCGCCAGCGCGCCCGCCTCCCGCAACCGTTCGGGCGGGTGCACGCCGTGGGCCACCCCTACTGCGGGCACACCGGCGTTGGCGGCCATCTGCATGTCGAACTCGGTGTCCCCCACCACCAGCGCGGTGTCGGGCTCCTGGCCGGTGTAGTCGAGGATCTCCAGCAGCATCTGGGGATGGGGCTTGGAGAAGGTCTCATCGGCACAGCGGGTGACGTGAAACAGCCCACCCAGGCCGGTGTGTTCGAATTCCCGTTCCAGCCCCCGCCGGCTCTTGCCGGTGGCCACCGCCAGCAGGTAGCCCGCCCCCGCCAGCTCCTCCAGAAGTTCGCGAGCACCGGGGAAGAGCTCGGAACGGACCAGTTCATCGCCCAGGAAATGGCGCCGGTAGGCGTCGGACAGTCGTCGCACCTCGCCCTCGTCCGCCTCGGGGAAGAGCCGGGCCACCGCCTGATGCAGCCCCAGGCCGATCACCTCTCTCGCCCGCTCGGGCGGGGGCACTTCGTGGCCCAGGTCTCGCGCCGCCTGCTGCAGGCAGGCCACGATGCGCGCCTCGGAATCCATCAGGGTACCGTCCCAGTCGAATACGATCAGTTCAGTCATCCAGTCTTTCCAGCAACTGTTCCAGCTCCCCGGGAAGGGGCGCCTCGAAATGGTAGGGTCGTGGGCGATCCGGCCAGGGCAGCCGCAGGCTGGAGGCATGCAGGAAAAGGCGCTTCAGCCCCAGTTCCCGGAACCGCCGGTTGGCCGCCTCGTCACCATACTTGGTGTCACCGAGTATCGGCGTCCCCAGGTGGGCGGCGTGCACCCGGATCTGATGGGTGCGCCCGCTCCCCAGGGTGGCCTCCACCAGGGTCGCCTCGGCAAAACGGCGCACCACCCGGAAGTCGGTGCGTGCCGGCTTTCCCCCTGCCGAGACCCGCACCATGCGCTCACCACCCTGCAACCGGTTTTTCTCCAGCGGCGCGGTCACCCGCGTCCGCTCTCCTTCCAACCGCCCATGGAGCAGCGCAAGGTAACGCTTTTGCACTTTCCCTTCACGTTGCAGCTGGTGGAGGATGCGCAGCGCACTGCGCCGCCTGGCAACCATCAGGCAGCCGGAGGTGTCGCGATCCAGGCGGTGGCCCAGCTCCAGCACGCGCTCTTTCGGCCGCGCGGCACGCAACAGCTCGATCACGCCGAAGGACAGCCCGCTGCCTCCATGCACCGCCAGCCCTGACGGCTTGTTGAGTATCAACAATAATCTATCTTCATAAATTACTGTTTTTTCAACTTCTTCTATGAGTTTTTCCGGAGGGGAAGCCGGCCTGGAAGGGTCCGCCAGACGCAGGGGCGGGATGCGCACCACATCTCCGGCCTGCAGGCGGCGCCCCGCCTTCACCCGCCCCTTGTTCACCCGCACCTCACCGCGCCGTAGCAGGCGATAGACCAGGGCCCGCGGCACGCCCTTGAGCTCCCGCAGGAGAAAGTTGTCGATGCGCTGTCCCTCCCCCCGCTCGTCCACGGTGAGATGACGTACGCCACCCGCCTCGCTATTCATGTTGGCGTTCCAAGCGGAGAAAATGGTCGGAAAGGATGAAATTATATCTGCCGCCATCGGCCGACCGGGAATGTCATCCGCCAACAGATGGCGCTTTTTCTCAAATTTTCAATGGATCAACAAAACAGCGAAGACGGCTGGTTCGATCCGGAGACCCGCATCTCACCGGCGCCATCACCACATTGAAGTTCTCACCGTCAGCCCGCCGTTGCCGTACCTGGCAACCCGATTCACCGAAAAGCCAAATGAGAGGTTCCCTAGGTTGCTGATTTTTGGTATATTTCGGCGGTCGAGGAAAATCGGACGATTGGGTTTTCCTCCCAGCTACAGGTTTTTTCGGTCCACCAGTCGCCTGGCGGGTGATGGACCGCGAGCTGCAGGGCGGCTCCCAGCCATGGCCTGATTCCGCTCCAGGACCAGCGACCAACGTGGCACACCAGATCCAAGGGGAGCCCGTCTCCGAAATCATCACGCATGATTTCCTGCACATCAGGGGCTGCTGGAGGTACTCACCGGCAGCCATAAGGTAGGTTTTGAGTGACGCAGATTGCCTCCGCCATGGCGGAGCCTGCGGGACCCGGCGGGAGCCGTTACCGGCTTCCCAACGATCCAGGCTGCCAGGCCATGAGCTGAACAGGACCGCCAGAGAAGTTCTCTGACCACACAGGCTCCGCGCGCGCCGTCCGTTGCCGGGCAACGGATGCGCTGCCCGCCACAGACCGCCTCGCCAGCCGGGGAGAGACCCCGCCGCAATCTGTGCCGCTCGGCACAGGACAATTGCACATGAAGAGAATGCTGATCAACGCAACTCAGCCGGAAGAGTTGCGGGTGGCCATCGTGGACGGCCAGAAGCTTTACAACCTGGACATCGAGAGCCCTGGCAGGGAACGCAAGAAGGCCAACATCTACAAGGGGCGCATCACCCGGGTCGAGCCCAGCCTGGAGGCCGCCTTCGTCGATTTCGGCGCCGAGCGCCACGGTTTCCTGCCGCTGAAGGAGGTGGCCCGCAGCTATTTCGACCCCAAGGCCTTGGAGGGCAACAAGCGCCCCAGCATCAGCGAGGCGCTGCGCGAGGGCCAGGAGATCATCGTCCAGGTGGAGAAGGAGGAGCGCGGCAACAAGGGCGCGGCCCTCACCACCTTCATCTCCCTGGCCGGCCGCTACCTGGTGCTGATGCCCAACAACCCCAGGGCCGGCGGCGTCTCCCGTCGCATCGAGGGACAGGAGCGGCAGGAGCTGAAGCAGGCCATGAGCCAGCTGGAGGTGCCCGAGGGCATGGGACTCATCGTGCGCACCGCCGGGGTGGGCAAGAGCGCCGAGGAGCTGCAATGGGATCTGGACTACCTGCTGCAGGTATGGAAAGCCATCGAGACCTCCGCCGCCGAACGCAAGGCTCCTTTCCTCATCTACCAGGAGAGCAACGTCATCATCCGCTCCATGCGGGACTACCTGCGCGCCGACATCTCCGAGATCCTCATCGACAACCCCGAGGTCTACGAGCAGGCACGCCAGTTCATCGAACAGGTGATGCCGCGCTACCTGAGCCGGCTCAAGCTCTACCAGGACGAAGTGCCGCTCTTCTCCCGATACCAGATCGAGTCGCAGATCGAAACCGCTTTCCAGCGCGAGGTGCGGCTCCCTTCCGGCGGCTCCATCGTCATCGACCACACCGAGGCGCTCACCTCCATCGACATCAACTCGGCCCGCGCCACCAAGGGGGCCGACATCGAGGAGACGGCGCTCACCACCAACCTGGAAGCCTCGGAGGAGATCGCCCGCCAACTGCGGCTGCGTGACATGGGCGGCCTGTTCGTCATCGACTACATCGACATGGGGCCCTCCAAGCACCAGCGCCAGGTGGAGCAGCGGCTGCGCGAGGCGATGAAGGAGGACCGCGCCCGGGTACAGATCGGCCGCATCTCCCGTTTCGGCCTGCTGGAGATGTCGCGCCAGCGGCTGCGCCCCTCACTGGGTGAATCGGCCCACCAGGCCTGCCCTCGCTGCAACGGACAGGGCCACATTCGCGACGTGGAGTCGCTGTCACTCTCCATCCTGCGCATCATCGAAGAAGAAGCGCTCAAGGAAAACACCGGCAAGGTGCAGGCCCAGCTACCGGTGGAGGTGGCCACCTTCCTGCTCAACGAGAAACGTCAGCCCCTCCTGGAAATCGAAAAGCGGCACGGCATCTCGGTGGTGCTGATCCCCAACAAGCACCTGGAGACCCCCCACTACAGCATCGAGCGTATCCGGCGCCAGGATCTCCCTCGGGAGGAGACCGCCAGCTACAAGCAGATGACCGAACCGGAGACGGCGGTGGCCATGGCCCAGGAACAGCAGCGCAAGCGCATCGAGCAGCCGGCGGTGAGGCAGATCACCCCGGCACCCCGCCCCGCCGCGCCGGAGAACGACGGGGAAAACGAACGCAAACCCGAAAGGGGATTCATCAAGCGGCTCTTTTCCATCTTCACCTCAGCCATGGAAGAGCCCTCCGTGGAGAAGACACCCACCGAGAGCACCAGCCCTGCCGGCCAGAACCGGCAGGGTGAAAACGGGCAGCGTCGGGGGCGTTCCAGCCAGAAGAGCCGCTCCCAGCAGCAGCGGAGACGACAACCGCAGAAAAAGGCCCAGGAAACCACTGGCGAGAACAACGCAGCTGGAGAAACTCAGCCCAAGGAGGAACCCCGCCGCAGCTCCAGCAGGAGGGGCCGCCGGGGTGGACGCGGTCGCGGCCGGGGCGGCAGCCGACAGACCCGTGGCACGGAGCAGATCCAGAACGGCGATCAGGTGCAAAGCGCTGAAGCTACCGGCGACAAGCCACAGGAGAGTCGTGAGTCGGTGGAGCCGAAAGTGAAACGAACCATCTCTTCCGGCAGCCTTAAGTCCTCCGGTGCCCAGGAGGCGAAAGAGTCCGCCAAGGAGCCGCCGGCCCAACCCTCCATCCCGGCACCGGCAACCAGTGGAGAGGGCTCGCCAGGGGAAGCCGCCCTTCCTCCCCCTGCCCCCGAGTCGGGAGATGCCAAAGAACAGCCGCCCGAAACCGGTGAAAATGAAAAGCCGGCGTCGGCAACCCGCAAGAAAGTGGCCAGAAAGAAGGCCGCCGTGGCCAAGATCGAGCAGAAACAACCCGAAGCCGAAACTACCGCACCACAGGCCGAAAAAGCCGGGAAGGAACCTGTCGAGGAGACGGCGCCTGCTGCCAAGACCACCAAGAAGAAAGTGGCGCGCAAGAAAACGGCGACACGCAAAAAGAGTGCAGCGGCAGCGCCCGAACCGGCCCCACCCACGGCCGGAGAAACTGCCGCCCACGGCCCGGAAGCCGCGGCAAAGGCATCCCGGGAATCCTCTCCACCTTCCAAGCCGGAAGCCGAAAAGGAAGGGAGCTGAACGGGAAAACCCGGTGGCGGGAACGGGGAGGCACTCCAGATCCAAGGCGACCGTCCCTCTGCCTCGAGTCCAAAGCGAAACCCGCAGCCAATGGCCAACCCTCGGCTGCGGGTTTCAGTAGGTCGATCGTACCGGTCGGATGTGGAGGCAGGAGAGGCAGCCGGGTGGGAAGCTCTTCAGCCCCGACTCTTCCGCCGCAGCGGCTGGTCCAGGTCACCAAGATGGCGGCCACGGATCTCTTCCAGGAGCCCCTGACAGGCCGCCTCCACCATGTCGAACACCTGCTCGAAACCCTGGTCGCCGCCATAATAGGGGTCGGGCACCTCCCGCTCGCCCCAGTGAGGGGCATACTCCATGAGCAGCCCCAGCTTCTCCTGATACTCCAGGGGACAAACCAGGCTCAGGCTGTAGTGATTGTCCTCATCCATGGCCAGGATGTAGTCGAAACGCTCGAAATCCTCCTGGCTCACCTGTCGCGCCCGCAGATCGGAGAGCTCCAGGCCACGCCGCTGCGCCGTCTCCTGGGCCCGCTGATCGGGTGGGTTGCCCACATGATAGGCGTGGGTACCTGCGGAGTCCACCTCGATGAACTCTTCCAGTCCCGCCTCCTGCACCAGATTACGAAAAATGCCCTGGGCGGTGGGCGAACGGCAGATATTGCCCATACAGACGAACAGCACCCGCACCTTGTTGGTGGCGTTCATGGATGGATACCTCTTCGATGAATACTGAATCAACCGATTGATTCAGTATAACAGAGGGCATGGCTCCTATTTCTGTCGTCTCAGGCCACCTCTGCCTGATAGCCGGCCTCCTTCACCGCCTCGATCAGCGCCTGGGGATCGGCGTCCCCTTTCACCACGGCGCCGCCTGGTTCCAGGCTCACCTCCGCCGATTCCACGCCGGGCACCGCTTCGAGCGCTTTCTTGGTGTGGGCCACGCAGTGGTTGCAGGTCATGCCAGTGATCTTGAGCTTGATTTCAGACATCTTGGATACCTCGCTTTTTTGTGGTCACGATTGATTCGCATTCTCCCGGCTATTTCTCAAAGACAGATCTCCGGGAAGAACAGGTTCCTTCCGGTGGATTCCGGGCCAGCGCCGCGCGTCGCCCGGAATGGCGGTCTTTCGGACACGACCCGGGAACAGTGCATTACCGGAAACTGGGTTTGAAGAAGCGAAGGCGGTTGGCGTTGGTCACCACGGTCACCGAGGAGAGGGCCATGGCGGCGCTGGCGAACACGGGTTCCAGCAGCCAGCCGGTCCAGGGATAGAGCACACCGGCCGCCAGGGGAATGCCGGTGACATTGTAGATGAACGCGCCGAACAGGTTCTGCTTGATGTTGCGCAGGGTGGCACGGGAGATCTCGATGGCGGTGGCCACGTTGGCCAGGGAGTCGCCGGCCAGAGTGACATCTGCGTTCTCCACCGCCACGTCGGTACCGCTGCCGATGGCGAAGCTCGTGTCGGCCTGGGCCAGGGCCGGCGCGTCGTTGACACCATCCCCCACCATGCCCACCTTGTTTCCCCGAGCCTGCAGCGATTTCACCACCTCCAGTTTGTCCTCAGGCATCACTTCGCTGTGCACCTCTTCGATCCCCAGCTCATCGGCCACGGCGCGGGCGGTGAGCGCATTGTCACCAGTACACATCACCAGAGTAATCCCCTTCTGTTGCAAGGCGCGAACCGCCGCCGGAGTCTCCTCCCGCAGCGGGTCCTTGAGTACCAGCAGTCCCAGGAGGCTGCCCGAGCGGGCGATCCATATGGGCGTGCCGCCCCGGCGTGCCTCCTGCTCGGCAATGGCGGCCAGCTCTTTCGGCAGGATCACCCCCTGTGCCTCCAGATAGTGACCGTTGCCAAGCAACACCCTCTTCCCCCGCACCTGTCCCTCAATACCCCGCCCGGGATGGGCCTGGAATCCTTCCACCGGCAGCGGTGGCAGCCCATGTGACTCGGCAGCGCGTTCGATGGCCTCTGCCAACGGATGTTCCGAATGCTTCTCCAGGCTGACGGCAAGCTGCAGCAACTCCTTTTCCTTCTCCCCTTCCACCGGATGGACCGCCACCACCTGGGGGCGCCCCCTGGTGAGGGTACCGGTCTTGTCCACCACCAGGTGAGTGATACTGGCGGCACTCTGCAGCGCCTCGCTGTTGCGGATGAGAATGTTGAGCTGGGCTGCACGCGCCGTGCCCATCATGATGGCGATGGGGGTGGCCAATCCCAAAGCACAGGGGCAAGCGATCACCAGCACGGAGATGCCGGCGGTGAGTGCATAGGCCAGGGAGGGTTCCGGTCCCACCAGATACCAGGTGATGAAGGTGGCGATGGCGATGAGCACCACCACGGGCACGAACACCGCCGATACTTTGTCCACCAGGCGACCGATGGGAGGCTTGCTGAGCTGCGCCTGCTTCACCATCTCGATGATGTGCGACAGGGTGGTCTCCGAAGCGGGACGGCTCACCCGCGCCAGGAGGCTGCCATTCAGGTTGCGGGTACCCCCGGTCACCGGATCTCCCGGCCCCTTCTCCACCGGTATGGGCTCACCAGTGAGCAGGGACTCGTCCACGCTGGAAGCCCCCTCCTCCACCACCCCGTCGATAGGGATGGTCTCCCCTGGTCGCACCCGGAAACGATCGCCGGGCCGCAAGAGGGAGACCGGAAGTTCCACCTCCTCCCCCTCGACCACCACCCGGGCCGTCTTGGGCGCCAGTTTGAGCAGGGCGCCGATGGCCTCGCTGGTGGTGCGCTTGGCCCGCACCTCCAGGGCGTGGCCTACCTGGAGGAAGGCGAGGATGAGCACCGCGGCATCCAGGTAGAGTTTGGGCTCTCCCGGGATGAAATCGGGATCGACGATGAAGAGCACCGAGGCGATCCAGGCCGCTGAAGTCCCCAGGGCCACCAGGGTGTCCATGTTGGCCGCGCCATGCCGGGCCTGCTTGAGCGCGGTGACATAGTAGTTGCGCCCGCTGAACCACATGGTGGCCAGCACCACCAGGGCGACCAGCGCCCAGAAGAGCTGGCCACTGATGCCAAAAGCGGTCTGGCGATCGGCGAGATGGGGCAGCACGCCGGAGAACTCCGCAATCATGAGCCCACCGCCCACCAGGCCCGCAAGCCGCGCGCGCTGCCAGGCGCGGCGGATCTCCCGGCGGGCCTTGCGCGCCTGTTCCACGTAGGGATCCACGAAATCTTCACGGATGTGGGCCTGGAAGCCCGCTTGCCTCAGCCCCACCAACAGACGGGCCGGCTCCAACCGGGTGGTGAGCTGCACCGCTGGCCAGTGAGACACCTCTATCTCTGCCAAGGGATCTTCGTCCAGCAATTGGTGCAATGTCGACAGAACCGCCTGCCGCTCGCTGCCATGGGCAAATTCGATGCGGAACTCGTTGGCGGGCCGGGTCTCTACCAGCCTTGCCGGATAGCCCTGGTCCACCACCGCCGCAATCACTGCCTGGGGATCACCACCCACCACGCGGGCACGCCCCGCCACCAGGTCCACCGCCACTTCCAGCACTCCGGGCACTGAGCGGATCGCCTTCTCCACCCGGGCCACGCAACTGGCACAGGTCATGTCGTCGATCTCCAGCTCGTAACCCGATAGCTGGGGCGGCTGCGGCTGTTGCGCCAGGCGGGCGGGATACCCCTGGTCGACGATGGCGGCCACCACCGCCTGTGGGTCGCCGCCCACCACCCGCGCCGTGCCGTTCACCAGGTCCACCGCCGCCTCCTGCACCCCGGGAACCGAGCGGATCGCCTTCTCCACGCGGGAGACGCAGCTGGCGCAGGTCATGTCGTCGATCTCGACGGTATAGCTCTCCCGTAGGTCGGGCTTCAGCCCCACAGCCTCCCCGCCTTGTCGGGCTGAAGCCCGACCTGCCTCGTTAATCAGCAAGGCAGGAGGCACGTCGCCCACCGGAGTCTGGGGAATCTCGCAGACCTCCGGCTCTTCGGGCAACGGTCGGGCCTGGTAGCCGGCCTTCTCCACCGCTTCGATCACCTGCGAGGGGCGTCCCCCTTCCACCTCCAGGATGCCCGCTTCCAGATCGACGCGCACACTGGTGACGCCTTCCACCCCACGGGCCGCCTCCTCCATGCGCGCGGCGCAATGGCCGCAGGTCATGCCTTCCACCTGCAGGCGGTAGTGTTCCAGCGGGGCGGGTGCTTGGTTCATGACATTCTCTTTCCGATCAGACTAATCCAAAATGCTCTGTCCGTTTGAAAGCCGATGTCCCGGTTTTCGTAGCGGGGCTTCGGCAGCAGGGGTGAGGCGGGACTCTTCACCCAGTGGGTGAAGGAAGCCCGCCGAACGCCCCGCCACGGATGGCGGGGCCGGGCTTTTGCGCAGAGCAGGAAAGCGTAGTGCAAAAGTATTCACGACGACCCCGCAACAAATACGGGGACAGCGGCGCACGGAAAGCGCTTGCACTATCCGGAGCAAAATCGGCTTTTGCTCCTAGTGGCTGGCAAAGACGCTGGTACGCCCGTTGGCCCCATAGGCGATCACGTCGTACGGGTCCTTGCGCGGCCCTTCCATGCCCGGGGAGCCCATGGGCATGCCGGGCGCAGCCAGTCCGGCGATGTCCGGCTTCTCCTTCAACAACCGGGCGATGTCGGCAGCCGGCACATGACCTTCGATCACATAGCCCCGCACTTTTGCCGTATGGCAGGAGCGCAACGAAGAGGGGACGCCCAGCTCGTTCTTCACCGGATTCACATTGTACTGTTCGTGCACCTCCACCCGGTATCCGTTCTGCTGCAGATGTTTCACCCATTCCTTGCAGCAGCCACAGGTAGGGCTCTTGTAGACCACTACGGTCTCGCCGGCGGCTACTTTCTGCGACGGCAGGCCGAAGCCGATCCCCAAGGCGATGCCGGCCAGCAGCACCATGGCGCCAAGGAAGGTGGCTCGTTGGTTTCGTTTTGGTTTCATCTCCAATTACTCCTGTTTCGACTTTCATCATTGTAGGTCGGGCTTCAGCCCGACAGGTTCTTCGTCATTTCATGTGGATTTCAGGATGGAACCTGCTGGACTTGCGATCAGGTAGATCATGGTGATGTACGTGCTGTCATTACGGTATCCCCGCGCCCTGGAACGGGCCGCCTGGAACAG
>JALXAM010000062.1:51471-109964 GCA_026992075.1 Sedimenticola sp. | reverse complement strand
GCCGACCGGATCCAACCCTGGTTCATCACGGTGGACCCGGAGCGGGACACCCAGGAAGTGCTGGCGGGTTACGTCACCTATTTCGACAAGCGGCTCATCGGCCTCACCGGCAGCAAGGCGATGATCCAGCGGGTGCTTGAAGAGTTCGGCGTCACTGCAGAGAAGGTGCCGGACAAGGAGGGAGATCCCGGCAAGTACCTCGTCGATCACTCGGCCAGCCTCTACCTGATGGCGCCGGATGGTCGTTACATCACCCAGTTCGCCCACGGTATCACGCCGGACCAGCTGGCGGAGAAGCTGCGGGAATACGTGCGTTGATCTGGTGATACCCCTCTCCCCGGGGGAGAGGGGATTCTCGTGATCCGGGCTGAACCCAAGAAACGCACAGGTCCTCGTGTGTCAGAAGATGGCGAGCAGCTGCACGGAGAAGCGGTTGTCCACCCCATCCAGGATCTGGTTGGGCACAGCGCTGGAGGGTAGTCCCGGCGCCTCGATGTCGCGGATCTCGTAGTTGGCGATGACCCGCGCCTTCTTGTTGAAGAACCACTGGGCGCCCAGGGTCCAGGTCTGCAGGTCGCGCTGGTTCTTGTCGGTGTCGGTGCCCCGGTGCTCGATGTCATAGCGGATGTCCAGCTCCAGCTTGGGCAGCACCCGGTAGCCCAGGTCCAGGTACCAGCCATCGGCCTGATCTTCCGGCAGCAGGTTCCAGGAAGCGTATGCGGTGCCCGCGTTGTTGAGTGAACCGGGCGTTGCGGCGCCGTCGGTGCCGTTGAAGATCATCCCCTTCGCCTTGATGTATTCAGCGGATCCACGCCACTTGCCCTTCAGATAGGTGGTGCCCAGCCCCCAGCGGGTGCGGTCGAACTCCTGCTCTCCGGATTTGCCGTTGGCGTATTCCAGGGTGCGCTTGCCGTCCTGGTACCAGGCGAACAGTTTCCAGCCCTCCCGGCGCGGCCCCTTGCCGCCGAACACCAGTTCCGATGACCAATAGAGGTAATAATCCTTGTTCCCGTCGTTGTCGCTCCGGTTGATGCCGTTGCCGTTGCCCACCATGAATGCGTAACTGTGTTCCCAACGGTCGGTGGTGAAACTGTCGAACACCTGGATGCCGATGTCCCGGAAGGCGCCGATGGAACCGTTGGGCTCGTTGATCTGGTCCTCGGTGGTGGCCGTGCGCGAGCCGTCCTCGTCGAAGAACCGTTCCAGCAACTGCTGGTTGGTGATGTTGGTGAAATTGATGTAGTTGAAGACATGGATGGCCATCAGCCCCTCTTCCGAACCGGGATACTTGAACTGGCCGATCCGGATGCGGGCGTGGGGAATGTAGTTGAGGGTGATGCTGGCGTCGGTGAGCTTCACGGCTCCAGAACCCCCGAACTTGGTGATGCCGTTGTTGCCCAGCTCGGCCAGGATGAAATAGTTCACTCCGCTGTCCAGGCCGAAACCGGTGCCCCGTACGCCGATGCGGGCGCGGCGCAGCTGGAAGGTGCTGTCGGAGTCCAGGTCCGGACCGATGGTGTTGAACACCGCGTCCTGGCCTTTCCATGGGCCTGCCTTCAGGCGGGTGCCGCCGGTGGACTGATATTCGGGCTGGATGAAGCCCCAGACCTTGGCGCGGGGTGCGGAGCCCGCCGGTTCCGTGCCCTGCAGCATGAGCCAGTTGGCGGCATGGGCCTCTCCCATGCCGAGCGAGGCTGTCAGCGCCATGGCTGCCGTGATCTTCTTCATGGTATTCCCCCTTTGGAGTCGGTTTGTGGTAGCGGTGGTCAGAGTCAGGGCTTGATTAGGAAGTAGCCCTGGCTCACCAGGTCGATGATGCGCACCACGCCTGCGGAGACCCGCACGGCATGTGGATTGAGCTCCGGCTCCTTGCCCAGTTTCCTGGTGAAGGCGCGGATGGTGTTGGAGCAGGCCGAGAAGCGGACGCCCTGGCCGGCAAGCCCCTCGATACGGGAACGGTTGGTGTTGTCGGCCAGCAACAGGCGCAGTCCCGGGCCGAAAGCCACGATCTCGATATCCACCTGGTCCTGGCCATAGTGTTTGATCAGATTACTGGCGACGTTGAGCACCAGGGTCTGTTTGAAAGGGTTGGGGTCGCTGATCTGCAACACCACGTGCTTTTCTGCAAACGGCTTGTTCCCGTTCTCCTCTGCCCAGCCGTTGCTCACGAGGAGGAGCAACAGCGAGAGCAGTAGGGTGGCGGGCGATGGTCTGATCGGCATTTTCGTCGTCTCCCGTGTGGTTGAGGTGCACAGGCAAGACGGGCGGAGCGGGAGCTTTATTCCGCTGCGGAAAAAAATTTTTGCGGGTGGAATAAAAGAGCCGGCTGGTGCATCTTCCCCATCAGGAGGAGCAAAAATGATCGAATTCTGTGTATCGTTGAGCCTGAAACGCCGCTTGCGGGAACAGCGTGCCCGGCTCTATCGGATGGCGCTGTCCTGGACCGGTGACAACATGCTCTCGGACGACCTGGTGCAGGAGTGCCTCACCCGTGCCTGGGAGAAGCGACAACACCTGAGAGACGAGGCGCGGCTGGAGGCTTGGCTGTTTCGCATCCTGCACAACTGCTGGATGGAACATCTGCGCAGACAGAAGCGCACCACCGATATCGACGAGATACCCGCGGAGCAGGAGGGCGGCCCCGACAACAGCCTGGAAAGAGCCCAACTGGCGGATCGGGTGCGGGCGGCCGTGGCCCGCCTGCCGGTGGGACAACGGGAGGTGGTCACCTTGGTGGACCTGGAAGAGTGCCGTTATGCCGAGGTGGCCGAGATCCTGGATATTCCCATCGGCACGGTGATGAGTCGATTGAGCCGCGCGCGCAAGACCTTGCGCGCGGAATTGTTACACCTGCAGCCCCCGCGGGATGCGCGGCAACCGCTGCTGAGGAGGGTCAAGTGATGGATAGGGACTGGAAGAACGAAGAGAGGCAGAGGTTGCTGCATGCGCTGGTGGACAACGAACTGGAGCCGGAGGCCCGTGAGCATTTGCTGCAGGAGCTGGATCGGGATCCGGAGCTCAACGCCGAGTTGTGCGATCTGCGCCGGGTGAAGGACCTGCTTCACTACGCTTATCCGTTGGAGGAAAAAGCGCCAAGGGAAGGGGTGGGCCGGGTTGCCAGGTTCCCGGGATTGGGCCGGGCGGCGGGTGTGCTGGCCCTCACTCTGGCGGCTTTTGCCGGTGGCTGGGGATTGGCCCAGTCGAAAGACCCCCTGGCTGGGGGATTTCGCCTTGCCGAAGTGCAGAGCGATCCCAAGCGGGTGCTCCTCTACCTGGGGGAATCGGATCCGGCCAAGTTCCGCCAGGTGATCGAGCGGGCCCGCCGGCTGCTGACCGAATATCGCCACCGCGACATACAGGTTTATGTGGTGACCAGCGCCGGTGGAGTGGATCTGTTGCGTGCCGCCACCTCGCCGGTGGCCGGGGAGATCCGAACCCTGAAGGCACGCCACGATTCACTCCATTTCGTGGCCTGCAACAACACCCTGTTCAACCTGAAGAAGAAGGGGCAGCCGGTGAAACTGGTGGAGGGCGCCGAGGTGGCCCCGTCGGCGGTGGGTTTCGTGGTGAGTCGCCTTAAGAAGGGCTGGACCTACGTGGCCATCTGAGCTCTTTTTTCGATCCACGAAAAAGCCCCGCTCCGGGAAGGAGCGGGGCTTTTTGGGTTCGGGCCCGGCGGGGCCCGTTTGCACCGGTCAGTGGGCGGCCACGGCGCCCTCGGCTCCTGCGGGCACCCGGATGTCCTCCACCATGTGCTGGATGTGCTCCGGCGGCGGCGCGGTCACCTTGGCGACGATGAAGGCCACGATGAAGTTGAACACCGCGCCGATGGCGCCGAAGGCGTTGGGCTCGATGCCCAGGAACCAGTTGGTTCCCCAGCTCTCCAGGTACTTCCAGTCGGCGACGAAGAAGATCCCCTTGTGCTGGAAGACGTAGAACAGGGTGATGCCGATGCCGGCCAGCATGCCGGCCATGGCGCCCGCCTTGTTCATCTTCTTCGAGAAGATTCCCATCATCAGCGCCGGGAAGATGGAGCTGGCGGCCAGGCCGAAGGCCAGGGCCACGGTGCCGGCGGCGAAATCCGGCGGATGCAGGCCCAGGTACCCCGCTGCGGCGATGGACAGCGCCATGGCGATACGGCTGGCCAGTAGCTCCGATTTCTCCGAGATGTTGGGGGCGAACACCCCCTTGAGCAGGTCATGGGAGATGGAGGAGGCGATGGCCAGCAGCAGTCCCGCCGCGGTGGAGAGAGCTGCCGCCAGGCCGCCGGCCACCACCAGGGCGATTACCCAGTTGGGCAGCTTGGCGATCTCCGGGTTGGCCAGCACCATGATGTCCCGGTCCACCTTCACCATCTCGTTCTTTTCCTTGTCGGCCACGTACTGGATGTGGCCGTCGCCGTTCTTGTCCTCGAACTTCAGCAGGCCGGTCTTCTCCCAGTTGCGGAACCAGTCGGGACGCTCATCCACGGCCAGCCACTTGCCGGGCTCGGGCTGGATGGTGTCCATCAGGTTCATGCGTGCCATGGCGCCCACCGCGGGGGCCACGGTGTAGAGCAGGGCGATGAAGACCAGGGCCCAACCGGCGGTGGAGCGGGCGTCCTTCACCTTGGGCACGGTGAAGAAGCGCATGATCACGTGCGGCAGGCCGGCGGTTCCGATCATCAGCGACATGGTGTAGACGAACATGTTGAGCTCACTGATGCGCACCTTGTCGGTATAACTGCCGAAGCCCAGGTCCTTGAGGGTGCCGTCCAGCTTGTCCAGCAGATAGAGACCGGAACCGTCCGCCATCTTGCTGCCCAGACCGAGCTGCGGAATGGGGTTGCCGGTGAGGTGCATGGAGATGAACACCGCCGGAACCGTGTAGGCGAAGATCAGCACGCAGTACTGGGCGATCTGGGTGTAGGTGATCCCCTTCATGCCCCCCATCACCGCGTAGATGAAGACGATGCCCATGCCGATGTAGAGGCCGGTGTCGTAGTCCGTCTCCAGGAAGCGGGAGAAGGCCACGCCGATCCCCTTCATCTGGCCGATGACGTAGGTGATGGAGGCGATGATGAGGCAGATCACCGCCAGGATGCGCGCAGAGCGGCCGTAGTAACGGTCGCCGATGAACTCCGGCACCGTGTACTTGCCGTACTTGCGCAGGTAGGGGGCCAGCAGCATGGCCAGGAGCACGTAGCCGCCGGTCCAGCCCATGAGGAACACCGCGCCGCCATAGCCATAGAAGGCGATGAGGCCCGCCATGGAGATGAAGGAGGCGGCGGACATCCAGTCTGCGGCGGTGGCCATGCCATTGGCCACGGGGTTCACCCCCTTGCCGGCCACATAGAAATCTCCGGTGGTCTTGGCGCGTGCCCAGATGGCGATGCCGATGTAGAGGGCGAAGGTGGCGCCCACCACGATATAGGTAAGGGTCTGCAGATCCATGAATGTTCTCCTCTCAGTCTTCGTGGACGCCGAACTGCTGATCCAGCTTGTTGACGCGCCAGGCGTAACAGAAGATGAGGATCACGAAGGTGTAGATGGAGCCCTGCTGGGCGAACCAGAAGCCCAGCTTGTAGCCCCCCAGGCGGATGGCGTTGAGCGGCTCCGCCAGCAGGATGCCGAAGACGAAGGAGACCAGGAACCAGATCACCAGGCAGGTGATCACCAGTCTCAGGTTCGCCTTCCAGTAGGAAGCGCGTGTGCTCATTTGGTGTTTCTCCCTTGAGTTGCCCGAAGTTGTGGTGTCCTGATGGCGCTGGGGCCATCATCCCCGGCTAATTAGCAAGAAGCGTGCCTGTTGGTTCGCTCTTTGTTTTGTGGGTTGTTTTTCGTGATCTCCTTCCCGGAACAGGGAGAAGTGTTACGAAAGGTAACGTCCAGCTGTTTCCTTGGGTAACGGCGGGCGGAGGTGCGGGATCAGCTCCGCGGAATGCCCAGCCGCTGCCGCCGTTGCCATAGGGTCTTGCGGCTGATGCCCAGCTGGCGTGCCAGCTCGGTCTCGGAGAGCCGGTCCTGATGGGTCAGCACGAACTGGCGGAAATAGTCGTCCAGGGAGAGCGCCGGAGGGGGGGTGTTGGCACGGGGCTGCTCTTCCGCGAGCAGTCCCAGCAGCTCCGGCTCCACCAGGTCGCCACTGGCGAGAATGGCGGCGCGCTCCACCGCGTTCTCCAGCTCCCGCACGTTGCCGGGCCAGTGGTAGCGTTGGATCAGCTCCCGGGCCTCCGGGGTGAAGGACATGGGAGGGCGGTTGAGCCGTCGGCAGGCCTTCTCCAGCAGGTGGTCGGCCAGCAGCAGGAGATCCTCGCCCCGCTCGCGCAGGGGTGGCAGACGCAGCTCCACCACCCGCAGCCGGAAATAGAGGTCGCCACGAAAACGCTCCTCCTCCACCAGGTAGCGCAAGTCGCGGTTGGTGGCCGCCACCAGCCGCACGTTCACCCGGCGGCTGCGCTCGGAGCCCACCGGCCGCAGCTCGCCGTCCTGCAGCACCCGCAGCAGCCGTGCCTGCACCGTCAGCGGCAGCTCGGCGATCTCGTCCAGGAACAGGGTGCCCCCGTCCGCCGACTGGATCAGCCCCGGCCGGTCCCGCTCGGCGCCGGTGAAGGCGCCCTTGAGGTGGCCGAACAGCTCCGACTCCACCAGGTGTTCCGGGATGGTGGCGCAGTTCACCGCCACGAAGGGGGCATCCCGCCGTGGACTCTGATCGTGCAGGGCCCGTGCCACCAGCTCCTTGCCGGTGCCCGACTCTCCCAGCACCAGCACGCTGGCGTCGGTGGGGGCCACCCGGGCGATCTGGTCGAACAGGGTCTGCATGGCGGCGCAGCGGCCGATCATTCCCTGCACCGGCCAGCTCTGTTCCACCGTGGAGCGCAGGGTCTCGCGGCTGCGCTCCCGCGCCTGCTGGGCCAGCACCTGTTCCAGGGTGAGCAGCAGCTCCTCGTGATCGAAGGGCTTGGAGACGTAGTCGGCCGCGCCCAGTTTCATGGCCTGCACCGCGGAGGAGACGCTGGCGTAGCTGGTCATCATCACCACCGGGGTGGGGCTGTCGCCGATGAGGTCGGTGCCGGGGCGGCCCGGCAGGCGGATGTCCACCAGCAGCAGATGGAAGTCGGCGGGATCGAAACGCTCCAGCACCGTTTCCACCGAGTCGGCGGTCTCCACTTCGTAGCCATTGCGCTCCAGCAGCCGCTTCAGCGCCCGGCGGATCACGGCTTCATCGTCGACGACCAGGATGCGGTTCATGCGGGAAAGCGTATGGTGACGCAGGTGCCCCTGCCTTCTTCCGATTCTATTGCAATTTCGCCGTCGTGATCGAGTACGATGTTGCGTGCCAGCGACAGCCCCAGGCCGGTGCCCCGGCCCGCCGGCTTGGTGGTGGCGAAGGGCTCGAACAGCCGTTCGCGAAAGTGCTCGGGGATGCCGCTTCCCTGGTCCCGTATGCGCACCTCCACGCCTTCTGCTGCCGAGCGTTCCGCAACGATCTGGATGGGGGCGCCGGGAGGGGAGGCGTCGCAGGCGTTGGCCAGCAGGTTGACGAACACCTGGGAGAGCCGCTGGGGATCCCCCGTGAGTTCCAGCTGCGGATCGCATTCCAGCCGGAACTCCGGCCGTTTCTCCTTGTGGGTGAGCTGGACCAGCTCAAACGCCTGCTGCAGCACCTGGCACAACCGCACCGGCTCGCGGCGCTGCGCCGGCGTGCTGCCGCGGCTGTAATGCATCAACGATTGTACGATGTTGTCGATGCGCCGGGTCTGCTCCAGGATCTCCTCGATGCCGGCGTCGATGGCCTCCCGCTCCTCCTCGTATTTCAGGTTCTGGGCGATGGAGGCGATACCGGTGAGCGGGTTGCCGATTTCATGGGCCAGGCCGGCGGCCAGACGGCCGATGGAGGCGAGTCGGTCGCTGTGGGCCAGTTCCGCCTCCAGGGTCTCCATCTGGGTGAGATCCTCGGCCAGGATCACCATCCCCAGCGCCCTGGCGGTTCCGCCACCGTCCCCCTCGGCGATCATCGCCTTGTGCAGGTTGAGCCAGCGGCTCTCCCCCTGCACGGTTACCTCCATGTGGTAGAGATGGGTGTCTCCGGCCTTGGCGAAGCCGGCCAGCAGATCGTTCCAGGGTTCCGGCAGGTGGCCCAGGTCGTAACCGATGGCAGACGAGGCGGGGATGCCGGTGCAGCGTTCCATGGCCTGGTTCCAGAGCACGATCTCTCCATCCCGTCCCAGGGCGCAGGCTCCCAGGGGCAGCTCTTCCAGGATCTGCCGCTGGTAGCGCTGCAGGTTGTCCAGTTCCCGCGCCAGGCCGTCCAGCAGCGAACGTGAGCGGGCCAGGCGCTCCTCCACGTAGCGCATGGAGTCGGCCAGGGCGGTACGCGCACGGGCGTCCAGAGCGAGCTTGCGGTTGACGATAAGGTGGGACATCTGCGGACCGATGAGGCCGTAGAGGTTGCGCTCGATGCGCTCGCGCAGGCGGCGCAGCTCGGCCGGTCGGGTCTCGTTGGGGGACATGCCCAGGTCGGCCAGGGCCCGGTCCACCTCCTGGTGGGCGGTGGCATGACCCAGCACCTCCGACAGCTCCTCCTTGAATTCATTGGGAGAGGTGGCGCTCACCACCCCGGCCAGGGGTACGAAGGCGCTGGTGCAGCAGCTCTGGGCCGCCTCGCGCTCCGCCTGGCGCTGGGGGGTCACCAGAGAAACCAGGGTGAACAGCAGCGCGTTGAGCGCCAGGGACCAGAAGGTGGCGAAACTCCAGTGATCCATGCCGGTGGCCTGCTGCCAGGATTCCACCGAGTAGCCGATCTCCACCACTCCGGAACGTTGCAGCAGGGGCAGCAGCAGGGTGATGCACCAGACTGCGATGCCGGCCACCAGCCCGGCCAGGAAGCCGTCCCGGGTGGCCCGGCGCCAGTAGAGCAGTCCCACGATGCCGGGCAGGAACTGGACCACGGCCACGAAGGAGACGAGCCCCAGCTGCACCAGGCCGGAGCGGTGCTCCAGAAAGGCGTAGAAGGTGTAGCCGGCCAGGATGATGAGCCCGATGAGCAGCCGTCGCCCCCACAGCAACCAGTAATAGAGGTTCACTTTGGGATCGGGGTAGCTCGCCGGCAGCAGCAGGTGGTTCATGCACATGGAGGAGAGCGCCAGGGTGGTGACGATCACCATGGCGCTGGCCGCCGAGAGGCCGCCGATGAAGGTGAGCATGGGCAGCCAGGTGTGGCCCTGGGAGGTGGTGATTCCAAGCACGAAATAATCGGGATCCATCTCCAGTCCCAGATAGCGGCCGGCCCAGAGGATCACCGGAATGGGTAGATTGAGCAGCAGCAGGTAAAGAGGAAAACGCCAGCTGGCGGCGTCCAGGTTCTCCGGACGCTGGTTCTCGGCGAACATCATGTGGAACTGCCGGGGCAGCAGGAAGGCGGCGCCGAAGGCGAGAAAGATCAGCGTGTTCCAGGGGCTCTCTCCCAACGGCCGGTAGAGGCCGGCCACCGCCTCGGGATTCTGCGCCAGCCACTGGTTGAGCGCCCGGGGGCCGCCGAAGATGCCGAACAGGGCGTAGAGTCCCACCCCCAGAATCGCCAGCAGCTTCACCAGGGACTCGAAGGCGATGGCCATCACCAACCCATGATGTTTCTGACGCGGCGAAATGTGGCGGGCGCCGAACAGGATCGCGAAGGCGGTGAGGGTGATGCAGAAACCCATGGCGATGGTGTTCGGTGGCACCTCCTGGGTGAGCACCTGGAGCGACTGGGTGACGGCACGGATCTGCAGGGCGATGTAGGGGAGGGTGCCCACCAGCATGAACAGGGTCACCAGCACCCCCGCCAGCTGACTGCGGTAGCGGAAGGCGAGCAGATCGGCCAGGGAGCCGAGCTGATACTCCCGGGTGAGCTGGAGGATGGGGCGAAGCAGCAGGGGCGTCAGCGCCAGGGCCAGGGTGACGCCCAGGTAGATGGTGAGAAAGAGATAACCGCTGGAGTCGGCGAAGCCCACGCTGCCGTAGTAACTCCAGGAGGTGGCGTACACCCCCAGGGAGAGTGTGTAGGTGAGGGGATGGGCCACCCAGCGGGTGGGCAGCCAGCCCCGATCGGTGACATGGGCCACCAGGAACAGCAGCACCAGGTAGATGAAACCGGCCAGGAACAGGGTGGAGAGCTGCAGGGTCATGGTCTGCCACGAGAGAAGCGGGCGAGAAGCAGCGGCAGCAGCACCCCGGCCCACAACAGGTAGGGCAGGTACCAGATCCTGGCTGCCGCCGCCCACAGGTGCGCCAGTGGCGTAGTGAAAAGCAGCAGCAGCAGGAAGACGGTCGCCAGGGAGTGATCCCGGTCTGCTTGGGGCGGTCGTTTCTCCACGCTGTGAAAATACCACAGCGGCTCCCTTCATTCTTCCCCGAGGGCGGGGAATCCTGCTACATTCGGGTCACCCTACCGCTTGCAGGTCTTGCAGGAGCTGCCATGAATCCCGAGAAGGTCGTCTTCGGCTTCTTCATCGTCCTGTCGCTCACCCTCAACTTCGGCTTCTTCGTGGGCGAAATGGACAACGCGGCCCATCACAACGTCTATGAACTGTTTGCCGTGCTGGTGGTGAACATCATCGCCCTCATTCTCAAGTTCGGTGACCGCAGCCAAATGGGTGCGGTGTTGCTGGCCACCAGCCTAGTGGCAGTGCTGCAGCTGGTGGCGGGCACTGTGGTCTGGTTGTGGGTGGAGCACATTTCCGGCACCGGTCTTACTCCGGAGGCCGTTGCCAGCATCGTCTCGTTGAGTGGCGGCGCCATGCTCGCCAATGTGATCTCGGTGGTGCTGCTCATCATCGAAACGGTGATGTTGCGCCGCTGAGCCTGGCGAAGGGCGATGGACAACATCATCTTCCTCATCCTGCGACGGATGCGCCGGCCCTTGCTGACGCTGGTGATGGTGTACGCCGTCTCCGTGCTGGGGCTGGTTCTCATCCCCGGCCAGGATGCCCAGGGCAACCCCTGGCACATGGATTTCTTCCATGCCTTTTATTTCATCAGCTTCATGTCCACCACCATCGGCTTTGGGGAGATTCCCTATGAGTTCACCGATGCCCAGCGTGCCTGGGTCACCTTTTGCATCTACATGACGGTGGTGGCCTGGCTCTACGGCATCGGCAACATTCTCTCACTGCTACAGGACCGGGCCTTCCAGCAAGCCATCCGGGAGCGCCGTTTCGCCCAACACATCCGGCACATGCGGGAGCCCTTCTACCTGGTGTGCGGCTACGGGGAGACCGGGCGGGAGCTGACCCGGGCCCTCACCGATCGTGGTCAGCACGTGGTGGTGGTGGACCGGGACGAACTCAAGGTGAGCGTGATTCGTTTGCAGAATCTGCGCGACTATGTGCCTGTGCTGCATGGTAACGCACGCCGGCCGATGGTGTTGCAGGAAGCGGGGCTGCAGCACCCTCTTTGTGCAGGCGTGGTGGCCCTGACACATGACAACGAGGTGAATCTGAAGATCGCCATCACCGCCAAGCTGCTCAATCCCGGGATCACGGTGATCTGCCGCGCGGATTCCCACGACGTGGAGGCCAACATGGCCTCTTTTGGTACCGACTACATCGTCGATCCCTTCGACACCTTCGCCCGCTACCTTTCCATCGCGCTGCATGCTCCCGGGCTCTACCTGTTGCAGCGGTGGCTCACCAGCCGGCCCGGTTCCCTGCTGGACGATCCGGTCTATCCGCCCACCGAAGGTCACTGGATCGTCTGTGGTTACGGGCGTTTCGGCAAGGCGGTGTTCGACCGCCTGCGCAAGGAAGGGATGTCCATCACCGTGGTGGAGGAGACGCCGGAGAAGACCGGAGAGCCCGATCAGGGAGTGGTGCAGGGAAGGGGAACCGAGGCGGAGACCCTGCTGGAAGCCGGCATCCCGGAGGCGGTGGGCATCGTGGCCGGGACAGACAACGATGCCAACAACCTCTCCATCGTCATGACAGCCAAGGCGCTCAAGCCCGACCTCTTCGTCATCGCCCGTCAGAACTACCGGGAGAACGATGCGCTGTTCGAGCGGGTGCAGGCCGACATGGTGATGCATCCCAGTACCATCGTAGCCGAAAAGATCCGGGTGTTGCTGGCCACGCCCATGCTCTATGAGTTTCTCGGCCTGGCCGCCTACCGTGAGGAGCAGTGGGCCTGCGCCCTGGTGAGCCGGATCGCTGGTCTGGTGAAGCAGCGGGTGCCGGAGATCCAGGAGGTGGTGCTGGGGGAGGATCCCGGCTGTGCCATTGCCGAGGTATTGCGGGAAGGGCGGGAGGTCCTGCTCCAGGATCTGCTGCGGGACCCGGGCGAGCGTGAGCAGCGCCTGGATTGTATCGCCCTGCTGCGGGTGAGCCGGAACAGCCGCGAGCTGTTGCCGGAAGAGGGAAGGCCGCTGGCTCTGGGAGACAAACTGCTGTTTTGTGGCACCGCACGTGCCTTTTCGCGCATGCAATGGACGCTGTGTCACATGCCAACCCTGGAGTACGTGCTCACCGGCGAAGAGAAGCCCAGAAGCTGGATCTGGCGCAAGCTCAAGGGAGAGGCGGCCTGATGACCTGGGATTGGTTGTTCGATCTCTCCGGTCCCGGACTCTGGCTGCTGGGGGGCGCCATTCTGTTGCTGCTTCTCTTCTCCCGGCCGCTGCTGTCCATCATCTTTTCCGACCGTGATGAGAAGCGCTTCCAGGGGCGGCTCAACCTGTTTCGTCTGGCCTGCTTGCTGGCGCTGGTGATCCTGGTGATCCGCGGGGTGGCTCATCCCGGGGCGCAGAGCCTTTGGTTCACCCGCCTGCTGGGCGTGCTGCTCATCGTCTATGTCGCCTATCTCACCTTTTACCTCGTCAGTCGGCTGATCCTGCGCCGTTTCGGCCGCGAGCGTCAGCGGGACGAGGAGACCGTCTACGTCGAGACCTACAACTCGCGACTGCTCACCCTGCTGGCCGCCATACTCATCGGGGTGGTGGCGCTGGTGGCCATCATTCGCGTGCTGGGCTACAGCACCTGGCTGGAGGCCGGCGGCGTGCTGGGAGTGCTGGGTGTGATGCTGGCGCTCACCCAGGGTGCCTGGGTGCCCGACCTGGTGAGCGGCCTGGTGATTCTCAACAGCCGGCTGGCGGAGGAGGGGGACGTGGTGCAGCTGGGGGAGAATCCGGAGGAGATCTACATGGTCTTCCGCACCCGGCTCTTCTTCACCGAGCTGCTGCACCTGGCCAACAATCATCGCGTCCTGATCCAGAATTCCCGCTTGCGGGGCATGACGGTGCAGAGCCTCTCCCGCTTCGCCTCCGCCCGGGGGCTGCGGGAACGGCTGGTGATCAAGGTGGGCTACGAGGTCACCGGGGAGCAGGTGAACAGGCTCTTCGAGCAGGTGATGGAGGAGGCGCTGGCCGATCCCGACATACCGGTGGAGGAGAAGTACGAGGCCGAGATCCGGCCTCTGAACGCCGGCGACTACGGGGTGGAGTGGGGATGTTTCTACCACACCAAAGAGCCGCGTTCGCTGCTCAGGACCCGACAGCAGATGCTGGCGCTGGTGTTGCGTATCGCCCGGGACCAGAAGCTCTCCCTGGCCACCCCGTTGTTAGTGGATGAGGGAAGAGTCGGCTAGAATATCCGTTCCAATCCATTGGATTCACCTGCGACTGGAGTCACGGCATCATGGAAAAATCCTGGCCCGTGGGTCGGATTTCCGTCCGATGGAGTAGCCACCCGTTGTCGGGTTGAAGCCCGACCTGGGATTCGGTTCTCTGTGATCCCCGTGTCTCCCGTGGTGAATTCCAAACTGACTAACAAGAGAGGAGTGTACTCCATGAAAATCATCCTTTCCCTGCTGCTGGCGCTTGGTTTGGCCTTTCCAGCGGTCGCCGAGGAGGCGAAGATAGACAAGGCCATGGCCCAGAAGATGGTGGCGGCCAGCATCCAGAAGTTCAAGATCGCCGACGACGTCAGTGTGGAGGACGCCATCGACTCCATGAAGCTGCGCGCCAACACCCTCAATTTCAAGCTGGTGGCCGATCTGCCCCTCTCCGAGCAGGTGAAGGCCATGGGCGAGGAGGCCAACTACATGCGTATCCTCGCTTTCTGCGACGCCCTCATCGCCAAGCGCATGGTGGAATACGACATCACCTTTGCCGGCTTCCTGCCCTGTCGTATCGCGGTGGTGCAGGATTCCAAGGGACAGGGCTGGATCGTCACCATGAACCTGGACATGATGGTGGAGGGCGTGGATCTGCCTCCGGATCTTCAACCCCTGGCCAAGAAGGTGCGGGACACCATCTACAGCATCGTGGACGCCGGAGTGAACGGCGATCTCTGAAGCTTACCCCGGGCGGCCTGCGGCGCGTGGCGCCGCAGGCCGCTTTTTGCCATAATCACCGGCTCATCTCGACCGCGCCAGCTCTCTACACATAGAAAAAAGGCCGCGGCGATCTGGAAATCAATAACCCCGAAGTAGGAGGAAGCAGATGGCACACATCGTAGTTCTTGGCGCCGGCACCGGCGGCATGCCTGCAGCGTATGAACTCAGGGAGATGCTGGGTACCGAGCACCAGGTGACCCTGATCAACGAGCGCGACTATTTCCAGTTCGTGCCCTCCAACCCATGGGTAGCCGTGGGCTGGCGGGACCGCAAGGCGGTCACCTTCGACATCCGCCCCCACGTGGAGCGCAAAGGGATCAACTTCATCGCCAAGCGCTGCGACAGGATCGACGCCGAGAACAGCAAGCTGGAGCTGGAGGACGGCGAGGTGGTCAGCTATGACTACCTGGTGATCGCCACCGGTCCCCGCCTGGCCTTCGAGGAGGTTGAAGGGGCGGGCCCCGAGGTGGGCAACACCGACTCCATCTGCACCGTGGATCACGCCGAGCGTGCCTACCAGAACTACCAGAAGTTGCTGGAGGACCCGGGTCACGTGGTGATCGGCGCCATGCCCTTCGCCTCCTGCTTCGGCCCCGCCTACGAGTTCGCCTTCATCGTCGACACCGACCTGCGCAAGCGCAAGATGCGCGACCGCGTGCCCATGACCTTCGTCACCTCCGAGCCCTACATCGGCCACCTCGGCCTGGGAGGGGTGGGTGACTCCAAGGGAATGTTGGAGTCGGAGATGCGCAACCACCACATCAACTGGATCACCAACGCCAAGGTGACCAAGGTGGAAGAGGGCAAGATGCACGTCGAGCAGTACGACGATGCCGGCAACAAGATCAAGGATCACGAGATCGAATTCAAGTTCTCCATGATGCTGCCCGCCTTCAAGGGAGTGGACGCGGTGATGAACGTGGAGGGGCTGTGCAATCCGCGTGGCTTCGTCTTCGTGGACGCCTACCAGCGCAACCCCACCTACCCCAACATCTACGCCGCCGGCGTCTGTATCGCCATCCCGCCGGTGGAGTCCACCCCGGTGCCCACCGGCGCGCCCAAGACCGGTTACATGATCGAGTCCATGGTCACCGCCATCACCCACAACATCAAGGCGGAGCTGGAGGGTCGCGAACTCGACACCAAGGCCACCTGGAACGCAATCTGCCTGGCCGACATGGGCGACACCGGCGCCGCCTTCGTGGCCCTGCCCCAGATCCCGCCGCGCAACGTGGCCTGGTTCAAGAAGGGCAAGTGGGTGCACATGGCCAAGATCGCCTTCGAGAAATACTTCATCCGGAAGATGAAAAAGGGGTCCTCCGAACCCATCTACGAGAAATACATTCTCAAGATGCTGGGCATTGGCAAGCTCAAGTGAGCATCGCCTGAAACCCCGTCGCAGAGCCCGGCTCCGTGCCGGGCTCTTTGTTTCGAGACCCCCCGGAAGGCGATATCATTCCTCCCTGTTCGGAACGATATCCCGTGGGAGGCGCGTCCCCGCGCCGAACCAAGGCGGGGTATGGTTCCTCCCATGTAAAGTCAGCAATGGTTTCCGAGATGATTCCTGAACGCCATCCCACCGTTCCCGTACAGGTGGACGGCGTCACCATCGGCGGCGGCGCGCCGGTGGTGGTGCAGTCCATGACCAACACCGACACCGCCGACGTGGAGGCCACCGTGGCCCAGGTGGCCGAGCTGGCGCGGGCTGGTTCCGAGTTGGTGCGCATCACGGTGAACAACGAGGCGGCGGCCAGGGCGGTGCCTGCCATCCGGGAGCGGCTGGACGCCATGGACGTGAATGTACCGCTCGTGGGGGACTTCCACTTCAACGGCGCCCGCTTGCTGGAGAAATACGCCGAGTGTGCCCAGGCGCTGGCCAAGTACCGGATCAACCCCGGCAACGTGGGCAGCGGCGAGACCAGGGACGCCTCCTTCGCTGCCATGATCGAGAAGGCCATGGAGCACGGCAAGGCGGTGCGCATCGGTGTCAACTGGGGCTCCCTGGACAAGCAGCTGGTGGCGCGCATGATGGACGAGAACGCCCGCTCCGACGAGCCGCTGGAGGCCGATGCCATGACCCGGGAGATCATGGTGACCTCGGCCCTGGAGAGCGCCGCCCGCGCCGAGGCGCTGGGGCTGGGGCGGGACCGCATCGTGCTCTCCTGCAAGATGAGCGGCGTGCAGGATCTCATCGCCGTCTACCGGCTGCTGGCCTCTCGCAGCGACTACGCCCTGCACCTGGGGCTCACCGAGGCGGGCATGGGCAGCAAGGGCATCGTCGCCTCCACCGCGGCGCTGGCGGTGCTGCTGCAGCAGGGCATCGGTGACACCATCCGCGTCTCCCTCACCCCGGAGCCCGGCGGCGACCGCACCCTGGAGGTGAAGGTGGCTCAGCAGATCCTGCAGACCATGGGGCTGCGGGACTTCACCCCCCATGTCATCGCCTGTCCCGGCTGTGGCCGCACCACCAGCACCTATTTCCAGGAGCTGGCGCAGCAGATCCAGGACTATCTCGATGCCCGCATGGCGAGCTGGCGCCACCAGTATCCCGGTGTGGAGGCCCTCAGCGTGGCGGTGATGGGCTGCGTGGTGAACGGGCCCGGCGAGAGCCGCCATGCCGACATCGGCATCAGCCTGCCCGGCACCGGGGAGCGACCGGCGGCGCCGGTCTACGTGGACGGCGAGAAGCGAGTGACCCTCAAGGGGGAAGGGATCGCCGAGGCATTCCAGGAGATCGTCGAAGCGTACGTGCGCGAGCGGTTCGGAAGATCCTGAATCTCTCGCGGGGTTTCAATCCACCGGGGTTGGGCGCTATCGAGGAGCGTCGGCCAGAAAGGGGATCCCGGGTTCTTGGAGAGGACCTTCTCCGGGGCTGCTGGCTGCCTACCGAACCTCCAGCACCCGCACCCAGAAGACCACGTTGCGGCCCGCCAGCGGATGGTTGAAGTCCACCTCCACCTGCTGGTCGTCCAGTGCCAGGATGGCGCCGGGCAGTTCCTCGCCCCCGCTGCTCTCGAAAGCGATGATTTGCCCCGGTTGAAGCTCCAGGCCGGCGGGAAAGTCGGAGCGTGGCAGGTGGTGAATCAGCGCCGGATCATGGGCTCCCCAGCCTTGCTCCGGGGTCAGCGTGATGGTCTGCTCGTCGCCTTCGCGCAGGCCGTAGAGCGCCATCTCCATCCCCTCCCGCAGGGTGCCATCGCCCAGCACGCACTCCAGGGGCTCCTCGTTCAGGGTGGAAAGCGCCTCGGTGCCGTCTTCCAGGCGCAGGGTGAAATGGATCTTCACCCGGCTGCCGGGTCCGATCTCCGCGCCCATCTCAGTGGATCTCCGAGGCGATCTGGGCCAGGGTGGGCAGGTCGATGCCCTGCTCCCGCCCGTGATCCAGGGCCCGCTGCAGCCGCGCTGGGGCGCTGCGTCCCATGCACTTGTGCTCGGGGTCGCCTTCGAAGGCGGCCAGCATGGCGTCGATCAGCGCATGGTGGTCGAGCCGCTCTCCGGTGAGCCGTTCCTGCAGGGTGATCACCTCCTCCGCCACCGCCTGCGCCAGCTCCCGGTGATCGCGCCACAGCTCGCCCACGGTGCCGCCCGCCTTGAGCCCGGCGATGTTGGTGGTGAGGATGTAGAGGTTCTTCAGCACCAGCTCGAACATCAGCTCCTTTTCCTCCTGCAGCACCCGCACCGGGATGCCCAGGGTGGCCAGCGCCGCTTCCAAAAGGGAGGCGCGGGGGCCATAGGCGGGGGAGGGCTGGATCACCTTGAAGTCCTGGCCCGGCTTCTTCTCGAACCAGACCGAGATCACCGTCACCTCCGGCAGATGGGAGAAGTCGGCCGGCAGCAGCTCGTTCTGCAGCAGCACCAGGCGCGAGCGCCAGGGTTCCGGCATTCCCTCCAACACCGGCTGCAGGTCGCGCTCGCCCACCGCCACCACCACTGCTTCTGGCTCGTGAAGCTCCGCGGCCACCTGCGCCGCGCTCATCTGCCGGGTGACGGGATAGACGGGATGTCCCCGGCGCAGGAAGCCGCGGGCGAAGACGCCGCCCATCTCGCCCACGCCGATGATTGCCACGGGTCGTTTCATGATTCCGGTTTCCACGGGACCTCTTCCGGCATCATCCTCCGCGCCAGCACGAAGAGGAGGTCCGAAAGACGGTTGAGATACTGCAACGAAGCGGAGTTTACCGCTTCCTGCTCCGCCAGTTGCCACAGAGTGCGCTCGGCCCGGCGGCAGACGGCGCGGGCCAGGTGCAGCTGGGCCGAGGCGGGGTTGCCGCCGGGGAGGATGAAGGCCCGCAGCGGGGGCAGCCCGGCCTCGAAACGGTCGATCAGCTTCTCCAGCCCGGATACTTTATCGGCGGTGATGCGCGGATGGTCGGGATCGGCCAGTTCGGCCCCCAGCTCGAACAGCTGCCGCTGGAGCTCCAATAGCAGTCCATGCACCTCCGGCTGCTCGTTCCAAGCCGCCGCCAGTCCCAGGGCGGCGTTGAGTTCGTCCACTTCACCCAGCGCCGCCACCCTGGATCCGCTCTTCCGCACCCGTCGGCCATCGCCCAGGCCGGTCCGGCCCTGGTCGCCGGTTCGGGTGTAGAGGCGGGAGGGTGGCGGCATGGCTGGGTTGGCTATCGGTAACGGACGCCCAGGTAGGCCGTCCGCCCGGCCGTGTTGTAGCCATCAGCCAGCTGGTAGTCCTCGTCGAAGGCATTCTCCAGCTTGGCGAACAGCTGCCACTGATCGGCCAGGCGGTAGCTGGCGTTCAGGTTCACCAGAGTATAGCTGTCGAGGCGCACGCCACCAAAATCCATGCGATCGCCGGAGTGGAGCAGATCGGCTCCCAAGTGCAGCCGATCCAGGGTGTAGCCCACCCGGGCATTGAGGGTGTAGCGGGCACGCCGCAGCAGCCGCTCATCGGTGTCCCGGTTTACCGGGTTCTGCCAGTTGCCGCCCAGGTGCAGCTCCAGTGCATCGCCGACATAGTCATAGTTCAGCTCCAGGCCGTCGATGCGGGCGCGGTCCACGTTGTGGTTGCAGATGCTGCCGGGGGGTGCGAACCAGCCGCAGGTCCATTCGATGAGATTTTTCAGGTCGTTGCGGTAGAGCGAGCCGCTGAGCTGGTGACCGGGCAGCAGCTGGTGGCGGAAGCCCAATTCATAAGAGGTGGACTCTTCCGGATCCAGCTCTGGGTTGCCGCCGTAGCCGTAGCGCTCGTTGGCGTTGGGCACCCGGAAACCGGTGGCGGCGCTGGCGAACAGCCGGGTGGCGTCGCTGAGCCGGTAGCCGTAGTTGAGGCTCCAGGTGGGCTTGTGGCCGGCGTCCTCGTGGTCGAGGTAGCGGGCGCCGGCGATGAGACGGTGCGGCCCGCGCTCCAGGTCGTACTGCGCCCAGGCCTCGTGGATGTCGGAGGCGATGTCGTAGCCGCTGCCGTACTGCAGGGTCTCCACCTTCTCGTGGCTGTACTTGTAGCCCAGCACCAGGCGGTCGCCCCGGAGCAGGGCCAGCTCGTTCTCCCATTTCAGCTCGGTGCGGTCGGTGTGCACGAAATCGTCGCTCTGGTTCTGGTCGGTGTGATCGCGCACATAGGCCGCCTCCAGCCGGCTGTGCCAGAGCTCGTTGAACTGTGCGCCCCAGCTCAGGCTGCTGCGGCTGTTGAGAAAATCCTGGTCCAGGGGATTGCCGAAATAATCGAGATACTCGTTGTTGCCCTGGGTCTGCCAGTGGCTCGCCTGCAGTTCGTGCAAGCCCGCTTCCAGACCTCCGTACAGGTTGAAGGTGGTGTTCTCGTAGCCCCGGTCCAGCTTCGAAGTGGCCAGGGGCGGGAAGCCGTCGGTGCGCTGGTGGGAGAGGCTGGCCCCCAGTTGTTTGCCGTCGCCGCTCCAGGAGGCGCGGGCCGAGGCGCGGCGGGTGTCGTCACCCCCCAGCTCCAGGGAGCCGCCCCAATCGGCGCCGGGGCCGCCCCGCCGGGTGATGATGTTCACCACGCCGCCGATGGCGCCGGAGCCCCAGAGCGTGGAGCGGGGTCCCTTGTAGATCTCCACCCGCTCGATGGTCTGCGGGTCGATGTTCTGCAGGGCGGCGCTGCCGGTGCTGCCCGAGTGGATGGGCACTCCGTCCACCAGGATCAGGTTCTGGTCGCTCTCGGTGCCGCGGATGAACAGCGAGGTGGCCTGGCCGGGGCCGCCGTTGCGGCCGATCTCCAGGCCGGTGCGGAAGCGCAGCAGGTCGCCCAGGTCCAGGGCCACGCTGTTTTCGATCTGGTCCCGGGTGATCAGGTCCATGCTCGCCGGCATCTCCGCCAGATCCACCGGATAGCCGGTGCCGGTGACCACCAGGGGTTGCAGGTTCTCGGCGGCCGTAACCGCCGCAGGGCCCAGGAGCAGGGCCAGGGGAAGGATGGATTTCATGGTCGGTCCTCCGTTGGGGCGCACACCCGCGCCCGTTGATGGGGAAATCAGAGGGCCGGTCTCCGGACTGATGGGCTGGAGCCTGCCGGCTCCGGAGGGGACGCCTTCCCATGAGAGAACTCACAGTGGCCTTGGGAACCTCTGATCTAATCCAAGAACTCGCATCTCGCACTCCTCCGGCCCGATTACTGCGTTGAAGTTCTTGCCAATAGCTGGCTATTGGCTGCGAACTTCGCCTTGTACTCGAACCGGAGGGGGACGACCTGCTTCGTCCAGGATTAAATCAGAGGTTCCCTTGTGTCCCGCTCCCACCCAATCACCGTTGCGGGGGCAGTGCCGGTCTTGCACCGGCTTCCCGTTTAACCCCGGGCCTGGACCCGGGGCACCCTCTGGCGAGGGCGCAGTCTGTCAGCGGGGCGGCCCGGCGTCAAGCGCGGGCGGGCAGTCCCCCGGGAATGGAGTTCCAGTCTGGCGAAGGGGCGCTACAGAAGCTCGGAGGTGACGAAGAGATAGGTGACGAAACCGGTGATGACGATGGCGGCGAGGCTCTGGAGCAGGATGCAGAGGCCGGGGAGATCCCGGACGAGTCCGGCCAGGGAGGTGCAGTGGCGCTTCATGGCATGGTTCCTCTACGGCTTTGGAACTGGTCCGGAGTATGCCCCGAAGGCGGGGGGCGGCCTTTGAGATGGATCAAGAAGCCGCCGGCGCCTGCGCTGCCGATGGAGTAAAATGCGGCCCCGGTTACCAAATTGTCGGCCAATTTCATGTTCGAGCGTCTGCGAGAAGACATCAACTCGGTATTCGACCGGGACCCGGCGGCGCGCACCACCTTCGAGGTGCTCACCACCTACCCCGGCCTGCATGCGCTCCTCTTCCATCGGCTGGCGCACTGGCTCTGGACTCACGACCTCAAATGGCTGGGACGGGCCGTCTCTCATCTGGCGCGTTGGCTCACCGGCATCGAGATCCATCCCGGCGCCCGCATCGGCCGGCGTTTCTTCATCGACCACGGCATGGGGGTGGTGATCGGGGAGACGGCGGTGATCGGCGACGACTGCACCCTCTACCACGGCGTCACCCTGGGCGGCACCAGCTGGGAGAAGGGCAAGCGCCATCCCACCCTGGGCAACGACGTGGTGGTGGGGGCCGGCGCCAAGGTGCTGGGGCCCATCGAGATCGGCGACGGCGCCCGCATCGGCTCCAACGCAGTGGTGGTGAAGTCGGTACCACCGGCCGCCACCGTGGTGGGCATTCCCGGCCGCCTGGTGGAACGGCGCAAGGAAGGCGACCACGCCCACCGGGAGAAACTGGCGAAGAAGATGGGCTTCGACGCCTATGGCGCCACCCGGGACGCCCCGGACCCTGTGGCCAACGCCATCAACTGCATGCTGGACCATGTCCACGTGCTGGAAACCAAGATGGCGCGCATGTGCGAGGTGCTCAAGAGCATGGGCTACGAAGACGAGGAGGTTCCCCTCCCCGAGCTGTCCAGCTGCGAGATCCATTCCACTGCCGACGACTCCGAAGACGAACCCAAGGACGATCCCTCCCGCAGCGGGCCATAGGTCGGGCTCCAGCCCCACATCCCATTGGCATCTTCCCTGGCGATCTGGAACAATGCCTTCCGTTTTTCAACTCAGCCTGGAGTGAGGACCCATGCCCCTGGTAAAACCCTTCACCGGCCTGCGTCCGGCCCCCGGTCGCGCCCAAGACGTGGTGGCGCCCCCCTATGACGTGATGAACGAGGCCGAAGCCCGCGCCATGGTCCAGGGCCGCCCCTGGAGCTTCCTCCACATCTCCCGTCCCGAGGTGGACCTGCCCGAGGGCACCGATCCTTATGCGCCCGAGGTCTATGCCAAGGGGCGCGAGAACCTGGAGCGCATGATCGCCGAAGGGGTGCTGCAGCGGGACCAGCAGCCCAGTTTCTACGTCTACCGCCTTACCATGGGGGACCATGTGCAGACCGGTCTGGTGGGCGCCGCCTCGGTGGAGGCCTACGACGCCGGCCGCATCAAGAAGCACGAGTTCACCCGTCCGATGAAGGAGGACGACCGGGTGCGCAACATCGACACCCTGGGCGCCCAGACCGGCCCGGTGTTCCTGGTCTACCGCGCCGACGAGGAGATCGACCGCATCCTGGCCGAAGTGGCGCAGGGCGGGCCCGACATCGACGTCACCGCCGCCGACGGCGTGCGTCACCAGCTCTGGGCGGTCTCCGACCCCGACACCGTTCGGCGGCTCACCGAAGCCTTCGACCGCCTCGACGCCCTCTACGTCGCCGACGGCCATCACCGCTCCGCCGCCGCCTCCCGCGTGGCCGCGGCGCGCAGGGCAGCCAACCCCGATCACACCGGCGAGGAGAGCTACAACTACTTCCTCAGCGTCATCTTCCCCCACGACCAGATGCAGATCCTCGACTACAACCGGGTTGTAAAGGATCTCAACGGTCTCACCCCGGAGGAGTTCGTCGCCCGCCTCACCGACGCCTTCACCGTCACCCCCGCCGACCAGCCGGTGAAGCCCTCGCGGCCGGGCGAGTTCGGGATGTACCTGCGTGGCCAGTGGTACAGGCTCAACATCAAGCCCGAGCGGATCCCCGACGACCTGGTGGCGCGCCTCGACGTGAGCCTGCTGCAGGACAACCTCATTGGCCCTTTGCTGGGCATCGACAACCCCCGCACCGACGACCGCATCGACTTCGTCGGCGGCATCCGCGGCCTGACCGAGCTGGAGAAACGGGTGGACTCCGGCGACTGGGCGGTGGCCTTCTCTCTACATCCTACCTCCATGGAGGACCTCATGGCCGTGGCCGATGCAGGCGAGGTGATGCCCCCCAAATCCACCTGGTTCGAGCCCAAGCTGGCGGATGGGCTGGTGAGTCATGTATTGGATTGAATTTGTCAGAAATTTTTACGGTGCTTGGTTTGCGGTATTGTTCAGAACGCGATTAGAAAAAATATTCGAAATAGAATCAACTTGTTACGTGGATCCTTGTTTTGGTGGTATAGGATTTGCATAGGTTACTACGTGCGGTATCAGGTCGGTGATCTGAGGCAATCGTGGATACTGGAACACTACTCAAGGAGACATTCGAAATGAAAAAACTGGCAAAAAGAATCATGGCTGGAGCAGCCTTCTCGGCCATGCTGTCAGCGGGTACGGTTTCTGCTGCGCCTTTCATCGTGAATGTGGCATTGGATGAAATTGGTACAGCTTTCGATGATGTGATCACCGGAACGGGGGCCACGGTGGTAACCGCCCAAGTGGTGTATGGCCAAAATACTTATAACTATACCGATAAGGATGGAAACCCTGCTACTGTGACAGTCGCCAGGCCCAATGGGACAACCCCCTCCATGCGAACGGGTTATACCTCCAATAGTATTTCTCTTTCCGGAGCAGTTTGGGTGATCGATCCCCGTATATCCCGAGGTGACCCAATCCCCGGCTTCAATTCGGGATTGACTTTCACATTCTCCTCACCGGTGAATGCGTTCGGGTTCGAGATCGGCGACTGGGCGACCTGCTGCATGAACAGGACGCGTCCGCAGAACATTCAGGATGACTATGGCGTGCCGGCAAAGGGATCCGGCCTGTGGATCGCTTTCGATGGGGGCGCGGCAACACTGCCGGCAAACGCATTGACTAGCAACGACAATCCTGGATATGCGAAGTATGGAAGTTATACCAACTTCATCGGGGCCATCGACGATACGGGCTATTTCTCCCAGGTGACCTTTTTTGGGGACGGCTTTGGCGAGTTCCTCGTGGCCGGTGGCACCCTGCGCTTTGCTTCCGTGAAGCAGGGTTCCATCAACCCGGTTCCCGAGCCCCTGCCGTTGGCGCTGCTCGCCATGGGACTGGCAGCGTTAGGCTTCCGGGCACAACGCAGGCAGGGGTGAGCGATAGCTGAATCCCGAGAAGAGCAAACGAAATCCCGGCGATCTTGCCGGGATTTCGGTGTTGGCAGCTTGATCGCCGCTTCCCAAGAAGTTGGATGCTGCGGTCGGGATGCTACTTGTCGAATTGTTTTACAAAATGATCCGGAAAGTATTTCTTTTTCGGAAAAAAATCCTAAAATCAATAAGAAACAATCCAGGGCACACAATTTGCATCTCGTTAATGTGACAATTGATTTGGAGTTGGCGGCTTCCGAGTACTACCATTGCCTGTATCGTGAGCGGGATCATAGCGAAGCCAGTTACAAAAGAAAGGCGTGCAGTCATGAACAATAAAGCCGAAAGTACCCCGGGAATCGAGGAAAAAATTTCCCAAAAGCGTCGCAGGCTGCTCAAAACAGCAGCCGCGACGGCGCCGGTGATTGCCACGCTGCATAGTGGGGCGGCGTTTGCCAATGCCAGCGCCTATCAGTGCATCAACGACGCCCGTACGCAGCCTCCATCGGAGGAGACCAGCAGCCCGGATACCTGGGTACGGGTGGAGGTCAAGCGATATAAGTTCAAACATATCGACAATGGAAAGAAGAAAAAGACCAATAACTGGTGGTACGATGTCGACGGCGTGATGGGATCGGGTTGTTCCAGGGCATCCCCCTGCTCGGGAACTTTCTACCGCATCAAGAACGGAGTTCCCAAGGCAAGATACTTCGACAAGATCATCAAGATTCTGAGTGAAGAGACTGTCTGGGTGGTGAAATATTATCAGCCAGATGCAGACAACACCTCGGTCACGGAAGTGGGGCCCTATCCGAAATTCTACGAGTTGCCACCCGATTTCGTAGAAAAGACACCGATCAACGCCAGTTGCCTCGCTTCTATGACCTCAAACAACCCTTGACAATGATGGTTGATCGTTGGTCCTTCTATGGAGGCAGCTCCTGGTAAGCAAAGGCGATTTTTACTGGAAAACGAGGAATCCCGAAGCGCTGTTGTGGCAGGAATGGGAGGTCGACGCCACAATCTTTGACCGAACCACGGGGGAGACACATCTGCTCAGCCCTCTTCCTGCAGAGATCCTTCGGTTGTTGTCTGTGGAACCCATGACCCTTCCTTCCCTGTCACGCAAGCTCGCCGACGCCTGCGAGGTGGATTGCACGGTGGAATGGCGGGCGCGCGTCGAGCGAATGCTGGACGAGCTGGCCTCGCTGGCGCTCGTCGAGAAGTCGTCGGGGTGAGGTTTGGAGAAGCCGGTACCGGCGAGCTGGTGAGTGCTGCACAAAACGAGGGGTTGCGGTTCCAGGCGGGTCCCTTCGTGATTCTGTTGCGCAGCGAGGCTGCGGGCCTGGTGGAGGTGTTCCAGCAGCTCTACCGGGATTTCCAGTGGTTGGCAGCGGAAGGCGTCTCCGATTTCCATGTTAGTCTTCTGCGGGCGCGAGGTGTTCGGCGGATCTGGCGCCCCCAGGTGCGGTTTCGCTTGGACCGTGATGAGCCCTTCGAGCCCTTTCCCCTGGACCACGCCTTTCCGCTATTCGAGTGGGGCCTCAACTACGGCATCGCCACGCGCGCCCATCGTTACTGCCAGCTCCACTCGGCGGTGGTGGAGAAGGAGGGGCGCGCGCTGGTGCTTCCGGCCATGCCGGGGTCCGGTAAGAGCACTCTGTGCGCGGCGCTGATGCAGCGCGGCTGGCGGCTGTTGTCCGATGAATTCGGGATCGTCCAGCCGGAATCGGGCCAGTTGTTGCCCATGCCCAGGGCGATACCGCTCAAGAATCGTTCCATTGAGGTGATACGACGGTTTGCGCCCGATGCCCGCCTGGGACCCCGCTTTCCGAAGACGCGCAAGGGAGACGTGGCGCACCTCGCACCCACCACGGAGAGCGTGTTGCGTCAGCAGGAGCCGGCTCGGCCCGCCTGGATCGTTTTTCCCCGCTACGAGGAGGGTGCCGGAAACCGGCTGCAGCCGGTGGCCCGCAGCGAGGCTTTCGTCCGGCTTTCCAATAACGCCTTCAACTACCGGCTGACCGGCGAGACCGGTTTTCGTACGCTCACGGCCATGGTGCGGCAATCTGAGTGCCTGGAATACCGCTACAGCGACCTGGAGCAGGCGGTGGCGACCATGAACCGACTGGTCGGATGAGCGAGGCCAACCCGCTTCTCGAGGTGCTACGGGAACCTGAGCGCCTGTCGGCGTTGTCGGAGGCATCCTGGGATCATCTGTTGCCCATGGCGCGGGAGGCGCGACTGCTGGCCAGCCTGGGGTGGCTGGCCAGGGAAGCAGGCGTCTGGTCTTCGATGCCGGTCAGGGCGCAGGATATCATCCGCGGAGAGCAGGCCTACGTGGATTTCATCCAGCTCCAGTGCCGCCGCGAACTGGAGGCCCTGCGACGGGTGGTGGAGGCGCCCCTGGTATTGCTCAAAGGAATCGCCTACCTGGAAGCGGAATTGCCGCCAAGGCGTGGCCGGTTTCTTTCCGATCTCGATCTGTTGGTGGGTCGCAGCGACCTTGCCGGCGTGGAGCAGGCGTTGCTCGATGCCGGATGGATCAGCCGTACCGAAGACGATTACGACCAGCGCTACTACCGGGAATGGATGCACGAGATCCCCCCGCTGGTGCACCCTCTGCGAGGGGTGGAGGTGGATCTTCACCACAACCTGCTGCCGCTCACGGGGCGCTACCAGGTGCCGGCGGAAAAGCTGTGGGAGTCGGCAGCGCCGCTGGAGAAAGGCCTGCTGGTGTTGTCGCCGGCCGACATGGTCCTGCACAGCGCGGTCCACCTGGTGGTTGCGGACGAACTGCGAGGCGGCCTGCGGGATCTGTTCGACCTCCACCAGCTCTGTCTTCACTTCATGGCGGAGGATCCAGGGTTTCCGGAGCAGCTGATTTGCCGCGCCCGGGAGCTGGGTCTGGCGAGGCCGCTCTGGTACGTGCTGGAGGCGGCCAGGGCACTGTTGAACACGCCGGTGGAGACCGCTTCGCTGGCCGGGGCACGCGGGGAGCTCCCCGCCTGGCCGGTGCGGAAACTGATGAACCACCTGGTGCGGGAGGTGCTGCGGCCCCGTCGTCTCCACGAGCGGCCCCCGGCCTTTCGACAGTGGCTGCTCTACCTGCGCTCACACTGGATCCGCATGCCCCCGGCATTGTTGGCTTCGCACCTGGCCCGGAAATCGATGGTGCGGCTGCGGGGTGGCGGCAAGGGGCGTTGAACCGGTTTCTTTTTTGTGGATCCAACTGATGTCCATCGTCTGAGCCAGGACTCGATTTCTGTGGCGCACGTGGGGCAAACAGGAAGCCTCTTCTCGTTTTTTACAGCACTTTTCAAGGAAACCATTCAAATTGTCGATATTCCTGGTAGAAAGTTATTCTGCGAGGTGAACGATATGCGAATGGATCGAGTTCATCCAGCCCATTCCCTGGTGGAATTCTTCCAACACCGCCTGATGCGCGAGATCGAGGCCCAGGGCCTGGAGCCGCCGCCGCAGGAGGACACCGTCTGGTACCTGTGCGACATGCTGGGGCGTTTCAGTCGCAGCGAGCACCTGTTCGACTACTTCGACGGACGTTACGGCGTGCGTCCGCTGGCGCTGCTCTACGGTGATGCCCTGCAGGCGGCCGATGACCGGCAGCGCTGTCTCCTGCTGCAGCGCCTGGGTGAGCTGGCGCTCTTTCTCGGCGCCTTCCTGCGCGAGCGCTACCGCCGCTGGGGCATCCGCCGCGACTACTTCATCGGCATGGGCAGCGGCGCCTACGAGTATCTGGCCGAACACGCGCCCGGCAACCGCCATGTCTTCGACGAGCTCACCCGCCAGTTCGCCAGCCTGCTGGAGCTGGTGGCCGCCGCCGGCGAGCCAGACCCAAATCGCGATGCGCGCCGGGTGATGGCCCTCTATGGCCGCTGGCTGCGCACCCGTGATCCCGCCATCGCCGCCCGCCTTCAGGCCCTGGGTATCGTTCTTGCCTGAAGTGATCAAGGCTCGGAGCGCTTCTAACCGTGTGGCCTGGCAAAGGCAGCGGGGTTTGCAGCCAGGTTGGCAATTCAGCTAGCCTTGTGGCCAGGACGTGGCGCCATCTGAGTCAGCCGTTGAAGGACATACGCCCGCATGGCCCCGGCTGGTTCGGAAAGGGTGTGCAAGCGGGAGGTTTTCGAGATGAAACTGAAGCAGATCGAAGAGGAAGTTCTTCATCTACCCGAAGACGAACGGGCGGAGCTGGCCCGGAAACTTCTGCTCAGCCTGGATGAGCCGTCCGAACACGAGATCGAAGAGGAATGGCTTGCGGAAGCGCAACGTAGGGCCAGAGAGCTCGATGAGGGTACCGTTCAACCCGTTCCGGCAGACGAGGTCAGGCGCAAGGCTCGGCGATTCCTGCGGTGACTTACGTATTTCACCCCAACGCCGAAGCCGAGCACCTCGAGATCGTCGCCTACTTCGAGTCGAAAAGAGCCGGACTTGGTGCTTTGTATCTTGCAGAGTTCGAGAAAACCCTGGGGCGGGTTTGTGAGGCACCCCAGCGGTATCCGGTCGAGAAAGAGCCCGGCATCCGACGAATTCGAATGGAGCGTTTTCCTACACGGTGTTTTATCGCGAGGTTTCAGGCACGGTGCAGGTATTGGCGGTTGCCCATCACCGCAGGTGCCCCCGGTATTGGCTGGAAAGACTTTGACGCAATGGCTCGCTGCCCTTGATCTGAGCGGCCGCTTTTCCTACAATCCGCGCTCCTTGCCCGTGGCGAGACGGGCTCTCCTTGCCTCACCGCACCGGCGGGAGGCTGTTGAAACCGAAAGGAGCGACAATGCGACACTACGAGATCGTCTTCATGGTCCATCCGGACCAGAGCGAGCAGGTCCCTGCCATGATCGAGCGCTACCGCGCCACCATCGAGGAGCAGGGCGGCAAGATCCACCGCCTCGAGGACTGGGGCCGGCGCCAGCTCGCCTATCCCATCAACAAGCTGCACAAGGCGCACTACGTGCTCATGAACATCGAGTGCGAGGGCAAGACGCTCAACGAGCTGGAGACCGCCTTCCGCTTCAACGATGCCGTGCTGCGCCATCTCACCATCCGCCGCGACGAGGCCATCACCGAGCCTTCGCCGCTGGCCAAGACCGATGAGAAGGAGAGCGCCCCCGAGGCGGTCGCCTGAACCCATGGAACCTCTGATCTAATCCATGAACTCGCATCTTGCCCCCCTCCGGTCCGATTACTGCGTTGAAGCTCTTGTCAATAGCCGGCTATTGGCTGCGAATTTCGCCTTGTACTCGAACCGGAGGAGAACAACCTGCTTCGTCCAGGATTAAACCAGAGGTTCCCTTGTGCAGGAGTAACTGAATCATGTCACGCTATTATCGACGCAGGAAATACTGCCGCTTCACCGCGGAGGGCATCACCGAGATCGACTACAAGGATCTCAACCTGCTCAAGCAGTACGTGAGCGAAACGGGCAAGATCGTGCCGAGCCGCATCACCGGCACCAGCGCCAAGTACCAGCGGCAGCTGGCTAATGCCATCAAGCGGGCCCGTTTCCTGGCGCTGCTGCCCTACACCGATTCCCACAAGTAGGGACCGGTAGGCCCGGCTGGCATGCCGCTGTTTGGCGGCGTGTCGCCAACGACCATGAAAGCGCTGGCCGCATGGATCATGAAGGGCCGTACACGGGCGGCGATGGCTGCCACCGTGTTCTTGGTCCTGGCGCTTCTCGTCACCCCGTTGGGGTTGCTGAGCGCCGCGGTGGTGGGGCTGGTGACCCTGCGTCACGGCCTGCGCGAAGGGGCTTTGGTGAGCCTCCTCGGGCTGGTGGCGCTGGGGCTGTTGGGCGCCTTGTTGTTCGGGCAGCCGATGGCCCTCGCGTTCACCGGACTGCTGGTGTGGCTGCCGCTGATGGCCCTGGCCGAGGTGTTGCGGGCCACCCGCTCGCTGCGGCTGGTGGTGGAACTGGCGGTGGTTCTCGGCCTGCTGATGGTGGCGGCGCAGTACCTGTTACTGGACGATGTCACCGCCCACTGGCAGGCGTTGCTGAACGAATATGCCGCCCAGGTGCTGGATCCCGCGGTGGTGAGCGAGGCCGAGCGGGAGGCGATGGTGAAGGGAATCGCTCCCTGGATGGCCGGAGGCCTGGGAGCGGCCTGGTTCCTGGAGCTGGTGCTGTCGCTGTTCCTGGCGCGGGGCTGGCAGGCGCTGCTCTACAACCCGGGTGGCTTTTCTCAGGAGTTCCGGGAACTGCGCCTGGGGCGTTGGTTGCTGGTGCTGGTGCCCCTGTTGCTGCTGGCGGGAGCCCTGCAGGAGAAACCGGGCATCCTGGCGCAGGCCTCCCTGGTGGGCATGGCGGCCTTCCTGGTGCAGGGGGTGGCCACGGTGCACGGCCTGGTGGCTCGGTTGCAGGGCGGCCAGCTGTGGCTCGTCGGCTTCTATTTTTTGTTGATCTTCGGCATGCCGGCCAGTTTCACCCTGGTCTCGGCCCTGGGTTTTGCCGATGGCATTGTGAATTTTCGGGCGAGAGTCCGGCCTCGTGGACCCCGCTCGGGGGACGAGTGAAAAACCTTGAGAGGTGTTGAACGATGGAAGTGATCCTTCTGGACAAAGTGACGGGCCTGGGTGAACTGGGCGACAAGGTGACGGTGAAAGCCGGTTACGGCCGCAACTACCTGATTCCCACCGGCAAGGCGGTGCCCGCCACCAAGGAGAACCTGGTGGAGTTCGAGAAGCGGCGTGCGGAGCTGGAGAAGCAGGCGGCGGAGAAGCTGGCGGAGGCCCAGTCGCGCAAGGAGGCGATCGAGAACCTGGGCGAGGTGACCATCGCCCACAAGGCGGGCGAGGAGGGCAAGCTGTTCGGTTCGGTGGGTACCACCGACATCGCCCGCGCCTGCGGGGAGGCCGGCGTGGAGGTGACCAAGGCCGAGATCCGGCTGCCTGAGGGGCCCATGCGCAATACCGGCGAGTACGAGGTGGTGCTGCACCTCCACCCCGACGTCAACGCCACGCTCAAGGTGGTGATCGTCGCCGAAGAATGACGGGCGCGCCGGCCGGCGCCGCACCCGGAAACCACCGCTGCACGCCATTGTTGGCGTGTGGCGGTTTTTTCTTTGAAATCCCGCAGGATGCAGGAATAGGGGTTATGTGCCGACAACATTCCGGGGCACAAAGTCGTTCTATCCGGCTCCCATTTTTTGTAACCTAGCCTCCATGTCCCTGGACGCTTCCCTTCCCGATTACGACGAAGCCGACGACGGTGTCGACCGGTTGCGGGTGCCGCCCCATTCGGTGCAGGCCGAGCAGGCGGTGATCGGCGGCTTGATGCTGGACAACTCCACCTGGGACCAGGTGGCCGACCGGGTGGGCCCGGAGGACTTCTACCGCCGCGAGCACCGCCTCATCTTCGGCGCCATCGGCCGCCTGGCCGAGGAGCAGAAGCCCTTCGACGTGGTCACCCTGGCCGAGGAGCTGGAACGCACCGGCGAACTGGACGATGTGGGTGGGCTGCCCTATCTCGCCGCCCTGGCCGAGGACACCCCCACCGCCGCCAACATCCGCGCCTATGCCGATATCGTACGCGAGCACTCGGTCACCCGTCAGCTCATTCGCGTGGGCACCGAGATCGCCGAGAGTGGCTACCGGCCCGAGGGACGCAAGGTCTCCGAGCTGCTGGACGAGGCGGAGAACAAGGTGTTCCAGATCGCCGAGCAGCGCAACCGTGAAGGGGGCGGCTTCCAGCCCATCAAGGGGCTGCTGGCGCGCACCATCGACCGCATCGAGGAGCTGCACGCATCCGACCAGCCCATCACCGGAGTCAGCAGCGGGTTCGACGATTTCGACCGGATGACCTCGGGCCTGCAGCCTTCCGATCTCATCGTGGTGGCCGGCCGTCCCTCCATGGGCAAGACCACCTTCGCCATGAACATCGCCGAGAACGTGGCCATCCAGTCGGGGCTGCCGGTGGCGGTCTTCTCCATGGAGATGCCCGGCGAGGCGCTCACCATGCGCATGATGTCCTCCCTGGGGCGCATCGACGGCCACCGCATCCGCACCGGCAAGCTGGAGGACGACGAGTGGCCGCGTCTCACCTCGGCCATCAACATTCTCAGCCAGGCGAAGCTCTTCATCGACGACACACCGGCCCTCACCCCCACCGACCTGCGCGCCCGCGCCCGCCGGCTGATGCGGGAGCAGGGGGGGCTGGGGCTCATCGTCATCGACTATCTGCAGCTGATGCAGGCGCCCGGCATGGCCGAGAACCGCACCAACGAGATCTCGGTCATCTCGCGCAGTCTCAAGGCCCTGGCCAAGGAGCTGGAGGTGCCGGTGATCGCCCTGTCGCAGCTCAACCGCAACCTCGAGCAGCGCCCCAACAAGCGGCCGGTGATGTCCGACCTGCGCGAGTCGGGCTCCATCGAGCAGGACGCCGACCTGGTGGTCTTCATTTACCGCGACGAGGTCTACAACGAAGAGAGCCCCGACAAGGGCATCGCCGAGATCATCATCGGCAAGCAGCGCAACGGCCCCATCGGCACCGTGCGCCTCACCTTCCTCGGCCAGTACACCAAGTTCGAGAACTACATCAGCGAGGGTTATGGGGAGTTGCAGTGAAGGGGCCACCTGGCCTTGTTCCTGTAGGTCGGGCTTCAGCCCGACGAATCCCGATCAGGAGCGCTTTCCGAACGGGCGGTCCGGAGGGCTTCGGCGGGAACGCCGCAAGTACTTCCCTGTAGGCTCGCGTCGGCCATCCCTGGCCTCCGACGTCCCGCCGAAGCCCTCCGGACCGCCCTCCCGAAGGGGACAAGGATTTCCGTCGGGATGAAGCCCGACCTACATGTGCGGGTCTGAATCTTGTCTTTCCAGCCCACCGTCACCATCGACCGTTCCGCCCTGCGCCACAACCTGGAGGTGGTGCGCCGCCACGCGCCGGGGTGCAAGGTGATGGCGGTGGTGAAGGCCGACGGTTACGGACACGGCCTGCTGGAGGTGGCGAACGCCCTGGCATCGGCCGAGGCGCTGGCGGTGGCGCGGATGGAGGAGGGGCTGCTGCTGCGCCGCGAGGATCCGGAAAGGCGCATCCTGGTGCTGGCCGGCGCTCATGACGCCAGCGAACTGGAGGCCGCCGCCAGCGCCGGCCTGGAGCTGGTGGTGCACCATCCCCACCAGCTGGACCTGCTGGAGCGGGTTTCGCCGACCGGTTCCCTGCGCTGCTGGCTCAAGCTGGACACCGGGATGCACCGTCTCGGTTTTCCACCCCACGAGTGTGGCGAAAGGCTTGCTCAGCTCAAGGCGCTGCCGGCGGTGGCCGAGGTGGCCGGGGTGATGACCCACCTGGCCAATGCCGACGATCTGGGCGACGAGACCACCCGCCGGCAGGTGGCCCGCTTCGAGGAGGCCACTGCCGATCTGCTCCTGCCGCGCTCGGTGGCCAACTCCGCCGGCATCCTGGGCTGGCCCGAGAGCCATTACGACTGGGTGCGTCCCGGTATCATGCTCTACGGCGCCTCGCCCTTTGCTGCCGAGCGCGAGGAGCTGCGGTCGGCGATGACCTTCAGTGCCCGCATCATCTCGGTGAAGCAGGTGGATGCGGGAGCGCCCATCGGCTACGGCGGCGACTGGATCGCTCCGGAACGGATGCCGGTGGCGGCGGTGGCGGTGGGCTATGGCGACGGCTATCCGCGCGAGATGCCCTCCGGCACGCCCGTGTTGCTGCGGGGTCAGCGGGTGCCGCTGGTAGGAAGGGTCTCCATGGATACCATCACCCTGGACCTGAGAACCCTGCCGGAGGCAAAGGTGGGAGACGAGGTGATCCTCTGGGGTCGGGGGCTGCCGGCCGAGGAGATCGCCGCGGCGGTCGGCACCATCCCCTATACCCTCTTTTGCGGCATCACCCGCCGCGTGCGGCGGATTTACCAATAGCTCCCTTCCCCTCTTGAGGGGAGGATTTACCGTCAACTCCCTTCCCCGCTTGCAGGGAGGATGTATCGTTAACTCCCTCCCCCGCTTGCGGGGGAGGGTTGGGGAGGGGGTATCGAAACACCCCCTCACCCTGACCCTCTCCCCCAAAGGGGGAGAGGGGACTTTTCGTGAACCCGGGAAGCATGAAGAGCAAAACCCGATACGTCTGCCGCGAATGCGGCGCCAGCCACCCCAAATGGGCCGGCCAGTGCGGCGACTGCGGCGCCTGGAACACCCTGGAGGAGGCAGTGGCGGAAAAGCCGGCCAACCCCCGCTTCGCCGGCTATGCCGGGGCAGGGGAGGGGGCTAAGGTGGTGGCCCTCTCCCAGGTAAGCGCGGCGGAGGCTGAGCGCACCACCACCGGCCTGCCGGAGCTGGACCGAGTACTGGGCGGCGGCCTGGTGCAGGGCTCGGTGGTGCTCATCGGCGGCGACCCCGGCATCGGCAAGTCCACCCTGCTGATCCAGGCCCTGGCCAGCCTCTCGGAGCGGATGCCGGCCCTCTACGTCAGCGGCGAGGAGTCGGCGGAGCAGATCGCCCTGCGTGCCCGGCGCCTGGGGCTGCCGGCCGAGCGGCTGGAGCTGCTCACCGAGACCTGCGTGGAACGCATCCTCGCCCTGGCGGCCCGCCACCGGCCGCGGGTGATGGTGATGGACTCCATCCAGACCTTCTACTCGGAACAGCTCTCCTCGGCGCCGGGATCGGTCTCCCAGGTGCGCGAGTCGGCGGCGCAGCTGGTGCGCCACGCCAAGGGGAGCGGCACCTCGCTCTTCCTGGTGGGCCATGTCACCAAGGAGGGGGCCCTGGCCGGGCCGCGGGTGCTGGAGCACATGGTGGACACGGTGCTCTACTTCGAGGGCGAGGCGGGCAGCCAGGTGCGGCTGGTGCGCGCCATCAAGAACCGTTTCGGCGCGGTCAACGAGCTGGGGGTCTTCGCCATGACCGACAAGGGGCTCAAACAGGTGAGCAACCCCTCGGCCATCTTTCTCTCGCGCCACCAGGCACAGGTGGCCGGCAGCGCCATCCTGGTGACCCGCGAGGGGACCCGGCCGCTGCTGGTGGAGGTGCAGGCGCTGGTGGACCAGAGCCCCCTGGGCAACCCCCGCCGCGTCGCCCTGGGGCTGGAGCAGAACCGCCTGGCGATGCTGCTGGCGGTGCTCCACCGCCACGGCGGGGTGGGGATGTACGACCAGGATGTCTTTCTCAACGTGGTGGGCGGGGTGCGCGTCACCGAGACCGCCGCCGACCTGCCGGTGCTGCTGGCGGTGCTCTCCAGCTTTCGCGACCGCCCCCTGCCCCGGGGGCTGGCCGCCTTTGGCGAGGTGGGGCTGGCGGGCGAGATCCGCCCCGTGCCCAGCGGCGAGGAGCGGGTGCGCGAGGCCGCCAAGCACGGCTTCACCCGCATCCTGCTGCCCCATGCCAACCGCCCCCGCCGGCCGGTGAAGGGGATCGAGGCGATTCCCGTGCGGCGGCTGGCCGAGGCGCTGGAGGTGTTCGGCGACTGACCCCTGGATTCCCGAAAGAGCCTGTCGTCCCGGGCGAGCGGAGCGAGACCCGGGACCCACGGGAAAGCGCATCCGGTCCGGATCCCCTGGATCCCGGGTCGAGCCCGGGATGACAACAGGGGCGGGATGACAACCCGGGTGAAAACCCGTCCCTGTTATAATTTTCCGCCTCCCATCCACCCGATATCACCGAGGCGCCACCATGCCCAAGTACCGCTCCTACACCACCACCCACGGTCGCAACATGGCCGGGGCCCGCGCCCTGTGGCGGGCCACCGGCATGAAGGATGGCGATTTCGACAAGCCCATCATCGCCATTGCCAACTCCTTCACCCAGTTCGTGCCCGGCCACGTCCACCTGAAGGACATGGGGCAGCTGGTGGCAGGCGCCATCGAGGCGGCCGGCGGGGTGGCCAAGGAGTTCAATACCATCGCCATCGACGATGGCATCGCCATGGGCCACGGCGGCATGCTCTACTCGCTGCCGTCGCGCGACCTCATCGCCGACTCGGTGGAGTACATGGTCAACGCCCACTGCGCCGATGCTCTGGTCTGCATCTCCAACTGCGACAAGATCACCCCGGGGATGCTGATGGCGGCCCTGCGGCTCAACATTCCTGCCATCTTCGTCTCCGGCGGTCCCATGGAGGCGGGCAAGGTGGTGCTCAAGGACGGGGAACACCACCTCGACCTGGTGGACGCCATGGTGATGGCCGCCGACGACAGCGAGAGCGACGAGGAGGTGGCTCTGGTGGAGCGCTCGGCCTGCCCTACCTGCGGCTCCTGCTCGGGGATGTTCACCGCCAACTCCATGAACTGCCTCACCGAGGCCCTGGGGCTGTCGCTGCCCGGCAACGGCACCCTGGTGGCCACCCACGCCGACCGCAAGCGGCTCTTCCTGGAGGCGGGCAGCATCATCGTGGGGCTGGCGAAACGCTACTACGAGCACGACGACGAGTCGGTGCTGCCGCGCTCCATCGCCACCTTCGAAGCCTTCGAGAACGCCATGAGCCTGGACATCGCCATGGGCGGCTCCACCAACACCGTGCTCCACCTGCTGGCGGCGGCCCACGAAGCAGGCGTGGATTTCACCATGGCCGACATCGACCGCCTTTCGCGCAAGGTGCCCCACCTGTGCAAGGTGGCGCCCTCCACTCCCGACTACCACATGGAGGACGTCCACCGCGCCGGCGGCATCTTCGCCATCCTCGGCGAGCTGGACCGCGCCGGCCTGCTCCACCGCGAAGTGCCCACGGCGCACGCCCGCACCATGGCCGAGGCCCTGGCTCTGTGGGACGTGCGCCTCACCGAGGACCCCAAGCGGCGCGACTTCTACCGCGCCGCGCCGGGGGGGGTGCCCAGCCAGCAGGCCTTCAGCCAGAACCGCCGCTACGAGAGTCTCGACCTGGATCGTGAGAAGGGCTGCATCCGCGACCGCGAACACGCCTACAGTCAGGACGGCGGGCTGGCGGTGCTCTACGGCAACCTGGCCGAGAACGGCTGCATCGTCAAGACCGCCGGCGTGGACGAGTCGATCCTCACCTTCAGCGGCCCGGCGCGCATCTTCGAAAGCCAGGAAGATGCGGTGGAAGCGATCCTGGGCGACCGCATCCAGCCGGGCGACGTGGTCATCATCCGCTACGAGGGGCCAAAGGGGGGGCCGGGGATGCAGGAGATGCTCTATCCCACCAGCTACCTCAAGTCCAAGGGGCTGGGGAAGGCGTGCGCGCTGATCACCGACGGCCGCTTCTCCGGCGGCACCTCCGGCCTCTCCATCGGCCACGTCTCTCCCGAGGCGGCCGGCAAGGGGAACATCGCTCTGGTGGAGGAGGGAGACACCATCGAGATCGACATTCCCAACCGTTCCATCCGGGTGGCGGTGAGCGACGAGGAGCTGGCCCGCCGCCGCGAGGCGATGGAAGCGCGCGACAACCCCTGGCGGCCGGCCAACCGCAACCGCGTGGTGAGTGAGGCGCTGCGGGCCTACGCCGCCATGACCACCGACGCCGCCCGCGGCGCGGTGCGCGACGTCTCCCAGGTGGAGAACTGGCGTTGAAGCCATGGGCGTGGCTGGCGGGCCTGCTTCTCCTGCCGGCGACGCTTCCTGCCGGTGAACTCGTCACGGATGCTGCGCCCGAAGTGCTCTGTGCCCTGATGAAGCCGCTCGGGCTGAGCTCGCCACCGGTACGGGCAGAAGGGGGCGGCTGGCGCTGCACCACCGCGCGCAAGGCGCTGCCCCAGGGGGAGCCCGCCGGTGCCAGCGACCTGCGCTACCGCGTGTCCGGGGACGGACGCGGAGGGCGCAGGTTGGTGCTGGAGTTGCGCATGAACTCCTGGCGCGGCCCCCAGGGGGTGCTGCAGCGCTACTATCGGTACCTCGAAGGCATGCTGGAACGCCTCGGGTTGCAGCCGCCCGCCGGGCTGCGCCGCGCCGTCCTCTCCGCCGTGCCGGGAGAGTGGATCCTGGCCGGTCACCGGCTGACCCTGGAAAAGCGGTTCAGCAAGGGTCCTGTCTACGAGCTCTGGTTCGTCGTCGAACGCCTGCCTTCAGTTCCAGAAGGGAATCAGTCCGCCGCCCCGGAGTCGGCTGCAAGTCCATGAGTGGATGGGGATTTTCCTGGTTACTGCGGCTCGGGGATGGGCCGTTCCGGCAATATTCCGGTTCCCACCGCAAAATGCAGGCTAGACTTGGAGCAGGTCCACACACGGGAGTGTTCCGATGACTGCCAGGATCCTGATCTTGTTTCTGCTGCCGTGGCTGTCCCTGCAGGTGTCCGCCGGGGGAAAGCTGGTGCACACCCCCTACGAGGAGCCGAAGGTGGTTTTCGATTTCTACTTCGACGACCCCAGGCAGATCGACAGCGCCCTCTACTGGGTGCGCTCCTACATGAACCCGCTGATGGAGGCGCCCTACCACATGGCGCCGGAATTCATGGAGATCGTGGTGGTGATCCATGGCACCGAAATCGTCACCGTGGCCGAGGCCAACTACCCGAAGTACCGCCAGGCGGTGGACCGGATGCGCTACTATGCCAGCCTGGGGGTGAAGTTCAAGGTGTGCGGGCTGGCGGCCGCCGACTACGGCTACCGGGTGGAGGATTTCCAGGATTTCATCGAGGTGGTGCCCTCGGCCATCACTGAGCTGGGGCACTGGCAGCAGAAGGGGTATGCGCTGATCGCACCCCGGGTGCTGGAGAAGCGCTTCTCCATCGAGGAGATCCGCTGACGGCTCGAGAGGTTCCCCCGGGGTTCCCTTGTGGTAAGGTTGGGCGCTGTCACCGGCTGATGGCCGTTTCAGGCAGTTCCATGGTCAAGGCAGTATCCCACCTCCCCGAAACCGGCGCGCTCTCCCAGGCCCAGCTCACCGCCTGGCTGGCGGCGCTGGCGCGCCATCGCACGCGCGACGAGATCCACCAGCTCTCCCGTGCCCTGCAGGTGATCGACGAGGCGCACGGTGACGAGGAGGTGGCCGGTGGCCTCCAGCACCGGTTGGCGCTGGTGCAGACTGCCGACATCCTCGACCGCCTCAAGCTGGACACCCCCACGCTGCTGGCGGCGCTGCTGGCCGACCTGCCGGAAAACCGCCTGGAGCTCGCCGCGGAGTTCGGCGAGCAGGTCCGGCGGATGCTGCGCGACCTGGCACGCATCCGCACCGTGGCCGTTTCCGGCAGCGGGGAGACCGACGAGAAGCAGAGCGAGAACCTGCGGCGCATGCTGCTTGGGCTGGCCGACGACGTGCGCGTGGTGCTGGTGGTGCTGGCCCGGCGGCTGCAGCTGATGCGTGTGCTCAAGTACCTGGACGAGGCCGAGCAGAAGCGCATCGCCGGCATCACCCAGCGCATCCACGCGCCCCTGGCCAACCGCCTGGGGATCTGGCAGCTCAAGTGGGAGCTGGAGGACCTCTCCCTGCGCTTTCTCCATCCCCAGGAGTACCAGGCCATCGCCCGCGCCCTGGAGGAGAAGCGCACCGAGCGCGAGGCCTTTATCCAGCAGGTCATTGAGCGGCTGCAGGCGAGCTGCCGGGAGCACGGCATCGAGGCGCGCATCAGCGGTCGGCCCAAGCACATCTACAGCATCTGGAAGAAGATGCAGCGCAAGCGGGTGGACTTCAACCAGATCTTCGACGTGCGCGCGGTGCGGGTGCTGGTGGACACCGTGCCCCAGTGCTACGAGGTGCTGGGCATGGTGCACGGCGCCTGGCAGCCGGTGCCGGGGGAGTTCGACGACTACATCGCCCATCCCAAGCCCAATGGCTACCGCTCCCTGCACACGGCGGTGATCGGCGAGGACGGCAAGCCCCTGGAGGTGCAGATCCGCACCTTCGAGATGCACGAGCACGCCGAGCGGGGGGTGGCGGCCCACTGGCGCTACAAGGAGGGTGGCAAGGGCGATGCCGAGCTGGAGCGGCGCATCGAGTGGATGCGGGCCTGGCTCGAGCAGCCGCTGGAGGGGCAGGAGGCGCCGCTCTCCGACGCCGAGTTCGAGGCCCGGCGCATCTATGTGCTCACCCCCCAGGGCCGGGTGGTGGAGCTGCCCCGGGGCGCCACCGCAGTGGACTTCGCCTATGCCATCCACAGCTCGGTGGGACACCGCTGCCGCGGCGCCAAGGCCGACGGGAAGATGATCCCGCTCACCCAGCCGCTGGAGAGCGGCCAGACGGTGGAGATCCTCACCGCCAAGGAGGAGGCGCCCAGCCTGGACTGGCTCAATCCCGGCTCCGGCTACGTGGTCACGGCACGGGCCCGCAACCGCATTCGCCAGTGGTTCAAGAAGCAGAACTTCGAGCGCCACGTGCAGCTGGGACGGAGCAGCCTGGAACGGGAGTTGCGGCGGCTGGGCGTTCCCCGGCCGGACCTGGAAAAGCTGCTGCCCCGTTACCGGCTGAAGACGGTGGAGGATCTCTATGCCGCCATCGGCCGGGGCGAGGTGTCGGCGATCCAGGTGGCCAACGCCCAGCTGCCTGCACTGGAACGGCCGGTGGAGGAGGAGATCCTGGAGCGGGCCGCGCAGCGCGAGTCCCGACCCCCGAAGAGCCATGGCCGGGTGGTGGTGGAAGGGGTGGACGATCTCATGACCTCCATGGCCCGCTGCTGCAAGCCGGTGCCGGGTGATGAAATCATCGGTTACATCACCCGGGGGCGGGGGGTTACCATCCACCGCCGTGACTGCCCGGTGGTGCGGCGCCTGGAGCAGGAGCAGCGCGAGCGGCTCATTCCCGTGAGCTGGAGCGAGTCCCAGCCTCCCGGTGCCTTCCTGGTGGACATCCATGTCCACGCCGGCGACCGCAAGGGACTGCTGCGGGACATCACCTCCGTCTTTTCCAACGAGGAGGTGGATGTGCTGGGGGTGAAGACCCGTTCAAACCGGCGCAAGGAGACCGCCGACATGCGCTTCACCGTGGAGGTGAAGGATGTGGGGCAGCTCAGCCGGGTGCTGGAGAAGCTCCACCAGGTGCCGGACGTGGTGGAGGTACGGCGGCAGGTGTGAGGTCACGGGTCGTGAGTGTCGAAACCAAGTAGGGAGACAGGAGATGGAAGCAGGCAATGTGAAAGCGAGTGCTGGTTACCGGTGGTACGGCTGTGCCTGGCAGCTGTTCACCCGGGCCTGGGGGGTGTGGCTGGTGATGGCCCTGATCCTGGTAGCGATCATGGTGGTGCTGAGTCTGGTGCCGCTGGTGGGTTCGCTGGCCGCTTCCCTGTTGCTGCCGGTGTTCAGCGGTGGTTTCCTGCTGGCGGCGGGGGCCGGCGCGCAGGGGCAGGCGGTGGTGACCGGCATGCTGTTCCGTCCCTTCCAGGACAGTGGCCTGCTTCAGTCCCTGCTGCTGCTGGGGATGCTGGAAGTGGTGGCCCAGCTGGCGCTGGGGGTGGTGGCCATGCTGACGCTGGGGAGCCAGGTGATGAGTGGTGCCATGATGACCGGCGAGCTGGATCCCCAGCTGGCACTGACTCCCGGGATCCTGGCGGGGCTGTTGCTGGTGGCGCTGCTGGGGGTGCTGGTGACCATGGCCTTCATCTACGCAGTGCCGCTGGTGGCCTTGGCGGGCGTGGCTCCGGTAGAGGCACTGAAACTCAGTTACCGGGCCTGCTGGCGCAACATGGGGGCGCTGCTGGTGTTCGGTCTGATCTACCTGGTGCTGGGCATTCTGGCGCTGCTGCCCATGGGGCTGGGGCTGATCCTGCTGATCCCGATCACCCTGCTGGCGCTCTACTGCAGCTACGACGAGATCTTCCGGTAGGGTCGTCTCCTTTCTTCTGGAAGAGAGCCTGCACAAACTCTCTCTTCCGGAGAGGATCGGGGTGAGAGGATCAAAGGAGCTCAACCATCCCCATTCCCTGGATACCGAGCCTCCAGTGCCTGGTAGAGCTGATGCTCGAACGCCTCCCCCTCGGCCGCCAGGCCGGCGGCCAGTTCCGCAAGGTGCTCGTTGTCCTCCCTTCCATCCCACTGCTTGATGTAGCTGCCCGAGCGGTAGCCGTGGTCCTGGCGGAAACGGTTGAGCACGTTCTTGCCCACATAGATGCGGTAGAGGTCGTCGAGCCCGGTCTCCACCGACTGCAGCAGTGCCAGAAAGGGGGGCATGGCCAGGGTGCGCTGGTTCAGTGCCGCCAGTGCCAGGGCATCCACGTTGTCCCGGAAGCCGGCTCCGCTGTGGGCGCCTTCCGCCAGCTGCGCCAGCAGGGAATCGGTGGCGGCCTCCAGGTTCCCCTGGTGACGCACCAGCTCCGCGCTCAGGCCGAAGTGCCAGATGTCGATGAGTTCCAGGCGGATCTGTTCCAGATCGTGTTCCTGGGCTTTCCACCACTTCCAGCCGTAGTGTTCCATCAGCTCCGCCGCCTCGATCCAGATGGCACGGTACCAGGCGTGGCCGGCCTGCAGCCAGTGGGGATCGATCTGGCGGTTGAGACGGTCCTGGAGCTGCAGCATGTGGCGCAGTTTCTCTTTCATGGGCTTCGCCCGGGGGCGCTCGTTGGCATGGTGGCGCATTGTACAATACCGCCTTTCGCCTTCGGATGGTCGCCATGACAGCGGCGGTACGCCTACAGGATCTGCGCAAGACCTACGCCAACGGAACCGAGGCGCTCCGGGGTATCGACCTGGAGGTCGAGGCGGGGGATTTCTTCGCGCTGCTGGGGCCCAACGGCGCAGGCAAGTCCACCGCCATCGGCATTCTCGCCTCGCTGGTGCGCAAGAGTAGCGGCCGGGTGGAGGTGTTTGGCCACGACCTGGACCGGGAGCCCCAGGAGGTGAAGCGGCGCATCGGCCTGGTGCCGCAAGAGTTCAACTTCAACCACTGGGAGCCGGTGGAGGAGATCGTCATCAACCAGGCCGGGTATTACGGCATCCCGCGCCGGGTGGCCTACGAGAAGAGCCGGCGGGTGCTGCGGGAGCTGGATCTCTGGAGCCGGCGGCGGGCGCAGGCGCGCAGCCTTTCCGGCGGCATGAAACGGCGCCTGATGATCGCCCGGGCGCTGGTGCATGAACCGCCGCTGATGATCCTGGACGAGCCCACCGCCGGGGTGGACATCGAGATCCGGCGCAGCATGTGGAGCTTCATGCAGGAGATCAACCGCGCCGGCACCACCATCATTCTCACCACCCACTACCTGGAGGAGGCGGAGAACCTCTGCCGGAGCATCGCCATCATCGACGAAGGGCGCATCGTGGAGAACAGTACCATGCAGGCGCTGCTGCACCGGCTGCACCGCCAGAGCTTCCTGCTCACCCTGCGCCAGCCCCTGCAGGAATTGCCGCCGGGGTCTCCGGTGAAACTGACGAGGGCCGATCCACACACCCTGGAGGCGACCCTGGAACAGGAACAGACCCTGAACGCCCTGTTCCGCTGGCTGGACCGGCAGGGGATCGAGGTGCTCTCCATGCGCAACAAGCAGAACCGGCTGGAGCAGTTCTTCATGGACCGGGTGCGAAACCGCAAGGAGGAGGCGCGGCCTTGACCTTCCATTCCCGCTACTGGACCGCCTTCTACACCCTGCTGATCAAGGAGGTGCTGCGCTTCCTGCGCATCTGGGTGCAGACGGTGCTGCCCCCCGCCATCACCACTGCGCTCTATTTCATCATCTTCGGCAACCTCATCGGCGATCGCATCGGCGAGATGGATGGATACGGTTACCGGGAGTTCATCGTACCCGGCCTGATCCTCATGGCGGTGATCGCCAACAGCTATGCCAATACCGTCTCCAGCTTCTTCCAGGCCAAGTACCAGCGCCACATCGAGGAGCTGCTCATCTCGCCGGTTCCCAACTGGATCATCCTGGCCGGCTATGTGGCGGGCGGCGTGGCGCGGGGACTGGTGGTGGGAGCGGTGGTCACCGGGGTCTCTCTCTTCTTCGCCGACGTGGAGGTGGCCCATCCGCTGCTCACTCTGATGGTGGTGTTCCTCACCTCCGTCCTCTTTGCCCTGGGAGGATTCATCAATGCGGTCTTCGCCCGTAATTTCGACGACATCTCGGTGATACCCACCTTCGTGCTGACCCCGCTCACCTACCTGGGCGGGGTCTTCTACTCCATCGACCTGCTGCCGGAGTTCTGGCGCCAGGTGTCGCTGGCCAATCCGGTGCTCTACATGATCAACGCCTTCCGGTACGGCATTCTGGGGGTCTCCGACATCGACCCGGGGATGGCGCTGGCGCTCATTCTCGGCTTCATCCTGGTGCTGGGAGCGGTGGCCCTGTGGCTGCTGTGGAAGGGCGTGGGGATCAAGAGCTGATGGCGCGGCGAGCCCGTTACGCTTGGGCCCTGTACGATTGGGGCAACTCCGCCTTCGCCACCACGGTGATGGCGGGTTTCTTTCCGGTTTTTTTCAAGGAGTACTGGGCCAGCGGGTTGTCCGCCACCGACAGCACCTTCTGGTTGGGGCTGGGGAACTCGGCGGCCAGCACCCTGATGATCCTGCTGGCACCGCTCATCGGCGCCTTGGCCGACCAGGGAGGCAACAAGAAACGGATGTTGCTGCTGTTCGCCTTCCTCGGCGCGCTGATGACCAGCCTGCTGTTCCTGGTGGCGGCGGGACTCTGGCCCCTGGCCCTGCTGCTCTATGCCCTGGGCATCATCGGATTTTCCGGCAGCATCGTGCCCTACGATGCGCTGCTGGTGGACGTGGCCCGGGAGCAGGAGCTGGACCGGGTCTCGGCGCTGGGTTACGCCCTGGGCTACCTGGGGGGCGGCCTGCTGTTCGCGCTCAACGTGGCCATGGTGCTGAAACCGGCAGTCTTTGGGCTGGAGAACGCGGCCCAGGCGGTGCGGGTCTCCTTCCTGATGGTGGGACTCTGGTGGGCCCTCTTTACTGTGCCGCTGCTGCTGTGGGTGCATGAGCGTGATCCGGCTCCGGCCCGGGAAGGGGTGCTCCGCGGCGCCCTGCGCGAAATCCGGGACAACCTGCGGGAGGTGGGCAGTCACCGCACGGTACTGCTGTTCCTGCTCGCCTACTGGCTCTACATCGACGGGGTGGACACCATCGTTCGCATGGCGGTGGATTACGGGCTGGCGGTGGGTTTCGAAGCCTCCGATCTGCTGGCCGCGCTGCTGCTGACCCAGATCGTGGGCTTTCCCGCAGCCCTGGCTTTCGGCTGGATCGGGGACCGGCTGGGGCCCAAGTCGGGGATCCTGATCGCCCTGGGGGTCTATACCCTGGTTGTGGTGTGGGCCTGGGGGATGCAGCAGCGATGGGAGTTCTATGGTCTGGCGGTGATGATCGGCCTGGTGCAGGGCGGAATCCAGTCCCTGAGCCGTTCTCTCTACGCCCGCCTCATCCCCGCCCACCGCGCCGGGGTCTTTTATGGCGTCTACAACATGCTGGGCAAGTTCGCCGCGGTGATCGGCCCGCTGCTGGTGGGTCTGGTGGGGGTGGCCACCGGTAGCTCCCGTGCCGGCATCCTGGCGATTCTGCTATTGTTCATCGGAGGGGCGGTGGTGTTGCGCCGGGTACGGGTGCCAGGGGCTGCCGAAGTCACCAAATCATAGGCCGGGCTCTCGCCCGATGGGAAAAAGGGACTGCACGCAGGCTGGAACGAAATTCGGTCTGCCGGCCCTGGCGAACTTTTCGAGTTGCTGCAGACAAGGAGAGCAGGAATGAAGATCGTGAAATGGTTGTTGGGCATCATCGTCGGCCTGGTGCTGCTGGGTGTCGTGGCGGTGGCCATCCTTTCCCTGGTGGTGGATCCGGAGGAGATCAAGCAGGAGGTGGCGGCCCGCTTCGAACAGCAGACCGGCCACAGCCTGCGCATCGATGCGCCCGTCGAGTGGTCGGTCTTTCCCTGGGTGGGGCTGCACCTGGAGAAGGTGAAGGTGGGCAACGCCCCCGGCTTTGGCGATGAACCCCTGGCCAGCGCGGAGGTGCTGGACGTGCGGGTGGCCCTCATGCCCCTGCTGCAGAAGCAGATCACGGTGGACACGGTACGGCTGAAGGGAGTGGTGCTCAACCTGGAGCGCAATGCCAAAGGCGAAACCAACTGGGAGGGGTTGGCCGGCGGCAAGCAGGAGGCCGCCTCTGAAGCCCCGGTTGCTGCCGAGGCAGGGACAGAGAAGAAGGAGAGCGACTATCGTCTTGCCCTGAAAGGCATCGAGGTGGAAAAGCTGGATCTCAACTACCAGGACCGGCAGAAAGGGGAGAGCTATCGCCTGCAAGACCTCAACGTTAGCGTGGGCGAGATCAAGCCCGACACGCCGGTGATGGTGCGCCTCTCCACCCGGCTGGCCACCGGCAAGCCCCCCGTGACCCTGCAGCTGGCACTCTCCACCGAGGTCACCACCAGTGCCGATTACCAGCGCATCGACCTGTCGGCCCTGGCGCTGGAGGTGGAGGCCAAGGGCGAGGGGCTGCCCAAGGAGGGGGTGAAGCTCAAACTGGCCGCCGATCTGGCCCTGGACCTGGCCGCCGATCGGCTGGCGATCACCGATCTCTCCCTTGCCGGTCCCCAGGTGGACATCACCGGCAAGCTGAGTCTTTCGGGGCTCAAGCAGGGCAAGCCCAGCGGGGAAGGGCAGTTGACGCTGGAAAAGACCGATCTGCGCTCGCTGTTGAAATTGGCCGGGGTCTCCCTGGAGACGGCCGACCCCAAGGCGCTCAGCCGGGTCTCCGCCCATGCCCGGCTCGAGGTGAAAGGGGAAGCGGTGAAGGTGGAGCCGCTGGAGTTGGAACTGGACGACACCCATGCCAAGGGCTCGTTGTCACTGCTCTCCTTCCAGGGGCCGGTGGTGCGTGCCCGGCTGGAGGTGGATGCCATCGACCTGGATCGTTACCTGCCGCCGGAAAAAACGGCTGGTTCGGATGAATCTCCTGCTGGCGCGGCACAAAAAAGCAAGCCGGCCGGTAGCAAAAAGGGACAGGTTGCTGCGGCCAAGGTCGATTTCACCCCGCTGCGGCGGCTGGATGCGGACGCCACCTTGAAAGTGGGAAAGCTGCGGGTGAAGCGGCTCAACCTGGAGCAGGTGGTGGTGACCCTCAAGGCGAAGAAGGGGGTGATCTCCCTGAACCCGGCAGGGGCGCGGCTCTACCAGGGCAGATTGCAGGCCCACGGTCGACTGGACGTGCGCAAGGAGGAGCCCGTCATCCAGGCAGGCACCAACCTGACCGGAATCCAGATCGGCCCCCTGCTGGCCGATCTCACCGGCAGGGATCGGCTCACCGGCACCGGCAACGTGAAGTTTAACCTGCGTACCCGGGGGTTGGAGGAGAGTCGCATCCGTCGCAACCTCGATGGTGACTTTTCCGTCTCCCTGAAGGATGGTGCCTACAAGGGATTCAACCTGGCGGACGTGATTCGCAAGGCGCGGGCCATGATCAAGGGCGAACCGGTGACCGAGGCGCCCAACGCCCAGACCGACTTCGCGGAATTGCGGGGAACCGGTGTGATTCGAAAAGGAATCGTCACCAACAAGGATTTCTACATGGCCTCACCGGTGTTGCGGGTGAAGGGCGAAGGCAAGGTGGATCTGGTGAAGGAGCAGATCGACTACCGGTTGATGGCCAAGGTCGTCGGCTCCCTCAAGGGCCAGGGCGGAGAGAGCATGGAGGAACTCAAGGGTATTCCCATTCCGGTGCGTCTCACCGGCTCGTTGTCGGATCCCAGGCCGCAGGTGGACGCCGAAGCGCTGGTGAAGGCGCTGGCCCAACAGAAGATCGAGGAGAAGAAGGAAGAGGTGATGCAGAAGGCCGGGAAGAAATTGGAAGAAAAACTCGGCACCGACGTGCTCAAGGGCCTGTTCGGCAAGTGAGCCAGGCGCCGGAGGCGCCGGTGTGGCCCCTCCCTGGGCCGCTCCGCTTCAGGCCGCCAGCGCCTTGAAGGAGACGCGGCCATCCCCGTAATTGGGGAAACTGACGTTGAAGTCCACCGCCTCCGGGGCCTGTTCCATGAGCGACAACACCTCCGGCGGCAGCGCCTCCGGATCATCGTAGAGCGCATGCAGCCGCAGGTGGGGGCTGCTGCTGTCCATCAACAGCCGGGAGCAGATGTTCATGATCTCGTGCACGTTGCCCAGCATGATCTCGCTGAACTCGCCGGTGCTGGCGCACTCCTCCGCGGTCCCCAGGGGAATGCGGGTGAGAGAGGCGCCGGCATAGGCGGTAAAGGGATAGTCCACCGCGCAGGCGGCGATGGGCTCGTCGTCGTCGTCCACGTAGACCGCCACCAGCGACTTGGAACCGGGGCCCGTGGGCACCGGCTCTCCCGGCTCGGCCTTGAGGCCGTTGCCATACATCATGGAGAGGATCTGTTGCAGGTCGATGGGTTTGGGCAAGGGAATCTTGGCCATGGGGTTCTCCTCCTGCCGTCAGTGGATGTAGGGGGTGAGCTTCTCCCGGAAGGTGTCCGGGGTGAAGGGTTTGGCGATGAGGAAGCGTGCGCCCAGCTCGGAGGCCTTGTTGCGCATCTCCTCCGTCGCCTCGGTGGTGACGAACCCGAACTTGACGTTGATGCCTTCGTCCTTCAGGGCCGAGAGCAGCTCGGGGCCGGTCATGTTGGGCATGTTCCAGTCACACAGCACCAGGTCGGGCTCGTCGTTCTTGATCGCCTCCAGCGCCTTGGCGCCATCCTCTGCCTGGGTCACGTCCAGGCCGTCGAAGCCCGCCTCGCGCAGGGTCTTCATCACGATCAGGCGCATGGCCAGGCTGTCGTCCACTACCATCACTTTCATGGGATGCTCCTCTTGGTTTGTTGTCGGGTTGGGTTGAGAGATTGAACGGGTCGTCCGGTACGGCCGGATAGCAGCTTCATCACCTCGCCAGCCACCGCAGACAGCGGCAGCACCTTCTCTGCCGCGTCCAGCTTCACCGCGGCGCCCGGCATGCCCCAGACCACGCTGGTGGCCTCGTCCTGGGCGATGGTGCGGGCGCCCGCATGGCGCATCTCTAGCAGGCAACGGGCACCGTCGTCGCCCATGCCGGTGAGCAGCACACCGATGGCGCTGGAGCCGCTGCACTGGGCCACGGAGCGGAAGAGCACATCCACCGAGGGTTTGTGACGGTTCACCCGGGGACCATCGCTGAGTCTGCAGCGGTAGCCGCGCCCGTCCCAGGTGACCAGCAGGTGATGACTGCCCGGGGCGATATAGACGTGACCGGGCTCGATGGGCTGGTCCTCCCGGGCCTCGTGTACTGTGAGAGGGGAGAGGCGGTTCATGCGGCGGGCGAAGGCGGTGCTGAAGCCGGCCGGAATGTGCTGAGTGATCACCACCGGCGGCAGGTGCGCCGGCAGGGCCATCAGCACCTCCTTGAGCGCCTCGGTGCCACCGGTGGAGGCGCCCATGGCCACCAGCGGTGGTCGCCCCTTGGGCGGCCGTGTCCTCGCCGGCGGCAGGATCACGTCGGCGCTGTGGCGCTCGCGGGTTTCGGGCTGATCGTCCACCCGTGGAGATGAAGAACGTCTACCGCGGGCCAAGGGGGTGTCGGCGGCCACCTTCACCTTGTGCACCAGTTCGTCGGATAGCCGCTCCAGGGCTGCTGCAGGCTCCCCCCTGGGTTTGGTGACGAAATCCACCGCGCCCAGCTCCAGCGCCTGCAGGGTCACCTCGGCCCCTTCCTCGGTGAGGGAGGAGACCATCACCACCGGCATGGGCCGCAGCCGCATGAGGTTCTTGAGGAAGGTGATGCCGTTCATCTTCGGCATCTCCACGTCCAGGGTGAGCACGTCGGGATTGAGCTGCTTGATCTTCTCCCGCGCGACATAGGGGTCGGGGGCCGTGCCCACCACCTCGATCTGGGGGTCACGCTCCAGCACCCGGGTGAGCAGTCGTCTCACCAGGGCGGAGTCGTCGATGATCAGTACCTTGATGCTCATAGGCTGTGTTTTCCTTGTTGTTCTATTTCACCCGGCGGTAGATGGACTGGCCGATCAGCTCGAAGCGGTCGGTGAGGTCCAGCGGGCTCTCCGAGTGGCCGATGAAGAGATGGCCCTGCATCGGCAACAGCTTGGCGAAACGTTCGAACAGCCGCTTCTGAGTGGGTTTGTCGAAATAGATGAGCACGTTTCGGCAGAAGATGGCGTCGAATGGACCGCGCATGGGCCAGTCGTGCATCAGGTTGAGCTGGCGGAATTCCACCAGCTCCTGCAGCTCCGGTCTCACCCGTGCCTTGCCCTCGAAGGGTCCCTTGCCACGCAGGAACCAACGTTTGAGGCGAGGCCCCAGTTTCTGCCGGATACCCTGCAGGTCGTAGACCCCCTGCCGGGCGCGACCCAGCACCTGTGAGTCCAGATCGGTGGCCAGGATGCGGGCATCCCATTGGTTCAGGTCGGGGAGGCTCTCCCGCAGCACCATGGCCAGGGAATAGGGCTCCTCCCCGGTGGAACAGCCGGCGGACCAGAACCGGAGCCGCCGCTGGTCTCGTTTTCTGCTCGCCAGCTCGGGCAGCAGCTCTCCGGCGAGGTAGTCGAAGTGGTGCGCTTCGCGGAAGAAGGCGGTGAGGTTGGTGGTCACCGCATTGCGAAAGGCCTCCAGCTCCTCGGGATCCCCTTCGTCGAGGAAACGGCAATAGTCGTTGAAATTTTTCAGGCCCAGTGCCCGCAGCCGGCGTGAAAGGCGGCCGTAGATCAGGTCGCGCTTGTTCTCCGCCATGCGGATGCCTGTGTGGGCGTAGATCAGTTCCCTCAGCCGCTCCAGATCGCGATCGGTGAACTGATATTCCTGGGGGCGCCTCCCTATGCTGGTGGCCGTCATGCTTCATTGCTCCTCAGTTGATCCCTGATTACAGACCCAGTTCTTCCGTGAGACCCAGCAGGCCGGCGGCCTCTTGCAGGGCTCCCGAAGCCTCTTTCCAGCTGACCGGGGCCTCCAGGCCCCGTGCCGCCCGGACCGCGGCCGCCAACAGCTGCAGGCCGCAACCATCGATTCCTTCCAGACCGCCGGCGTCGATCTCCAGCGGCTCGCCAGGTTGCAGGCTGTTGCGCAGAACTTCCGCTTGCGCAACCGCCTGTTGGCAACCTAGGTGGCCTTCCAGTACCAGTGTGGCCATAACCGGTCAGAACTCTTCCCAGAGCTCTTCCGCGCCCACTGCCTGCGCGCGGCTGGCTTCGGCGGCAGCGGGATGGGGCACCACCTCGCCTCCGCTGGCGGTCTTCTTCTCCAGCCGGTCGAGCAAGGAGACGATCTGATCGGAATAGCGGGAGACGCGGGCGAAGACACTCTCCGCTTTCTGACGGTCACCCTGATTTCCCGCATGGATCACCTGCTTGATCAGGGCGTGCATCTCGGCATGGACCTTCTCCAGCTCTTTCATTTCGGGCAGATCACCGTATTGTTGCAGGCCGGTGCCATAGAGCCATTTGCCCAGATCACAGTCGTGGTGGGAGGCCGCCTCCTCCTCGCTCATCGAGGATTCACCGTCGAGGAAGGCCCGCAACCGGGTCTTCCACAGCTTGTGCTTGGCCCGGGCAGAAGAAAAGTCCATGCGTTTGCCTCCTTTCTGCTGATTGGACCAGGGACGATCGGGGGAGCGTCGCTCCACGCCATCCCAGCCGTTCTGCGGCTGACTGTCGCCGACCTTGAAGAAGGCGATGAGTTCGCTCAGCTCCTTGGCCTGTTCGTCCATCATCTGACTGGTCTGCGCCGCTTCCTCCACCAGAGCTGCGTTCTGCTGGGTCACCTCGTCCATCTGGGAGACCGCCTGGTTCACCTGCTCGATGCCGGCATACTGCTCCGAGCTTGCTGCGGCGATCTCGGCGATGAAGTCGCTCACCTTCTTCACCGACTCCACGATCTCCTCCAGGGTCTTGCCGGACTGGTTCACCAGCTCGGACCCCTCTTCCACATTGGACACGCTGTCCTCGATGAGAGTCTTGATCTCCTTGGCGGCAGTGGCGGAACGCTGAGCCAGGTTGCGCACCTCGGTGGCCACCACGGCGAAGCCACGTCCCTGTTCTCCGGCCCGGGCCGCCTCCACCGCGGCGTTCAGGGCCAGCAGGTTGGTCTGGAAGGCGATGTCGTCGATGACGCCGATGATGGCCGCGATCTTCTTGCTGGATTCGGTGATCTTCTCCATGGCCGAGATGGTCTCGGAGACCACCGAACCTCCTGCAACGGCCTGCTCCAGGGTCTCCTTGGAGAGGTCGCTTGCCTTGCGCGAGTTGTCGGCGTTCTGGCGAACGGTGGAGGTGATCTCCTCCATGCTGCTGGCGGTCTCCTCCAGGTTGGAAGCCTGCATCTCGGTGCGGCGGGCGAGGTCGGCGTTGCCCTCGGCGATCTCCCGAGAGGCCTGTTCCACCGCATCGGCGCTGGCCCGGATGCTCCCGATCACCCGGGTGAGGTTCTTCACCGTGGCGTTCACGTCCTCCTTGAGCCGGGCGAAGGAGCCTTCGTACTCGGAATCGATGGTGTGGCTGAGATCGCCCCGGGCCAGGGCGCCGATGACGCTGGCGGTGTCGGCCACCACGTTGTCCAGCACCTCCACCAGTTGATTCACCCGCTGGCCCAGGGTGGCGAAGAAGCCCTCTTTCCCGGTGAGGTCGATGCGCTCGGTGAGGTTGCCCACCAAAGCGGCATCCACGAGGTCCTGGATCTCCCGTTCCACGGCCACCTCCTCGGTACGATCCTGCCACTCCACCACCGTGCCGATGCGGTTTCCGGATTCGTCCAACACCGGATTCACCGAGATGCGGAAGGTGAGCCCGTTGATGGCAAATTCGTGGCAATGGTTGTCCTGTAGGTTCTGCAGCAAACCTGAATCGAGCTCCAGGGCACCGCCGAGAAAATCGATGTCCCGGCCGATCAGCTGGCTGGCATCGAAGTCGGGCAGCTTTTTCCGAATCCGCTCCTGGGCCTTTTCCATCATCTTCTGGAGTGCCGCGTTGAGGTAGATCACACGGTGATCCTCATCGGTGATCATCACGGCGGCATCCACGCTCCCCAGCGCCGCTTTCACCCGGTTCAGCTCGTTGGCCTGATTGCGGATCTCGTTCACCGCATACCCAAGACGGATCTGGGCCGATTGCAGGTTCTGCAGCATGTTGCCCAGGGTGTCGTTGCGGTGGCTCTCCACCCAGTTCAGGTAATCGCCATCCGCAATCTCCTGCAGCGCGTTCACCGCGGTCTGAAGTGGCCGGTTCACATACCGGCTCAGGGCCCATGCACCGAGAATAGTGAACAGGCTGAGAACAGCCAGGGTGGCATCCAGAACCGTCACCGAAGCGCCTTCATGCCCCAACCAGGCGAGGACGCCCATGCCTGCAATGGAGCCCACCGCGGCGGTCATGAAATAACGGGTGACGCCAAAGTCCATCATCCGGTTCTTCATGCGCTGGAAAAAGTTTGGCTTCAGGGTGGCCTTGCCGGTACGGATATCGCGATAGAGGGCCTCCGCGGATTCGATCTCCTGCCGGGTAGGCTTGGTGCGCACTGACATGTAGCCGGTGACCTGACCCTTCACCCGCATGGGAGTGACATTGGCCTTCACCCAGTAGTAATCGCCGTCCTTGCGGCGGTTCTTCACCAGCCCTACCCAGGGGCGTCCGGCCTTGATGGTTTGCCACAGATCTTCGAAGGCTTCGGGTGGCATGTCGGGATGGCGCACGATGTTGTGGTTGTGGCCCACCAGCTCGTCCAGGCCGTAGCCGCTCATCTCGACGAATGCACGATTGGCCGAGGTGATGATTCCCTTCAGGTCGGTGGTGGAAACGAGAAACTGGCCGTCCTTCATGACCACTTCGTTGTTGGTGACCGGTTCGTTGATCTTCATTTTCTTCTCCGTGGGAAGGTTTCTTCTGTTTGTTTCGGGTTCACGCGGCGACTTCCTGCTTGAGCTGGGTGAGCACGCCGTTGATCATCAGGTCGTCGATGTCGAGCATGATGATCATGCGGTCGTCCTTGGCGGCCAGCCCGGCGACCGGGCGGCGTCCCTCCTTTTCTTCGATGGGAGGCGGTGGCTGCACTTCGCCCTCGGCGATGTTTTGCACTTCGGAGACGCCATCCACCACGATGCCCATGGTGCGTTGCGAGCCCTGGCCGTCGTTGGCCCGCACCACGATCACCACCGTGGTGGGCCCAGGTTCTCGGGCCGGCAGGGCGAAATAGGTGCGCAGGTCCACGATGGGCACCACGGTGCCCCGCAGGTTGATCACGCCGAGGATGAACTCCGGCGTGTTGGGCATGGGGGTGACCTGGCTCCAGCCCTTGATCTCCTGGACCTGCAGGATGTTGATGCCGTACTCCTCTCCGGCCAGGCAGAAGGTGAGGTACTGGGTCATGCTCTGTTCCTGGTAGAGATCGGCGTCGATCTTCTGTGCATGGTCGTTGTTCATGGCGTTTTCGCTTTCCTCGTCAGGAGACGGCCACCAGGGTGGCCGCACGATGGTTCTGCTGGTCGTGGTGCAGTTGCACCAGGCCGGGCACGTCCACGATGAGCGCCACCCGTCCGTCGCCGAGAATGGTGGCGCCGGAGAGCCCCGGCAGCTGGTGGAAGTTGGTCTCCAGGCTCTTGATCACCACCTGTTGCTGCCCCAGCAGCCGGTCCACGAACAGCCCGGCCAGCTGGCCGTCGGTCTCCACCACCACCAGCAGTCCCTCCTCCAGCGACTCGGTGCCGCCGGGAATGCCGAACAGGTGATTGAGCCGGATCACCGGGATGTACTGGTTGCGGAAGTGGTAGACCTCGGTGGTGCCGGCGATGCGCTTGAGGCTCTGTGGGCGCATACGCAGCGACTCCATGATGGAGATGAGCGGCAGGATGTAGGTCTCCCCACCCACCTGTGCCAGCTGGCCGTCGAGGATGGCCAGGGTGAGCGGCAGGCGGATGGTCACCACGCTGCCCCTGCCGGGTTCGGACTGGATGGAGACGGTGCCGCCCAGGTCGTTGATGTTGCGTTTCACCACATCCATCCCCACACCGCGCCCGGAAAGATCGCTCACCTGGTCCGCGGTGGAAAAGCCTGGCAGGAAGATGAGGTTGTCGATGCGCTCGTCCGACAGCTCCTCCTGTTCGCTCACCAGCCCGCGTTCGATGGCCTTCTTCAGGATCTTTTCCCGGTTCAGCCCGGCGCCGTCGTCGCTGATGCGGATGACGATGTTGCCGCTCTCGTGTTGGGCGCTGAGCTCCAGGCGGCCGGTCTCCGGCTTGCCGGTGGCGGTGCGCACCTCCGGCAGTTCCAGGCCGTGGTCGATGGCGTTGCGCACCAGGTGGACCAGGGGGTCGCCGATCTTCTCCAGTACCGTCTTGTCCACCTCGGTCTGTTCCCCGGTGATCACCAGCTCCACCCGCTTGCCCAGTTTGCGGCTCACGTCGCGCACCAGGCGGGGGAAGCGGTTGAAAGCGAAGCTGATGGGCAACATGCGGATCTGGAGCACGTTCTCCTGCAGCTCACGGGTGTTGCGCTCCAGCTGGGCCAGGCCGTTGAACAGCGCCTCCACCTCGGGGCCGCCCTGCTGGGCCAGCTGGCTGCTCACCTGGTTGAGCATCGATTGGGTGATGACCAGCTCCCCCACCAGATTGATGAGCAGGTCCACCTTTTCAGTGGAGACGCGAATGGAGTTGCTCTCGCGGTTCTGGCTGGAACGGGCGGACTTGGCTTTGGCTGGAGGTTTCTCTTCCGCGCTGGCGGGGGAGTCTTTTTCGATTGCCGGCTCGGGTTCGGGAACATCCTGTTCTGATTTCTTTCTCTCGGCCCGGGCCTCGGCATTGTCCAGCCCGGTTTCGGTATTGCTGTCCGGTTCCGGAGACCGGTCGGATTCTTCCGCGGGCTCGATCTCCAACCGGCGGGGTTCCCCGATCCAGGCGAAGAGCTCCCGGATCGCCCGTTCCCCGGCACCGGTGCGCAGGGTGATGCGCCAGGAGAAATGGCAGGTGGTGGGGTCCAGCTCATCCAGTGGCGGCAGCTCGCCGAGCAGGGTCTCCACCTTCAGCTCGCCCAGCTTGCGCAGCTGCCGGAACAGGCGTACCGGATCGTCCTCCTGGCGGAACATCTCCGGGCTCGGCTGCAGGAAGATGCGCCAGGTGCGCACTTCCTCGGGTCCCTTATCCCCGGCAGAGGGCTCCGTTTCGTTCTCTGCCGGCGTGGGTTCGGGGTCGCTTTGGGACTTGGCCGGGGCCTGGTTCACCGCGGCCTCCAGCCGCTTCCGCAGATCGGCCACCACCGCCTCGTCGGGGCCGGTGTCGTCTTTCAGTCCCTCCACCATCTCCCGCAGCACGTCCACGGAGGCGAGCAGCAGGTCCACGGTGTCGCGGTCCACCTGACGCCTGCCGCTGCGCAGCTGGTCGAGCAGGGTCTCCATCACGTGGGTGAACTCGGAGATCTGGTCGAATCCAAAGGCGGCACTGCCCCCTTTTATGGAGTGTGCCGCGCGAAAGATGGTGTTGATCTCCTCGAGATCCGTGCCTTCGTCCAGGTTCAGCAGGCCCGACTCCATGGCCTCCAGCCCCTCGAAGCACTCTTCGAGAAAGACGTCGAGAAATTCGGAAAGGTCCATCGACATGGATTGTCCTGTCGCCCTCTTCTTGTGGTTGCAGAAGAGGTATCGGCAGGTCGGGGTTTTCCTTAACCCGGGGATCGGCTTATCGAGGGAGCGGCAGACCAGCCTGAATCAAAGCTCGGCTGTGATGACAGGGCGGATGTTCGTCAGAGGGGGGGAAGTGCCTCAGTCTGCCAGCTTTTCCGCGCTGATGTAGGCGATCCAGCCGGCGTCGGCATCGGCCTCGGTGGCGGGATGGAAGTCGCCATCCGGCTCTCCATCCTCGTCCCAGCCCTGCCAGTAGATAGTCACTCGAAATCCGCATTCCTCCAGCAGGTCCCGGATCTCCGGCAGGGTCCACAGTCGCCAGTCGTAACTGAAGGCCGGCTCCAGGCTGGATCCATCCTCGAAGCGGAAATGGATGTGGCAGACCAGGCGATGATCGATGGGATTGAAGCTCTCCTGCTGCCAGACGTAGGTGACCTCCCCCAGATCGGTCTCCACCTCCCGCTCCTCTTCGCAGTCCCGGAAGCTGTCGTAACCGCCATAGGCATCAAGGAAGAAAACGCCGTCGTCTGCAAGCGCCTCATGGACCCGCTGGAAATAGCGCTTGAGCTGGGCACGCTCCCTGAACAGCCAATAGCTGAAATTCATCGCCGAGACGATATCGGGGGCTTCGGTCTCCACCTCCAGCACGTCGGCCTGCAGCAGGGTGATGCGCCTGGCCTGGCCCGGCTTCAGGGCCGACAGATTGTGTTCCCGTCCCCAGGCCAACACCTCCGGATCGAGATCCACGCCGATGGCCCGGTTCTCCTTGTGGCGCCGTACCCACTCGCAACAGACGTTGGCGGTGCCGCAGAAGTCTTCGCGTAAAAGTCGCGCGGGTCGGCCCCGCAGCGCCTTGAAGGTGTCGCTGACGAAATCGATTTCCGCCTCGGCACACTGGACCGAGAGCTCGTACAGCGCATGGCGATCCGCCTGCTCGGCGAGGGTGGGCTGCTTCCGCTTCTTGCTGGGCATGGAACAGGGTAGGATGACTGTCAGCATGGGCACTATAACTGGATTGGCCAACCGATTGGAATTTCAGACAAAAACCGCCGTCGAACCGCTGTCGGGATTGCGCCGGGCGGGGAAGTGGTTTAAGCTTCGCCTCCTGCCGCGCGGGCTTCCCGCTCGGCAGCCTCCGGAGAGGTGTCCGAGTGGCTGAAGGAGCACGCCTGGAAAGTGTGTATACGGTAACCCCGTATCGAGGGTTCGAATCCCTCCCTCTCCGCCAATCACTCAAATCTAAGCATTCCCGCCCGAATCCGAAAGCCCTGATCCAATCAAGGATTCGAACCCTCGATGTATCCAAACAGGTTGGGTTCGACCGCGAAGGCGCGTAGCGCCGAAGCAGTGGCGACCGCAGGGAGCCCATCCCTCCCTCTCCGCCAATCACTCAAATCTAAGCATTCCCGCCCGAATCCGAAAGCCCTGATCCAATCAAGGATTCGAACCCTCGATGTATCCAAACAGGTTGGGTTCGACCGCGAAGGCGCGTAG
>JALXAM010000062.1:0-51371 GCA_026992075.1 Sedimenticola sp. | reverse complement strand
CGCCGAAGCAGTGGCGACCGCAGGGAGCCCATCCCTCCCTCTCTGCCACTTACTACAAAGAAGTATCAAAAAAACACCGTAGGGTGGTAAATGTCCCCACTTACCAGCCCCCCAATCAGTCCCCCAATAGCATCCATTTCCTAGACCATCCAGCGGCGCCCACGAGCGTACTACACTCTGCCCAGGATTCGATATTCGCGTTGATCGTCCGCTGCTGTTCTGGCGGTAGGTTGTCCCGGCTGTTTGCCGCCTCGACCGCCCTGTCCACTGGCAACCGGAAGGGTTGCAGCAGCGCATTAACCGTTGCAAGGTGTTCTGCAGGAGTCACGGAACATGGGAGTGGAAGACCTGAACTACCACATCATTGGCGATATTCATGGACAGGGCGACAAGCTGGAAAGGCTGCTAAAGCGGTTGGGCTATCTCCGGCAAGATGGGATTTATCAACAATCCGGGGCCAGGGTGGTGTTTCTTGGCGACTTCATCGACCGTGGTCCGCAACAGCGGCAGGTGCTGGAGATCGTCAAGCCCATGGTGGAAGCCGGCCATGCCCTGGCGGTGATGGGCAACCACGAGTTCAACGCCATTGCCTATCACACCCCGCACCCGGAAACCGGCGAACCTCTGCGCCCGCACACGGACAAGAATACCGCTCAGCACCGGGCCTTTTTGCGGGAGTACCGGCTGCATGACGAGGAGACTCGAGAGATCATCGACTGGTTCCGAACCCTCCCGCTGTACCTGGAGGTAAGCGATGGGAAGGGCGGGGTGCTGTTTCGCGCCGTTCACGCGTGCTGGAAGTCACCGCTCATCGACCGGGTGCCTCAGTACCTGGATGATGAATTTCTGGTTCAGGCCTGTACCCGGGGGGCAAGGGCCTGTGAGGATATCGAGGTGCTGCTCAAGGGGCCGGAGATCGAACTGCCCGACGGACATGGCTTCGAGGACAAGGATGGCAACCCACGCAGCAGCATCCGCATCCGCTGGTGGAACCGGAACCCGGAGGCGAACTATCGGGAGCTGGCCATGGCGCCGGAGAACCAATTGGAGAGGATTCCGTTGCTGCCGGTGGAGCCGGCGCGGATCGAGGGTTATCACTATGGGCCGGACGAACCACCTGTCTTCTTCGGTCACTACTGGCTCACCGGTCGGCCCCGGCCTCTCGAAGACAATCTGGCCTGTCTGGACTATTCTGCCGGCAAAGGGGGGAAGTTGGTGGCCTATCACTGGCAAGTGGGGAAAGGGGCTGTTTTGTCGGAGGACCGTTTTGTGGTGGCGTGACCACTGAATCCCGCCGCCACCCTCAGCAACAGCCGGCGTTCTCTTGAGCCGACGAGTCGCTGCCGAAAGGAATGCCGGTTCCGCAGCTGGAGAATATCCCGTAGTGTGTCCTGGTGTCCCCGAAAAACTCGAAGTGGCCTGCAAAGCGGCTTTCCTTCAGCATGCGATAGGTGTTGCCGCAGACCGGAAACATTCGACCGGTTTCCATCAGGTGATGTTTGTCCAGGTGGAAACTGTGGGGATGGTGGGGAATGGTCCCCTTGTATCTCACCGCCTGCCCGTAGTCCTCGCAGGCGGTCTCCAGTCCGTCCAGCTTGATGAGGCGATAGGTGGCGGAATAGAAGCGGATGTTGCCCACCTTCGCCTCGATGTCGGGATGATTCAGGCCGAGAGGACGATCCGTCACCAGTCTGGGATCGGTGAAACCGGCGGCTTTTGCCATTTGTAGAAAGTCGTTCCAGTAGAGCGCACCGCCCAGGCATTCCCCGTAAAGCATGGGGTCCGACCTCAGATCCTCTGGTATTCGACGATCGGTGTAGACGTCCGCGAAATAGAACTCGCCGCCGGTTATGAGCAGCCGGAACACCGTTCTCAGCACCGATGCTTTGTCATCAACCAGGTTGAGCACGCAGTTCGATACCACGATATCGAACGTGTCTTCTTCCAATGCCAGATCGTCCAGCCTTTCCGCCTCTCCTTCCAGGAATTGAATATTGGCACTGACATACCCGAATCGTTCGGTGTGGTACTGGAGGTGCCTGCGGGCCACCTCCAGCTGCTCGGGCGTCATGTCGATGCCGGTGACCGAGCCCTTTTTACCAACCAGGGCCGAGAGCAGGTAAACATCGCGCCCGCTGCCGCAGCCCAGGTCGAGCACTTTGCAGCCCTGCAGCGCTTCCGGCGCCACCAGTCCGCAGCCGTAGTAGCGGGACTGAACCTCCGGATGGATCTTCTCCAGGATCTCTTTCACATGAGGAGGAACCTCATCGGGAGTGCAGCAGGCGTCCGTTTGCAGGTCGCTGCTCTTTTTCAGCACCTTGCCGTAGTAATGTTTGACCTGTTCCGAGATGTTCATGTCCGGTTCCATCATGGTTTGCCAGAAACGCCCGCTCTTTCGCCGGTGGTTGCGCGCAACCGCCCGATGAGCCGTGGCAGGAACGCCACCACCGCCAGCAGTGCCAGTGCAAGCAATCCTTTCTGTACCAGGCCTTCACCCCCAGACGCGGCTTCGCGTCCCACGTAGCCCAGGTAGGTGTAGGCAATGGCCCCCGGAAGCATGAAAAGATAACTGGCGATGACGTAGTCCCGGAAGCGGATGCGTGTCAGCCCCAATGCGTAGTTGAGCAGGTTGAAGGGGAACAATGGCACCAGGCGGACGAAGGCGACGAAGCGCCAGCCCTCTTGTTCCACCCCTTCCTTGAGGCGCCGGAGGGTGCCACCGGTTTTCTCCTCCACCCAATCGGAGGCAAGATAACGGGCGACGAGAAAGGCCAGCGCTGCGCCGATGGTGGCGCCCGTCAGGCTGTAGAAAGTGCCCAGTACCGGGCCGAAGAGTGCTCCTCCGGCCAGGGTGATCACCGATCCGGGTAGGAACAGCACCGTGGCCAGGGCATAGATGGAGATGAACAGCAGGGGAGCTGCCATGCCAGCGCCTTCGATTCGCTGTTGCAGCGTGGTGGCATCCAGGTGGTCCCGGTAGAGAAAGGCCAAGCCGATGGCCCCGGTGAGCACCAGGAACAACCCCCACCGGGTGAACTTACTGTTCATCCGGATCGCTCCACCGACGGCGGTTGATGGCATAGCCGGTGACCGGGCCGATGAAGGGAAGCGCCAGCATGCCCGGCAACCTGTCCACCAGCCTGGGGTCGCGGTACTTGTGAATGCCGATGGTCATCCCTTCGTGGCCGGCCCGTGGTTGATCCCGGTAAGTGCCGAAGAGCCGGTCCCACCAGGTGAGACTGAAGCCGAAATTGCTGTTGGCCTCGTCGTCCTCCACCGAGTGGTGTACCCGGTGCATGTCCGGGGTAACCAGCACCCAGCGCAGCACCCGGTCCAGGCCGGCGGGGAGCTTCACGTTACCGTGGTTGAACATGGCGGTGGCATTGAGCAGCACCTCGAAGATCACCACCGCAACCACCGGCGGGCCAAGCAACACGATGGCAGCGAACTTGATGAGCATGGAGAGAAGGATCTCGAGGGTATGAAAGCGGGCGCCGGTGGTGACGTCGTAGTCCAGGTCCGCATGGTGGACGCGGTGCAGCCGCCACAATACCGGGATGGCGTGAAACATCACGTGCTGTACCCAGATGACGAAATCCATGACGATGACCGATAGGACCACCGCAGTGGTGAAGGGGATCTCGTACAAGTGGAGCAATCCCCAGCCCATCTGCCGTGCGTAATCGGCCACGCCCACCGCGGCGGCGGGGAAGAGCAGGCGCAGGACGAAGCTGTTGAGAAAAACCAATGCGAGGTTGTTGGTCCAGCGGAGGACTTTGGAAACCGTGAGCGCTCGCCGTGGGGCCGCCAGTTCCCAGACGGCCATGATGGCGAAGATGCCGAAGAAAAACCCCAATCGTATGGCTGGTTCATTCTCCAGGATCAGTTCTTGCCAATCCATTTCTCCATGCCTCCCCCTTGCATGATAGTCGCCCCGGGTTGGAGCCAAGTTATTCAAGTATTTTATTGATCAATGGCATGGTAGGGGGAGCAGCCCGGATGTCAACACCCGGTCTTGAACAGGGTTCTTTCGATCACCTATCCGTCATACAGGGCGGTCAGTCTTTCGTACAGTCCGGAACTGCGCTCCTGCACCCTGTCGCAGGCTGCCAGCAGGGTCTCCCTGCCGCCGCAGAGGAGACAGTGTTCGCGGGCCCGGGTGATGCCGGTGTAAAGCAGTTCGCGGCTGAGCAGACGGGAGTCGGCCGGGGGCAGTACCAGGGCCACGCGGTGGTACTCGGAGCCCTGGCTGCGGTGCACGGTGAGGGTCCAGGCCGGCTGCCACTCGGGGAGCTGGTGGAGCGAATAGCGGGTCAGCCCGCCGCCGGGGGCCTGGAACCAGGCGAAGAGGGTCTCTTCGTCCTCCCTGTCGGGCCAGAGGATGCCGGTGTCGCCGTTGAACAGCCCGGTTTCGCGGTCGTTCCGCAGCACCAGGATGGGCAGGCCGCGGTAGAGGCGTCCGGGGACGGCGGGAATGCGGCCCCGCCGGCGCAGGGTCTCCTCCAGCCGGGACCGGATCTCCGCCTCGCCCCAGGGGCCTTCGGTGCGGGCGGTGAGGATGCGCATTTGGTTGAAACGCTCCAGCGCCTCTTGCGCATCACCGGCCTGGAACAGGGGCTCGTACCAGTCGGCGGCCAGGGAGACCAGGGCTGCCGGAGGTTGGCTGTCGCCGGATTCCATCCAGGTGATCTCGTCATCGGGTTGGTCCAGCAGCTGCCGGACCGCCTCTGCATCGCCGCGGTTCACGGCCCTGGCCAGCCGGCCGATGCCGCCGCCGCTGGCGAAGCGGTAGCTGTAGCGCAGCTCGGCCAGGCAGTCGAAGAGGGGAGGAGTGTTTTGGCGGATCTCTTTTCCATCGATTCCGATGCCGAGCGCCTCCAGCTCCGCTGCCCGTTGCGGTGAAAGGGCAGGGGTGGCGCCGCGTCCGGTGAGATCCCCGAGCACGCTGCCGGCCTCCACCGAGGCGAGCTGGTGGCGGTCGCCCAGCAGGATCAGGCGGGCGTGCCCGGGCAGAGCCTCCAGGAGCCGGGCCATGAGGGTCTGATCCACCATGGAGCTCTCGTCGATGAGCAGGCAGTCGCAGGGCAGCGGGTTTTCCTGGTCGAACTCGAACCCGTCGGGACGCCAGCCCAGCAGGCGGTGCAGGGTGGCGGCTTCCAGCCTCTGGAGGCGGTCCAGCAGGCCGGCGTCCACCTGATCCCGCAGGGAAAGACACTGCAGGGCGATGCTCTCGGTGAGCCGCGCCGCGGCCTTGCCGGTGGGAGCGGCAAGGCGGATGCGAAGCTCCGGTTCCTGTTCCAGCAGCAGGGCGAGGATGCGGGTGACGGTGGTGGTCTTGCCGGTGCCGGGGCCGCCGGTGAGGATGGTGAGCCCCCGCGTGAGCGCCATGGCGGCGGCCCGCTTTTGTCCCAGGGGACCTTCGGCCTGGTCCGGGTCCGGCACCGGAAAGAGCTCGGCCAGGCGGCGCGCCAGCCATTGACGGTCGGCCACCGCCCGGGGGCGGTCCAGCTGCCGGAGGGTCGCGGCGATGCGCACCTCCTCCCGCCAGTGGCGGGTCAGGTAGAGGCGGGTGCCCTCCAGCACCAGCGGCGCCTCTTCCCCGGGGCGGCCCACGAAGCCGGCTTCCGCCAAGACGGTGAGCCAGTTCTCCAGAGCGGGGAGCCGGAAGGGTCGCAGGTCCGGGGCCTGCGCCGGCATCTCCTGCCCGGCCAGCCGCTCCAGCGTCAGGCAGGTGTCACCCCCTTCGAGGTTGCGTTCGGCCACCAGGGCCGCGCCCAGCAGCGCTTCGTCGGCGGCCTGCGGGTCGAGCTGGTGACAGAAACGGGCGAAGTGGCGCGCCAGGGCGGAACGGGCGCCGGCCTGCTCGAGCAAAAGGTCGAGGGGGTGGGTGGTGGCTCGTGGCATGGATCGGTTTCCCTGCATTCCGTTTGGTTCCCCGGGACCGGCTTCAGTCCGGTGAGAATCCCTTTTTCCGGGGGGGATCTGCGGGCAGCCCGATGATCTGCCGGTCCATGAGCTGCACGGTTTCGAACCCGGGCCGCCCGAACCAGACGCCGTATTTCGGCCCCACCTGCGGTCGCATACCCCGCAGGAACAGGTAGAAGACGCCGCCGAAGTGGTGCTCGTAATCGTACCCGGGGAGGCTGTTGCGCAGGTGGCGATGCAGCGCCAGGGTGTAGATCAGGTACTGCAGATCGTAATGGCGGTCGAGAATCTCCCGTTGCAGCCGCTGCGGCCGGTAGTCCTCCAGGGTGCGGCCCAGCAGGTTGCTCTTATAGTCCGCCAGAAAGTAGCGCCCCCCGTGCTCGAACACCAGGTCGATGGCGCCGGTGAGCATGCCCTGGAACTCTTCGAACTCCAGCGGCGTCCGTTCGCCCCCGGCGGCGCGGGCGAGAAGCTCGTTCACCGCCTCCTTTCGGATCAGGCCGGTGCCCAGGTCGAACTGCAGCTCCCGCAGCGTGCGTCCCGGCTCCAGGCCGCGCAGGGTGAGCCCGCTTTCGTCCAGGGGGGTGTCCAGCACCTCCCCGATCCAGGTGGCCAGCCCAGTCAGGTCGCCGTAAACCTCGTCTTCCGGAATGCCGAAGCGGGGAAACATCCAGCGGGCCAGGTTCCGAACCTGTGGTTCCAGCGCTTCGCGAGGATCGATCTGCTCCAGCAGGCCGTGGAGCAGGTTGCCCACCTGGGCACCGGCGGGGTAACGGAGGGCGAAGTGCTCCGCGCCGGTGGCGGCGGGAGCCTGGGTGGCCTGGTGCACCCCCCGGGTCATGGCGGAGAAGGAGCCGATGCGCCAGTTGCGGCGCAGGGCGCGGGTGAAGGCGCTGCACCTCAGTTCCGCCGGCGGCGTGGCGGGGGCTGGTGCTCCGGCCTGCACTTCCGCTGCGCTCGCCGTCTGCTCCGGCTGGATCACCCGGATGTGAGGATGGGCGGCCAGCCGCTGCGGCAGCCGGATCTCTTCCTCTTCCCGGAAAGGCCCGCCGGAGAAATCGTGTTCCTGCCCGGAGAACAGCCAGGCCAGCGCGCTGCCGTCCCGGTTGCTTCCCCCGCGCCCGAAATGGAGATGGCAGTGGGATTGGGCGCGGGTGAGGGCCACGTAGGCCAGACGCACCGCCTCGGCCAGCCGCTCCCGCGCCGCGCTGTCGGCTCCCCGTTTGCAGGAGGCGGGGGAGTACCAGTGGTGCAGACGGCCGTCGCCGTCGGTCTCGTGCCAGTCGATCCCCTGGCTGCCACCGCCCGAGAGATTCCAGAGGTAGGGCACGAACACCAGCGGGTACTGCAGCCCCTTGCTGGCGTGGATGGTGGTGATGCGCACCAGCTCCTCGTCGCTCTCCAGCCGGGGGAGGCTGTCGTCGGCACCGGCATCCGGCTCCTGCATGCGTGCTTTCATCCAGGCCAGCAACTGTTCGGGGGTGCCCTGTTCCAGGCTGGCGGCCTGCAGCAGGTCGGCCAGGTGCAGCAGGTTGGTGAGGGTGCGCTCGGGGTGCTCCACCCGCGACAGCCAGCCGCTCTCTTCCCCGGTTTCCCCGGGCAGCAGCCCGGCCAGTTCCTGCAGCAGGTGCTGGAAACCGGCCATGAAGCCCTGCCTGCGCCAGCGTTCGCCGGTGCCGGCCAGCAGCGCCACCCAGCGGGACCACCAGGCGGCGTCGGTCATGTACCGGTGCAGCTCCTCCACCCTGAGATCGAACAGGTCCACCGCCAGCGCCTGGCGCTGCAGCAGGCGCTCCCCGGGCAGGATGGCCGCTTCCAGCAGCCGCAGCAGGGCCTCCGCCTCGGCGCTCTGCCAGATGCTCTCCCGACCGGCGGAGACGGCGCGCACCCCCTGTTGCAGCAGGGCGTCCCGGATGGCGGCCCCCTCCTGATGGCTCTTCACCAGCACGGCGATGTCGCCGGGCTGCAGCGGTCGATCGCCCAGCATGGCGCGCCCTTCCCGCGCCAGGGCCAGCAGTTCGGCGATGCGGCCGGCCACGGAGCGGTGCACCAGCGCCTCCACCGCATCCTTCCGGCGGAATGGCTCGCCGTTCCCGTCCCGGGGCAGGGGTTCCAGCACCAGCGCCGCCTCGGGCCGGCCATCCACCCGCAGGGGATCGGCCCGTCTCTCCGCCGGCGCCCGGGAGGGATGGTAGGGGATCTCTTCATAGACGAAGGGGTCGGGCCCTGTGAACAGGGCGTTGACGGCCTCGATCAGCTCCGGGGTGGAGCGCCAGTTCACCGACAGGCTCCAGTGACGATCGGCATCCCGCCCGGCCTGCAGGTAGGTGAAGATGTCGCCGCCGCGGAAGGCGTAGATCGCCTGCTTGGGATCGCCGATGAGGATCAGGGTGTGCCCTTCCGCCCGGCCCGCCCGGTGGATGCGCGAGAAGATCTCGTACTGCAGGGGATCGGTGTCCTGGAACTCGTCCACCATGATCACCGGGTGCTCCCCGGCCACCCGGGACGCGAGCCGGTCCGCCGGCCCGCTGTGGTCCTGGAGGGCATGGTGCAGTTCCAGGACCATGTCGTTGAAGGACTGGCGTCCCAGCCGGCGGTTCTCCCGGCGCAGTTCCCTCCCGATCTCCTCGCGCGCCCGGGCCAGCACCTCCACCTGGCCGATGGGAGGCAGTGCCTCGAGCTCGCGGCGCAGGGCGCGCAGCTGCAAGATCAAGGGGTCGTTCTCCAGCCGTTCTTTCTGTTCCGGCGTCGCCTCTTTCCTGAAGGCAAATTGGTCGAGCGCGAGTTTTTGCAGGCTCTCGGGGGAAGGCCAGGCTACGGGCCGCCGGGAGAGCGCCTCCTCCAGCGCTTCCCAGCTCTTTTCCAGGGTGGGGATCCTGTGTCTGCCCCGGTTCAGCGGGAACCGGGGGTCGAGCAGCATTTCCCGCAGATGCTCCTTTTGTTCTTCCCACTGACCGGCCAGGGTCTCCAGCTCCTTTCGCAGCCGGGCGATCTCCTCCAAGGGGGGATACAACTCCAGGGTGGGGGAGGAGAGCAGCCGCCGGATCTTCCGGTGCAGCCCCTTGAAGCCGCCCAGGGCCTGCTGGAGCCGCTCCGCCTGCGGGGGGGAAAGGCCGTAGGTGTTGCGCCGCCACCAGTCCCGGGTGAGGCGCTCGATGGCGGCGTCGGGCTCCACCTGTTCCGGCTCGAAGGGCTGGCCGCTGGCCAACGCCTGCTGCGCCAGGGTCTGCTGGCAGAAGCCGTGGATGGTGTGGATGGGGGCCTCGCCGATCTCCAGCAGGGCCAGCTCCAGCTGGAGCAGCGCCCGGTCCCGGGCTTCGCCCTTGGGATGGCGCTCCGGGAGGGAGGCGAACCAGGGGTCGGCTTCCTCATCCGCCCGGCCCCGCCGCAGCAGCTGCCTGGCTTCCGCCAGCCGCTGGCGGATGCGCCCGCGCAGCTCGTCGGTGGCGGCATTGGTGAAGGTGACCACCAGGATCTCCCGGGCGCGGCGCCCCTCCAGCACCCAGCGCAGGAACAGGTTGGCGATGGCGTAGGTCTTGCCGGTGCCGGCATTGGCCTCGATGAGATGGATCCTGCCGGTGTCGATACCCTGGATGTCCAGCTCGGTCACGGTCATTCTTCCAGCCTGAGGCGGGCGAGCAGGGGATCGGTGAGCCTGCGGGCCGTTTCCACCAGGGCCTCGTCGGGTTGCCATTCGCGGCCATGCAGAACCACCCGGTTCCAGAACCGGTCGCGGTCCGCGCCGTGGTGATCGTCCCACCAGGCCGTGGCGGCGCTCTCCAGGGCCTGTTCGTCCCCGGCCTTCGATGCTGCTTCGGTGAAACGGTCGAAGGTGGTTTTCGGCAGCGGCAGCGGGGTTTCCTGTCCCTGGCGGTAGAGCCGGATCAGGCCGGCCAGCTCCTGCTGCGCCTCTCCGGGATCGAGAGGCGCGATGACGGCCGCCCGGTCCTGGAAGAAGGCGTGAGCCGGGCGCTCCCGGCACAGGTTGGCCGCCTGCAGGCAGAGGTGCTGCACCCAGAGCTCCAGCAGCCTGCTCATTCCATACTTGCCGGCGCTGAGCAGCACTGCGCCCCCTTCGGCCAGCACCTCCCGGACCCGGCCACCGATGCGCCAGCTTTCGCCGCCGCTTTCCAGTTGCAGGTCGATGTCCACCGACCGCCACTGGAGGGGCGGCTCGATGCCGTGCCGGGCGCAGCGCGCGGCGATGGCTTCGATCTCACTCTCCACCTCCGCCAGCACCCGCTCCCCCCAGGGGCCGTGGGGCAGGAGACCCCGGGCGCGGGCCTCGAGGCGGGCCTCCTCCGGCGTACGGCCCTGCTGCCAGAGCTGCAGGCAGAGATCGCGCACCTTCCATTTCTCCAGGCCGTCCAGGGAGAGCGGCTCCTCCTCGGCCAGGGCCGGGTCCTCCGGCGCCTGCAGCCGCAGGCGCTGCTGCACGAAGTGTCTCACCGGGTCGCGCAGGAACCGGGCCAGTTCGCCGGGGGTGACCTCGTTTGCCGCAGCCGCAATGTCGGCGGGAGCCGGATCGACCAGGGGTTCCCCTGGCCAGCCCCTTTGCGGCGCCCGGGGGCGGTGCCCGGCGATGGCGCGGGCGGCCTGGAACCAGCGCCGGTCGTGGCCGGCCAGCCCCTTCAGCAGGAGGGAGTCCCGGTTCTCCTTCGCCTCCCCCTCCGCGGCGCCGAAGTTGCGTGGGCTGAAGGGATGCAGCGGGTGCAGGCGGCTGAGCGCTCGGCTGATGGGAATCTCCTCCTTGCCCTGGAAGCGGTAGCGTTCGTCCAGGTATTCCATCAGCTCCCGCACCACCACCGAGGGCTCCAGCGGGTCGTTGTTGCGCGGGTTGCGGCCGGTGTAGCTGAGGATGAGACGCTCCCGCGCCGCCAGCAGGGTCTCCAGAAAGAGGAAACGGTCCTCCTGGGCGGGATCCGGGTCGCCCTGGCGGCGGCTGGCCATGCGGTCGAACTCGACATGGCTTCCCCGGCGGGGGAAGGCGGACTCTTGCAGCCCGAGCAGGGCGATGACACGGAAGGGCACCCCGCGCAGCGGGCGCATGGCGCAGAAGGTGATGCCCTCGCGGTAGAGCCGGCCGTGGAGCTGCTCGCTGCCGGCGCGCTCTTCCAGGAACCGCTTCGCCACGGTGCGTGAAACGGGCCCCACCTCCAGCTCTTCCATGCGCGCCAGCTCTGCCAGCGCTTCGCGGATGCGCTGCAACCGGTCGCTGTCGTCGCCGCCGTCGGCGAAAAGATCGTCGAGCATCCGCCCCAGCCGCCGGCTCCATTCCCCGGGGGTGGCCTCTTCGCCGAGTTGCGCGGCCCAGTGGCGCAGGGTCTCCAGCAGGTCGAAGAAACGAGCCGCCCGTTCCGCCTGCTGGGCGCCGATGCCGCCGGCCGGGGCGATCACCCGGTCACCGGCCCGGTACAGCGCCTGCCCGCCCAGCGCCAACCCCGCCATCACCCGCTGCACCGCCTGTCGCCAGCTGTTGTCGTCCAGCGCCGGCAGCCCCAGCGCCTGCCGGTGCCCGCCATCCAGCCCCCAGTAGACCCGCAGCTGATCGAACAGGTCGGCCAGCTCGGCCAGGTCGGCCTCCTCCAGGCCGAAACGGCGGCGCACCTGGGGCAGGTCCGCCAGCCCCAGCACCTGGGCGCGGCCGAAGCGCCACTCCGGCAGCTCCAGCAGTTCCAGGAAGGCGTGGATCAGGGGGTGTTCATCGGCATGCAGCACGTCGGCCAAATGGAAGGGCAGCCGCGTCTGATCGCGAACGCTGCCGAACACCGCCTGGATGTAGGGGGCGTAGCGGCCGATCTCCGGCACCATCACCAGGATCTCCTCCGGCTGCAGGGTCTCGTCCGCCTGCAGGCAGTGGAGCAGGGTGTCGTGCAGCACCTGGCACTCGCGCAGCGGGCCGTGGCAGAGATGGAACTGGATGGAGGGCAGGGGACCCTCGTCCGGGAGCAGGGTGGGGCGCTTCGGGGCCGTGTCCACCGCGTCGTAGATGTCGGCCTGCAGATGGCCCAGCAGGCTGTGGCGCTGCGGCGGCTGGAAGTGCTCGGAAGCCGGCTGCAGCGCGATCTCCTCCTGCAGCAGCAGATCCTGGAAACCGCGGACCTGGCGGCCCCACTGGGTGAGCAGCGGGTTGCCCTGCTGCCACAGCTGCAGATTGTCCGGGTCGTCGCGTCTTTTCAGGGCCATCTCCCGGGGGGTGTTCAGATCGGCCCAGTAGTGCTCCGTGGGCGAGAGCAGCCACAGATGCAGCTCCATGCGCCGTGACAGGGCGGCGTAGGCCTGCATCAGCAGCGGCGGCAGCTGGTGGATGGAGAACAGGTCCGCCCGTTCCGGCAGCCGTTCGATGCGGCCTTCCCGCAGGCGCTCGAGGAAGTCGTCGATGAGCGCCACCCGGTGGGTCTCCACCTGCTCCGCAAGGGCGCGCCAGAGCAGCGCCTGCCAGTGCTCCTCCCGGCCGGCGGACCAGTCCCGGACCAGCCCGGGGCGATGGTACTGGTAGCGGTCGAAGGCGTCGGCGATGCGCCGGGCGAGCTGCCAGCGCTTCAGCCCGTTGTCGTCGTCGCGGAGATAGTCCGCTAGCCGGGCGAAGGCCGGCGCCCGGCGCAGCCTCTCGGGGTGCAGCAGGGGCAGCAGGCGCCAGGTTATCGGCTCCCGGTCCAGGGGATCGTCGGCCGGCGGCAGTTCCAGCAGCCGGCGCAGGGTCTGCCACAACCAGGTGGCCGGTAGTGGTGTCTCCACCAGGCAGGCGATGCCCTGTTCCAGGCTGAGGCGGCGCTTCAGCCAGGCGGCCAGCGCCCGGCTCTCGCAGACCACCACCAGACGCTCGAACGGCGAACGGCGGGTTTCCCCGCGGGCCTGGAAAAGGGCGTCGGCCAGCTCCTCCAAGCGGTTTGCGGTGTGCAATTGCAGCATCCAGGACTACTCCACGACCACCACCTTGGCGGCATTCAGGGAGTTGAAGCGGGTGGAGGTGGCGGCGGTGTAGGCGCCCATGAGGTGGCCGATCACCAGGTCGCCCTCTTCCAGCTCGGGCAGCTCCAGCCCCTCGGCGATGACGTCGATGCTGTCGCAGGTGGGGCCCGCGAGGACCGCGGGGTGGCGGGGGCGGTCGTCCCGCAGCACCTGCAGGGGATAGACCGCGTGGTCGAACAGTTGGCCGGAGTAGGAGCCGTAGATGCCGTCGTCCAGGTAGTACCACTGGCGGTCGCCGCGGCGCGCCTTGCCGATGACGGTGGAGACGGCCCGCACCGCTGGCGCCACCAGGTAGCGGCCGGGCTCGGCGATGAGGTGGAGGTCATCGGTCAGCGCGGCCAGCGCTTCGCGAATGGGGGCGAAGTAGGCATCGAAGTCGAAGCCGGCCTGGGCGTAGTCCACCGGAAAGCCGCCGCCGATGTCCAGGGTGGCCAGGGGATGGCGCGCCTCCCGGTTGATCTCCCCGATGAGCCGGCCGCAGGCCTCGATGGCGGCGACATGGGTGGCGGGATCGGTGCTCTGGGAGCCCACGTGGAAGGAGAGGCCGCGCACCTGGAAGCCGGCTGCCTGTCCCTCCAGCGCCAGTGCCTTGGCCTGTTCCGGCAGGCAACCGAACTTGCGGGACAGATCCACCGCCGCGCTGGGGCTGCGGAAGGCGACCCGCAGCAGCACGCCCACACGGTGGCGCCAGGGGGTGAGCTTCTTCAGCTCGTCCAGGTTATCCACCACGAAGGTGGTGGAGCCGCCGCGCAGGGCCGCCTTGATCTGGTCCACCTTCTTCACCGGGTGGGTGTGGATGGTCTTGCGTCCGCTGATGCGCAGCGCCCGCAGTAGCTCCAGCTCCCCCTCGGAGGCGACGTCGAAATGACACCCCAGTTCCGCCAGGGTCTCCACCACCGCGGGATGGGGAAAGGCCTTGATGGCGTAATAGAGGGAGACGCCGGGCAGCTGGTGTTGCAGCGACTGGTACTGCCGGCGCAGCGCCTCGCGGCTCACCACCAGCAGGGGCGAGCCGTGGCGGGCCACCAAGTCGCGGTAGAAGGCCGCTTCCTCCGGGGTGGCGCCGTAGCGGACGGGGCGCTTGGCTTGGGGATTCATAACGCTGGCGAGGTGGTATTTGTCGGGCTGAAGCCCGACCTACCAAGGGAACCTCTGATCTAATCCATGAACTCGCATCTTATCCTCCTCCGGCCCGATTACTGCGTTGAAGCTCTTGCCAATAGCAGGCTATTGGCTGCGAACTTCGCCTTGTACTCGAACCGGAGGAGAACAATCTGCTTCGTCCAGGATTAAATCAGGGGTTCCCAAGAGAATATCACTGGATGGCGTCCAGCACGTAGCGGGGCAGGGCGAAGGAGGCGACGTGGATCTCGGGGGTGTAGTAGCGGGTGGTGAAGCCGGCTTCCGCCAGCCGCCCGGCCAGGGTCTCCACCGGCAGCTGGCGCAGGGCGGGATCGTCGCTACCCCAGCCGAAGGTCATGATGCCGCCGTGGTAGGTGGGCACCGCTGCGGCGTAGAAGGTCTGGTCCCTGAAGTGGCGCCCCATGCGCTCGCGGGTGTCCCGCACCTCGTCGAGCTGGAAGAAGGGCACGCCGTTCTGGGTGGTCATCACCCCATCGGGCCGGAGGATGCGGCGGCACTCGCGGTAGAAGTCGTCGCTGAAGAGTACCTCCCCAGGGCCGATGGGGTCGGTGCTGTCGGAGATGATGACGTCGAAGCGGTCCGCCTCGCACTCCTTCACGAAGGCCATGCCGTCGGAGATCACCAGCTCCAGGCGAGGATCCTCGAAGGCACCGGCGGAGTGGTTGGGCAGGTACTCCTTCGCCAGGTCGATCACCTGGCGGTCGATCTCCACCATGACGATGCGTTCCACCGCCGGGTGGCGGCAAACCTCGCGCAGCATGGCGCCGTCGCCGCCGCCGATGATGAGCACGTCGCGCGCCCCGCCGTGGGCCAGCAGGGGGACGTGGGCCATCATCTCGTGGTAGATGAACTCGTCCCGCTCGGTGGTCTGCACGATGCCGTCCAGGGTCATCACCCGGCCCAGGAAGGCGTTGTGGAAGATCATCAGGTGCTGGTGCTCGGTCTTGCTCTCGTAGTAGAGCTTGTCGATGCGGAAGCATTGGGATACGGAGTCGTAGAGGGTCTCCTCGAAGACTTTCATCGTCTTTACGCCTCTCGCACGACGCCGCGCATCAGGTCCTTGATCTCCATGCGGCCGGGATGGAATGCGCGCTTGAAGACGGGAATGGTCATCTCCGGCCGGGCGTCACCGCACATGAAGACGTCCAGCGCCGCGAAATTGCGCTCCGGCCAGGTGTGCACGCTGATGTGGGACTCGGCCAGCACCGCCACGCCGGAGATGCCACCGCTGGGAGTGAAGTGGTGCAGGTGGATGTGCAGCAAAGTGGCGCCGGCCACCTTCACCGCCTCGCGCATCACCTGCTCCATGTGTTCCAGGTCGTCCAGGCGGCGGGCTTCCCAGAGGTCTAGGATCAGGTGGCTACCGGCAAATTCCACCCCGTCCCGCTGAATGAAATGGTCCGGTTCACCAGCCTCGCACCGGCCGGTGCGTGGTTGTTCCCGCAAGGGAAGGATCCTGTGCTTTGCTTCTGCCGTTGCCTGCTCCAATGGAATACCCCTCCAGACAAGTGGACGACGACCTGCCTATTGCACCACCGGTGGGTTCTTCACCGTCCACAACCTGGGGGAAGTCCCTGCCGGGAGCGGGAATTTTATTCAGAAATGGGAACTTGGCAACTTTTTTCGACGAGGGTGGAGATTGGGTGACGGAACGAGGTGGTGGAATCCGCCACGAAAGTTCACCCGGCGAACAGGGTGCTGGCCAGTTCCTGTACGTCGGAGCGCCTTTCCCCTGCGAGCTTGCGAAACTCCTCCTGCTGTTCCGGAGAGAAGCCGAGCTGGGACCAGCGGGGGTCCGGGGGTTGCCCGGTTGGTTCCGCATTCTCGTGCAGCAGCTCCTTTGCCACTCCCAGCAAAGCTGCGGATTGCCAGTACTGCTCCCGGTAACCGGGATCATCCTGGTGGCGCAGGGATTCCACCAGCATATCCGGGAACTCCCAGCTCTCCGCCAGCAGGGCGCCGGCCTCCACGAAACCGATGCCGCAGAGTTCATGTAACAATCCATCCAGGGAGCCGGCCGCTTCCCCCTCGGCAGACAGCAGCGCCTGGTGGGTCTCATCCGGCATGCAGGTGGCCAGCCACAAAAGTCCCAGATTGTGCAGCAGGCCGGCGGTGCGCACCGATTGCGGTTCCACCTCGTGGTCATCGGCTGCCGATTCCGCCAGCCGGGTGGTGAGTTCAGCCATGAGGAAGGCGCCGGTCCAGTAGCGTACCGGGTCGAAGGCCGGACAAAGCGCGGGATTGAAGGCGTTGGCGATTCCCAGAGCCACGCTCACGCTGCGCACTACGGAAAAGCCCAGTCGTGAGCAGGCCATCTCCACCGAGGTCACCTCCACCACCGGGGCGGACCAGGGAGAGTTGGCCAGTGCAATCAGTTTGGCGGCAATGGTGGGGAATTTCTCCACCACAGCGGCCAGCTCGCGAAAGGTGATCTCTTCGCTGGCCATGGCCCGGAGCAGATAAGGGGTGTTGGGGGGCAGCACCGGGAGCCGGGTGCTGGCCATGATCTCCCGCAGTTGTTGGGTCGGGTGCTGTCGCTGGCATTGGTTCATCCGTTCACTCCTGGCCCCAAGGCCATGTTGGGTGGCGGATGGCCAGAGGGAAGCACCAGAGCGCTGAAATCCTGTGCCAGTAGCTTCTCCAACCGATCTGGCGTCACCGGCCGGCTGAAGAAGAAGCCCTGCACGATGTCGCAACCCAGCCCGGTGAGGATCTGGATCTCCTGGTCGTTCTCCACCCCTTCTGCCACCACCTGCAGTCCCAGTGCCTTGGCCAGGCCGATGATGGTGCCCACCAGCGTGGCCGACTGGGGGTCCTCCATCATGTCGCGGATGAAGAGTTGGTCCACCTTGAGGCAGTCGATGGGTAGCTTCTTGAGGGAGGAGAGGGAGGAGTAGCCGGTGCCGAAATCGTCGATGGCGATGCGCACCCCCAGCTCTTTCAGCCGTTTGAAACTCTCCATGTTTTCCGGTTCGGTCTGCACCACGTTCTCGGTGACCTCCAGCTCCAGGTTGCCTGCCGGGCACCCGGACCGGGTCAGGATCCGATCCACCTGCTGGACGATCTCCGGATCCTTGAAATGGAGAGGGGAGATGTTCACCGCGATCTGTAGCCCCTCATGGCCCGCCTTCATCCACTGTTGGCCCTGGTGGCAGGCGGTCTCGAGCACCCAGTTGCCCAGCTGCTTGATGAGGCCGATGCGTTCCGCCACATGGATGAACTCGTCTGGCGGCACTAGCCCCCTTTCCGGATGGCGCCAGCGCACCAGTGCTTCCACGCCACAGATGCGGCCGGTGAGCAGTGAGATCTGGGGTTGGTAATGGAGCTCCAGCTGCTCCTTGTCCAGCGCCCTACGCAGTTCGTGCTCCATATCCAGCCGTTTCTTGGCGCGGATGGTGAGCTCGGGCTGATAGAAGGCGTAACGGTGCTTGCCCTCCTGCTTGGCAGCGTACATTGCGCTGTCTGCCGCCTTCAGCAGGGTGTGGGCGTCCCGCCCGTCACCGGGGAAATTGGCGATGCCGATGCTGATTCTGGGGTTGAAGGTCTGGGGACCCAACTGAATGGGCTTGTTCACCTCCTCCAGGCAGCGGCTGGCGATCTCAGCCGCGTAACCGATGGAGACGTTGTCCACCAGGATGCAGAATTCGTCGCCCCCCAGCCGGGCAGCGAAGTCGGTCTTGCGCAGCACCTTGGAGAGCCGCTGGGCCACCACCTTGAGCAGTTCGTCTCCCACATCGTGGCCCAGGGTGTCGTTGATGTCCTTGAAGGAGTCCAGGTCGAGATAGAGCAGTGAGAACTTTTCCTGGTGGCGGCCGGCGATGGCGATGGTGTCTTCCAGGTGACGCAGGAAATAGGAACGGCTGGCCAGTCCCGTGAGTTCGTCGGAATAGGCCAGTTTTCGGATCTTCTGTTCCGACTCATACTGACGGGTGACATCCTGCACCGTGGCCAGCAGTATGCCCGGCTTGGGCAGGGTCAGCTCCTGGTGCATGAAGAGGGTCTTGCCGCTGGCGGTGGTGATGCGGTAGTCGAGGGGCTTGGTGACCCCCTTCTCCAGCGCATTGCGGATGTTGAAGCGCAGCTGCTCTCGATCCTCGGGCTCCAGTAGTTGGAGATAGGCCTCCAGAGAGATCTCCTGGTCCCCGGTCTCCAGCTCGCAGATCCGGGCCAGCTGTTCGGAGATCTCGAAACGGTCCTGGGCCGGCTCCCAACGCCAGTGCCCCAGTCGGGCCAGCTGCTGCGCCATGGCCAGTTGTTCGCGGCTCTCCCTGAGCTCTTCCGCTTCCCGGGCAACCCGGAGCTGGAAACGGACGCGGTGGATCAGTACCGGGTAGTTCACCGGCTTGGTGATGAAGCCGGCGGCTCCTGCCTGGAATGCGCGATGCACCGATTCGGTGTCTTCCAGCCCGGTAACCATGAGTACCGGGATCCGCCGGGTATCGGGGTTCTGCTGCAGGCGCCGGCAGATCTCGAAACCGTCGATGTCCTCCATGAGAGCATCGAGCAGGATCAGATCCGGCGGATGTTCATCGATGGAGGCCAATGCGCCAACGCCATTGGTGGCCTCGAACACTTCGAATCCCGCTTCTCGCAGAGAGGTGACGGTGACCAGGCGGAAGGCTGGGTCGTCGTCCACCACCAGGATCCTGCCGCTTCCCTGCACCGCTTCGGCGGGCAGCGACTGTTTTGCCACGGGTGCCCGCAAGGCCTGCTCCAGCGCCTCCAGCACTTCCGGCATCATTTCCTCCACCTCTTCCAACAGCGCAGTCAGCCGGCCCATTTCCCCCTCTCGCGCCAAGCGTTCCAGATCGGCGAACCTGCGGGCCAGCTTGCGGGCGCCCAGCATGTCGCTGGAAGATTTCAGGTTGTGGGCGATGAGTCGCACCTGTTCGGCCATGCCGTCACTGGCGGCCTTGCGCAGGCGCCCCAGCTCTTCCGGGGCATGGTCGATGAAATGGCGGACCGCTTTCTCCAACAGGCTGCTGCCCCGTTCTCGACCAATGGCGCGCAGGGCATCCAGGCGGGCTTGGTCCAGGATCTTCTCCTCATTGCCGTCGATGGGAGTCGGGGAACTGGTCGTGGTGCCGTCCGCTGCAAGCGACCAGCGTGTCAGGACATCGGCCAGGTCCTCCCGGGTGTAGGGCTTGGTCACATAATCGTTCATGCCAGCCTGACGGCAACGCGCTTCGGTCCCTTCGTTGATGTCCGCCGTGAGGGCGACAATGGGTACTGGCTGCTGTCCTGCAGCCATTTCCGCCTCCCGGATTCGGTGACAGGTCTCGAAGCCGTCCATTCCCGGCATATGGCAGTCCATGAAGATGAGATCGAACCGTTCCTGGCTCGCTTTGGCCACCGCAGCTTCCCCCCCCTCTGCCAGTTCCACTTGGCAACCCAGTGCTTCCAGCATGCTGCGGGTGATCATCTGGTTCACCGCATTGTCTTCCACCAGCAGTATCCGGTGGACCTTTCGGCGGTGGGGGGTCGTATCGCCAGGGGAATCGCCGGTGTCGGCAACCTCCAGTGGCAGTTGCAGGGCGAGGCAGGGGTTGTCCGATGCCGTGTCCGTCAGCTTCACGGTACCACCCGCCTCCCGAGCCTGTTGTCGGATGCTGGCCAGCTCATCGGGTGTCTCCCGGATGTCACCACCAGTCGATAGCGGGTGCAATGCCTGCTTCACCTGGAGTGCCGAGGCCGGCTGGTCCAGACAGATCTGGAAGTCCGCCTGCCATACGGAATCTCCGTCTGAAGGAGGATGCAGGACGGTTCGAAAGCGAACTCGGCCATCCTTGCCGGAATGGTCGAAGGACCACTTCAGCAGGCCTTCCAGCATCCGGGTGAGCTGACGGGGATCGGTCTTCACCGTTTGCGGCAAGTTGGAAGGAATGTCGCAACTGAAACCGATCCCCTTGTGGGGTGCCAGGTTCCGGAAAGGACGGGTGGCGTCTTCCAGCAGGGCCTGCAGATCCACGTTGGAGTTTTCATCACCGGCACCGTCTGGATTGGTTGGGGAAGGGAGGCTCTGGATCACCTCCAAGAGGCTTTCCACCGACTGGTGCAGGCTTTCGGTGAGGCGCCGGGCATGGGCGTCCAGATTGCTGTCCCGAAGCAATTCGACGATTCCGAGGAGGCTGCCAAGGGGTGTGCGGATGTCGCGGTTGAGCAGCTTGAGCAGCTTGCGGTTGAGGAGCAGCGCTTCCCGGGCATCCCGTTCTGCCCGTTCTGCGGAGAGCTGGGCTGCCTCCATCACCTGCCTGAGGCGGCGGTTCTCGGCGGCCAGTCGAGCCGGGTCTGGCTCACCGTCGCCATGTCCTGTCTGTTCCTGGATCCCTTCCGATCCTTCCTTGCACGGTGCCCGTGTCGGATTCCGATATGCCCACCAGATGACCGGCAACAGTGCCAGGAGGCCCAACAAAAGCAGGACCGCCGGGATCCAACCAGCCTTGTCGGCCTGGCTGAGGAGCAGACCGGCGGCTACCGTAAACGACAGCAGGGCAGCCGGGAGCAGCAGAAGCGTTCCCGGTCGTGGCTTGTCCATGCTGTGTGGTTCAGTTTTCATCTCTGCCTGTCTGGCAAGGCAACCCGCATCTTGAATTCTATCTCCGAGCGTGCCGGGTTTTCGCCAGAATGTCCCCTAAGTATTGAAGAGGTCAGTGGTTTTTTCCAGGATTTGGGACTTGGCGCACATTCGGCCTCCCTCCCGGCCCGAGCGACTCCTCTTCAGCATCGGCGGGTGGGCGGCAAAGTTGAGAAGAAATCGGCGTGCAAATCAGCGGCCTTCTTCCAATTTTTCGGCCATCAGCAAATAGTTTTCCAGCCGTTGGGGGGCGATCTGTCCCTCTTCCACCGCTTGGCGGAGAGCACATCCGGGCTCCTGCCGGTGGGAACAGTTGGAGAAGCGACACTTGCCGAGAAAGGGGACAAATTCTCGAAATCCCCGCTCCAGTTCCTGCCGCCCGATGCGTCCGAGTCGGAAGCTGCGCACGCCGGGGGAGTCGATGAGCTCCCCCCCGTTTTCCAGCTGATAGAGAGTGGCTGCAGAGGTGGTATGTCGCCCCAGGCCGCTGGCGGCTGAGAGTTCTCCCACCGCCTCCGGTTGCTGGGGCACCAGCGCATTGACCAGGGAAGATTTGCCCACTCCGGACTGTCCCACCAGGATGCTGGTCTCCCCCTCCAGGTGTCGCAACAGTGGATCCAGTCCGTGCGCCTGGCGGGCGCTCACGGTGATCACCGGGTAGCCGATCTCTTGGTAGTGGGCGAAACGCTGCCGGAATTCGGTCAGCGCCTGCTGGTCGAGAAGATCGGCCTTGTTCAGAGTGATGAGGGCGCGGATTCCCATGAGCTCCGCTGCCACCAGGTACTGGTCCGTGAGAAAGCCCGTGGGCTCGGGTCTGGGCGCCAGCACCACCGCCAGCTGGGTGATGTTGGCGGCCAGCGGTTTTTCCTGGCCGTTGTGATCCCGACGGGTGAGCACGCTGTCGCGGGGCAGCAGGGCCACCACCACCCCGCGTTCCCCATCCGCCGGCTGCCACAGCACCCGGTCGCCGCAGACGATGTCGCCCAGGTTCTGGCGGAACAGACAAAGGTGGTCTTCTCCCTGTTCGTCACGTACCAGCAGATTCTGGCCATGACGCCGGATGACTCGGCCTTTTCGGGCTGGTGCTTCTCCGGTGTCGGGCAGTTGTTGTTCCAGCCGACGGGCCAGTCGTTCCCGGCGCTTCTCCTGCAGCCTGGTGATACGTTCCTGCTGGCGTCGCGTGAGCCTGCGCCTGGGCATGCGGCAGGTCAGGGGGTGAAGTGATAGTAATGGCGGTCCAGGTACTCGGTAAGCGCCTGGATGTCGTCATCGTACAACTTGATACCAAGATTGGCGTCGCACATGCGCACCTGGGACTCCAGTTGCTGGCGGGAATGAACGCGTCGGTTTTCCCTGGTGTAGACACTGGAGTCGTGACAGCTGGTGCAGTGCTGCCGGTGGAAGGTTTCGGCGTGGAAATCGCCTTCCGTGGCTTGCGCGGCCAGTGCCGGAGACAAGAGACAGAGGGCGGGCAGGATCCTGTTCATGGTGCTGTTTTCCCGGGTTCGTCTGATTCGATTCTAGAAGATAAAGCGGCGATGCGCACAGCGGCTGGCGGATGGCTGTGGTGGAAGGCGGAATAGAGCGGATCCGGGGTGAGGGTGCTGGCATTGTCCCGGTAGAGTTTCACCAGGGCGTCCACCAGTGCCTGGCCGCTGGCTTGTTGCGCCGCGAAGGCATCGGCCTGGAACTCGTGGCGGCGGGAGAATGCATTGAACAGAGGGGAGAGAAAACTGCCGAACACCGGCAGCACCAGCAGGAACAGCGCCAGGCCGGTAGCCGGGGTGGCGTGGCTCACCCCCAGTCCCTGGAAGAACCAGGACTGGTGCAGTAGCCAGCCCAGCAGCGCCAGTGCGGCCAGTGACAGCACCCCGGTGAGCAACAGGTTGTTGCGCACATGGTGCAGGCGGAAATGGCCCAGCTCGTGGGCCAGCACCGCTTCGATCTCCTCCGGTTCCAGGCTCTGCAGCAGGGTGTCGAAGAAGACGATGCGCTTGTTGCGGCCGAGCCCGGTGAAATAGGCGTTGCCATGGCTGGAACGGCGGGAGCCGTCCATCACGAACATGCCGTTGCTGCGAAAACCGCAACGTTGCAGCAGGGCCTCCAGCCGTTTCTTCAACGCCTGGTCTTGGAGTGGCGTGAAGCGGTTGAAGAGCGGCGCGATGAAGGTGGGCCAAGCCCAGGTGATGAACAGGGTGAACAGTATCCAGGCACCCCAGGCCCACAGCCACCAGGCGTCGCCGGCCCGGGTCATGAGCCACAGTACCAGCGCCGCCAACGGTGCGCCCAGCACCAGCAGCAGGAGTCCGCCGAGCAGCTTGTCCAGCAGGAAGCGGCGGGGCGTGGTGCGGTTGAAGCCGAAGCGGGCCTCGATGCCGAAGGTGTGCCACAGCTCCAGGGGCAGCTGCAGCACCGCGCTGATCAGCAGCAGGGAGAGCAGCAGACCCACGCCCTGCCAGAGTTCCGGCAGTCCGCTGGTCAGCCAGAGCCGATGGAGAAGCTCCAGGCCACCGCCCAGGGTCCACCCCAGCAGAAGCAGCGCGTCCATCAGCCGGCTCACTCTTGCGTATTGGATCTGGGCCAGGGTGTAGTTCGCCGCCTTCTGGTGTTGCTCCAGGGTGATGCGCTGCTCGAAGGGATGGGGCACCGCATTCCGGTGGCTTCTCACCGAGCGGGCCTGGCGCCACAGCAGCCAGTACTCCAGCAACAGGCTGGCGGCCAGGGCGGCGAGAAAGAGGAGGGTGAAGGTGTTCATGAGGACTCCCATTTTAGCCCGGCGCGGGTACAATGCCCCCCTTATTCGCCCAGGGAAAATTTCATGCAGCCCCAGCCTTCCAAGGACAACCTCATCTGGATCGATCTGGAGATGACCGGTCTGGACCCTTTCCGGGACCAGATCATCGAGATCGCCACCATAATCACCGACAACAACCTCGAGGTGTTGGCAGAAGGGCCGGTGATCGCCATCCACCAGCCAGAAACGGTGCTCATGGAGATGGACGAGTGGAACACCCGTCAGCATGGGCAGTCGGGCCTGGTGGAGCGGGTGCGCAACAGCAGTTACGATCTGGCTCGCGCCGAGGAGGCGACCCTGGCCTTCCTGCGCCAGTGGGTGCCACCGGGGGAATCGCCCATGTGCGGCAACAGCATCTGCCAGGACCGCCGTTTCCTGGCGCGGCTGATGCCGCGGCTGGAGGCCCATTTTCATTACCGCAATCTCGACGTAAGCACGCTGAAGGAGCTGGCAAGACGCTGGAAGCCGGACATCGTCGATGGCTTCGAGAAGAAAAACAGCCACCTGGCCATGGACGATATCCGCGAGTCCATTGCCGAACTGGCCTATTACCGGGAGCACCTGCTGGCGGTCTGAAGGGGCGTGGCTCCCGCCCGCACGGTCACTCAACCACGGGGTCGAAGCCTTCCCCGCCGCTGACTGCGGAGGATTTCGTGTTTCAGGGCGATGGGAGGGGCAAGGTGCCCTTGAGGGTCTCCTGTGGCCTGTTACGCACCAGCTCCCGCCAGGGGTTCACGGGCTCCCCTGGAGGGCATCGAGGTAGGCCACTGCTTCGGCGAGATCCTGGGGAGCCTCTGATCTGATCCATGAACTCGCATCTTGTCCCCCTCCGGCCCGATTACTGCGTTGAAGTTCTCGCCAATAGCCTGCTATTGGCTGCGAACTTTGCCTTGTACTCGAACCAGAGGAGTACAATCTGCTTCGTCCAGGATTAGATCAGAGGCTCCCTGGACGGTACGGACCTGCTCGGTGGGAACGCCGCCGGTGTCCCGGTTGGCAGTGCGCATCCAGTGGCGCATGGCCCCGGTGTCGCCACCGAGAAGGGCGAACAGGCTCCGGTAGAGCCGGACCAGCAGCACCAGTTCACCGCTCTTGCTCTCCGGGTCGATCCCGTGGCGCCGGATGTTGCTCGGGTGCTTGCCGACGATCTTCCGCAGCTCCGACTGGGTGACGCCGAGCCCCCTGGCTGCGTTCAACGTGGTCTCGGCCAGCACCCGGGCCTTCTCCGGCGATTGCGCGCGCTTGGGCCGCCATCTCTTTTCTCCTGCGTATGCAGGGTTTATGGCAATATCGTGCGAATGCACCCTATTGGCCTGAAGAGGCGTCCCATTAAAAAAACCCCACCGGATGGTGGGGTTTCGCAAGTCCTTGAAATGTTTGGCTCCGCCAGCTGGGCTCGAACCAGCGACCCACGGATTAACAGTCCGTTGCTCTACCAACTGAGCTATGGCGGAATAGGTCGAGGCGCGTATCTTACTTTCCGTGCATCGGCAGGTCAATAGCGGGCTGGCGGCGGCCTCAGAGCAGCTTCACCAGGCCCCGCAGCACCATGTCGGTGTGGCTGACGATGCCGATGATCCTTCGGTTCTCCACCACCGGGGCGCGGCTGATGCCGAAACGTTCGAAGAGGCGGGCACAGTAACGGATGTCCATCTCGGGATCCACGGTGATCACCGGCTTGGCCATGATCTCGTAGATGTTCACCCGCTCCGGTGCCCGGTCCTTGGCCAGCACCTTCTTGGAGATGTCGGAGAGCATTACCAAACCGTACTCGTCATGCTCGTGGCGCTTTTCCACGATCAGGCACTTGGTCTCCACGTGGGCCATCTGCTGCAGGGCCTCGGCCACGGTGGCCAGGCCATGCACCAGGTCGAATTTCTCTTTCATCACGTCACGGACGCGGATTCGCTTGCGTTCGCTCACAGCTCTTTCTCCACTTTCTCGATGAGGACGTTGGCTTGCTGACTGATACCCAGGGCATCCTCCACGTCGATCTGAAAAGCGATGCCGGTGCCGGGTCTGGCATCGAATTCTCCCACCTTGCAGATGGTCTCCAGGATCTCCCTGGCCATGTGCTCTTCCACCAGGAACATGAGCACGTCCCGCTGGGTCTCCAGTTGCAGGCCGAAAAAAGTCTTGCTGCCCTTGAGACCCTCGCCCCGTGCGTTGTTGATGATGGTGGCGCCGGTGGCTCCCGCTTCCCGGGCCGCTTCCATGATGCGGTCGGTCTTGTCGTCTTCCACGAAGGTGACGATGAGCTTGAAATGCATGTCAGTGTTCTCCCTGGATGGAAATCTTGCGTTTTGCGCGCCATTGGGCGATCTGGGCGTGGGCCATCACTGTCATCATTGGGAACAGGCTGGCAAAGGCGATGAGCCCGAAGCCGTCCAGCATGGGGCTGCGTCCCGGTACATGGCTGGCCAGCCCCAGCCCCAGGGCCGCCACCAGCGGTACGGTGACGGTGGAGGTGGTGACGCCTCCCGAATCATAGGCCAGAGGCACGATGAGGCGGGGCGCGAAAATGGTTTGGATCACCACCACCACATAGCCGGCGACGATGAACCAGTGGATAGGGTAACCGGTGATGATGCGCCAGGTGCCCAGCACAAGGCCGATGGCCACCCCCAGCGCCACCGAACTGCGCAGACCCCAGATCCCGATGGCACCGCCCGATACCTCGTTGGCCTTGATGGCCACTGCCAGCAGGGCGGGTTCCGCCACCGTGGTGGCGAAGCCGATGGCGAAGGCGAACAGGTAGACCCAGTAGTAATCGGACCAGTGCAGATTCCCCATGTGTTCCGAGGTGGCGCCGAGGCCCAGAAGGAATTCCGGATCGGTGAGTTGTTGCGCCATGGCCCTGCCCAGGGGAAAGAGTGCCAGATCCAGCCCTTCCAGGAAGAAAGCCAGTCCGACCAGCACATAGAAAAAACCCAGTAGCATCCTTTTCAGGTTCGGGATGGGGCGGCGCAGCACAAAAACCTGGAAACCGAAGAGAACGAGAGCGATGGGCAGTACGTCCAGAAGCGTGACCAGGGTGGTATGAGCTAGACCGAGCAGGACATTCATCGGATCAGCATCCCGTAAGCCATGACGAAGATCATTGGGGTGAGGGAGGCGAAGGCGATCAGGCCGAAGCCGTCCACCATGGGGTTTCGTCCCTTGATGGAGGAAGCCAGTCCCACCCCCAGGGCGGTGACCAGGGGCACGGTGATGGTGGAGGTGGTGACGCCTCCCGAGTCGTAGGCGATACCGATGATTTCCCGTGGCGCGAACAGGGTCATGACGATGACCCCAATGTAGCCACCGATGATGAGGTAGTGCACCGGCCAGCCACGCACGATCCGCAGTACGCCCAGCGCGATGGCAATCCCCACCGAGAGGGCTACGGTGTAGCGCAGCCCCCGCGCATAGAGCGCCATGGCGTCGGGGTCATCTTCGATCAGCCCTCCTTCCGCCGCCACCTCCGCGGCTTCACCGGCTACGGCGATGAGTGCCGGTTCCGCCACCGTCGTGCCGAATCCCAGAGCGAAAGCAAACAGGAGCAGCCAGGTGAGGCTGCCCTTGCGGGCAAAGGAGTGGGCCATGGCGCTGCCGATGGGAAAGAGGCCCGATTCCAGTCCTTGTACGAAAAGGGTGAGTCCGATGACGATGAAGCCGGTGCCCAGCAGCATGTCGAGCAGATCGGGCAGTGGCTGGTGGATGACGCCCACCTGGAAAAAAGTGATGACCAGCAGAATGGGTGCCAGGTCCTTGAGGCTCTGCGCCAGGGCTTGCAGGAAGGCGGGAAGGGAGCTGGTGTTCATCGCTTTGCAAGCATAACAGAAGGTTGGTGGCGATCCCCTCACCTCAGCCTCTCTCCCAGGTAGCCCGGGGGTGAGGGGATCAAAACTCCTTACTTCACTTCTTCGCCAGCTTGCGCAGTACGTAGTGGAGGATGCCGCCGTGGCGGTAGTAGTCCCACTCGTTGGGGGTGTCGATGCGCACCCGGGCGGCGAAGATGGTCTGATGGCCGCCCTCGGCGGTGGCGGTGACGGTCACCTCCCTGGGCTCGCCGCCGGCCAGGCCGGTGATGCTGTAGAGCTCCTTGCCGGAAAGGCCCAGGGTCTGGGCGCTCTCGCCCTCGGGGAACAGGAGCGGCAGGATGCCCATGCAGACCAGGTTGGTGCGGTGGATGCGCTCGTAGGATTCGGCGATCACCGCCCGCACCCCCAGCAGGGCCGGACCCTTGGCGGCCCAGTCGCGAGAGGAGCCGGAACCGTATTCCTTGCCGGCGATGACGATGGCGGGGACGCCTTCTTCCTTGTACTTCATGGCGGCGTCGTAGATGCTCATCTGCTCGCCATCGGGCAGGTGGAGGGTGACGCCCCCCTCGGTGCCGGGAGCGAGCAGGTTGCGCAGGCGGATGTTGGCGAAGGTGCCGCGCATCATCACCTCGTGGTTGCCGCGCCGCGAGCCGTAGGAGTTGAAGTCCTTCGGCTCCACGCCGTGCGCCTGCAGGTAGCGGCCGGCGGGGGAGTCGGCCTTGATGGCGCCGGCGGGGGAGATGTGGTCGGTGGTCACCGAGTCGCCCAGCAGGGCCAGCACCCGCGCGCCGTGTATGTCGCGCACCTCGCCGGGTTCCATGCCCATGCCCTCGAAGTAGGGCGGCTTGCGGATGTAGGTGGAGTCGTCGTTCCAGGCGAAGCGCTTGCCCTCGGCGCCGGTGAGGGCGTTCCAGTTGTCGTCGCCCTTAAAGACGTCGGCGTAGGCCTTGCGGAACTCGTCGGCGGTGACATGGGCCGCCATGGCCTCGCGCACCTCCTGCTGGCTGGGCCAGATGTCCTTGAGGTAGACCGGCTGGCCGTCGCTGCCGGTGCCCAGGGGCTCGCCGTAGAGGTCGATCTCCATGGTGCCGGCCAAGGCGTAGGCCACCACCAGGGGCGGCGAGGCGAGATAGTTCATGCGCACCTCGGGGTGCACCCGTCCCTCGAAGTTGCGGTTGCCCGAGAGCACCGAGGTGACGGTGAGATCGCCCTCGGCGATGGCCTTGGAGACCGCTTCGGGCAGGGGACCCGAGTTGCCGATGCAGGTGGTGCAACCATAGCCCACCACGTCGAAGCGCAGCTTTTCCAGGTGTTCCAGCAGGCCGGCGTGTCTCAGGTAGTCGGTCACCGCCAGGGAGCCGGGGGCCAGGGAGGTCTTCACCCAGGGCTTCACCGAAAGGCCTTTCTCCACGGCTTTCTTCGCCACCAGGCCGGCGGCGAGCATCACGGACGGGTTGGAGGTGTTGGTGCAGGAGGTGATGGCGGCGATCACCACGTCGCCGTCCTTCAGCTCGAAGGACTCGCCGTCGATCTCGGCGCTCACCGGGCCGCCGCCCTGGATGTTGCCCTGCTCCTTGAGGGCGGCCAGGTCCTCCTGGAACTTCGGCTTGGCGCTGCGCAGCTCGATGCGGTCCTGGGGCCGCTTGGGGCCGGCGATGCTGGGGACAATGGTGGAGAGATCCAGCTCCAGGGTCTCGGAGTAGTCGGCCACCCGGCTGTCGTCGCGCCACATCCCCTGGGCCTTGGCGTAGGCCTCCACCAGGGCCACCTGCTCGTCGCTGCGGCCGGTGAGGCGCAGGTAGTCCAGGGTCTCCTGGTCGATGGGGAAGAGGCCGCAGGTGGCGCCGTACTCCGGCCCCATGTTGGCGATGGTGGCGCGGTCGCCCATGGGCAGATGGGCCAGCGCCTCGCCGTAGAACTCCACGAACTTGCCCACCACGCCGTGCTCGCGCAGCCGCTGGACGATGGTGAGCACCAGGTCGGTGGCGGTGGCCCCCTCGGGCAGCTCGCCCGTGAGCTTCATGCCCACCACCTTGGGCACCAGCATGGAGATGGGCTGGCCCAACATGGCGGCCTCGGCCTCGATGCCGCCCACGCCCCAGCCCAGCACCCCCAGGCCGTTGACCATGGTGGTGTGGGAGTCGGTGCCCACCACGGTGTCGGGGTAGGCCTGGCGCACGCCGCCGTTGGTCTGGTCGAAGACCACCCGGGAGAGGTACTCCACGTTCACCTGGTGGACGATGCCGGTGTCGGGCGGCACCACCTTGAAGTTGTCGAAGGCCTGCTGGCCCCACTTGAGGAACTGGTAGCGCTCGCGGTTGCGCTCGAACTCGATGCGGGCGTTGATCTGCGCCGCATCGGGGGTGCCGAAGCGGTCCACCTGCACCGAGTGGTCGATCACCAGCTCCGCCGGCTGCAGGGGGTTGATGCGGTCGGGATCGCCCCCCAGGTCGGCCAGGGCGTCGCGCATGGCCGCCAGGTCCACCACCGCCGGCACCCCGGTGAAGTCCTGCATCAACACCCGCGCCGGGCGGTACTGGATCTCCTGGCTGGGCTGGGCTTTCGGATCCCAGGCGGCCAGGGCCTCGATATCGGCTTTGGTGACGGTGACGCCGTCCTCGTGGCGCAGCAGGTTCTCCAGCAGGACCTTGGTGGCGAAGGGGAGGCGCTCGCTGCCCTCGATGGCGTCGAGGCGGAAGATCTCGTAGGCGCGGCCGTTCACCTCCAGGGTGTCACGGGCGTTGAAGCTGTCGTTGCTCATGGATGCGGAACTCCGTGGCAGGTCGAAAAAATCGGCCGCCGATTCTATCACGAGGACTTGTCTGAAAACCTTGTGTGCCAGCCACAGCGATTCGGGTGCGAGCGATCTGGACAGCCCGGCGCAGGAGAAGGGTTCACCTGTTCCTTGGCTGAAGGCGTAAGCCTGGGACCTGCAGTGAGAAGCGAAATGGCATTATCGGTCAAAATTTTGACGCGTATTATCAAGCAATGTTGGCACAAAGGCGCTAACTTGGACACATGAGCGAAAAGGATCGACGAGACGAGCTGGAGGATCTGGACGAGGAGGTTCGCTTCTGGCGCCAGTTCATCCGCATCAAGGAAGCCGAGGGCGACCATGAAATGGTGCGGCTGGGCCGAAAGGCGTTGGTGCGGGCGATCCGGCGTTTCCGGAGGCAGGAAGGAGAGCAAGCCGATTCCTGAGCAACCTGCCTTTTCTGTCCGGAACAACAAAAAACCCAACCGCCGGCGGCGATTGGGTTTGGTTTGGTAGCGGGGGCAGGATTCGAACCTGCGACCTTCGGGTTATGAGCCCGACGAGCTGCCAGACTGCTCCACCCCGCAATTGACGGCGCAAATGATACTCGAACTTCGGCTTTTTGCAAGTGCAAAATGGAGGCATCATGGAGCTGGATGGAAACGGCGACGAGAGGTGAGCGGAATCAAGGTGAGAGTGGGTCGGCGGCAGTTTTGGGGGCACCAGCGCAGGGATCGCCGCGGTGAGGGAGAGGCGTCGTCTTCGCGTTGGGTTCGATGGAGCCTGCTCGGTTGGGGGCTGCTCCTCTGGGGGGTGGCCGGCGCGGGGTCGAAAGGATTGGCCTATCCTTCCTTGGATGCGCCCCTTACCGGGGAAGAGGTGGCGCAGCAGGTCTATTTCGTCAACCATTTCCTGGCGCTGCGCAATGCCCGCTTCGGAGACCGTAAACGGCCCGTGGTGCTGGTGGACAGCGGAGGAAAGGCGGGGGTCCGGGTGGTCACCCTGGTGCGCTATCTCAACAATGACTATGGGCCCGAGAGCCCCATCGCCTTCCGCGATCTGGTGGAGTTCACGTCGGGCAAGCTCAAGGGCACCGGGATCCTGGTCACCGCTTACAAGGATGAAACCCGGCCTCTCGCCTTTTCCGTCTGGCTGCCGGCGTTGCGCAAGATTCGCCGTCATTCACAGCCGGATCAGGGGGATCATTGGGGCGGCAGTCTTTTCACCTACGGTGATATCTACCTGCGCCGTCCCGGCGACGAGATCCACGAGCGGTTGGAATCCGCCCCTTTTCCCGATTGCCTGGAACCGATGAGGTTCCTCGAACCGCCAAAGAACCGCTATCTGAAGGATCTGCCGGGAGCCCGTTGCGACCTGAAGGGGAAGAGCCTGCTGCGGATCAGAAGCACCACCAGGTTTACCGACTGGTGGTACGACTATCGCATTCAGTGGGTGGATCCCGTCACCTTCGCCGACTACCGGAGCGTCTATTACAAGAACGGCAAGCCGATCAAGGTGATCGACAAGGATTGGCGCAGCATGGGGCTGAAAGATCCCAGGGCGCAGTATTGGCGCTTCTGGAGCGGCCGCCAGCTGGTGGATGGCCGGCAGGGAATGGCCTTCGTGTCCCAGGAGCAGGTGTTCTGGAACGAAAGGGTGAAGCCCGGTTTCTGGAGCGAGGCCACCCTTCGCAGGATCCGTCGTTAGGGAACCCCTGATAAAAGCCATCCTTGGCTTTATCAGGGCGCGCTGCGCCGCAAACGCGGTTTGCGGCTTGCTACAAAATCAATCGCTTACAGCGATCGATTTTGCCGGCACATCCTTGTGCCGAAGAAAGGCCCGAATTTTTCAGGCCTTCCTTAGGCAGGGAGCCGGTCACCGCAGGATCTCGTTCCAGTACTCTTTCAGCAACCGGTCGAAGGAGTGGACCACCCGGGGTCCCTGCTCGTTGAACACCAGGGGTAGCAGGGGGCCGTATTTCTTTTCCAATTTACTTCTGTCCACCGGGAGCAAGGGACAATCGCGGCCGCCGGTGACCTCGCGGATGCGATGACTGGCCTTCACCAGCAGGCTGTTGCTGCCATACACATTGCAGTTGACCGCCTCGTCCCAGGCGGAATCTACATACTCCTTCCAGTCAAAAGGGCGCAGGCGGCGCCACTTGCCCTGCACGCAGCCGATGAGCGGTTTCACCTCATGTCCTGTATCGATGGGATCGGGCTTCTTGGCGAGGATGCTGTTCCAGAAGCGCAACCCGTTGAGATTGGCCACCAGGTCCGCGTAGGAGAAGATGCCGGTGGTGAGCTCGCCATAGAAAGTGCTCTCCATGAGTTCGCCATATTCCAGCGCCGAGCTGGTGTCCTTTTCCAGATAGCGCCGATAGTAACTGTGGCCCTCGGTGAAGAAGTGCCCCAGTTTGTCGGAACCCAGGTAGACCCCGCCCATGCGCAGCAGCACCGCCAGCTGCTCGGTGAGGATGACGGTGGGCGACTCGCTGAAATCGAAATCCCGGTAGATGCTTCGATCGAAGGGAGTTCGGATGCTGTCCAGGGCGGTGCTCTTGTCGGCGAAGCTCTCCAACTGGCCGATCAGGTAGCCCGCCAGGCGGTCCTGCAGCGCGGAGAACAGCCTCTCCTCGTCGCACACCTGCTTTTCGCCGGTGAGATCGGCCAGCAGGGAAGGCTCGTTGGCCTCGATTACCGCCTCCTCCATCCAGACGTTCACCACCTGGTTGAGGAAGGGGACGGAGTCACGTAATGGGTGGCGGCCGGTGAAACTGTCCACCTCGGCGGCATGGACCGCCAGGCTGGTGAACAACCCGGCCAGGAGTCCCAGCAGGGGGCCGGAAAAGGATTTGCATTTGCCGCTCATGGGCCTCTCGGTGAGTGCACTGGCAGGAGGAGCACCGCCTTGTTACCAGGGTGCTGGCTGATGCCCGTGAAACCGCCAGTTTCACCCATCCGGGTCTTGGTTTCCAGTGGACAGGGCGGTGGCCCACCGGCCCAGGCGACGAAGGGCATCGAGCTTTTCCCCTCGGCCCAGCCGGGCCTGCCGGAGGGCGTCGTGGAAGGTGTCGATGGTCTGTTGGTAGCGCTCCCGGTTCACCGGGTAGGGAGTGCCGTCCTTGCCGCCATGAGCGAAGGCGTAGGCCGCCGGGTCACGGGTGGCGGCGCGCTTGCCATAGACCAGCTCCGCCACCAGCGCCAGGGCGCGCAGCGACTTGGGGCCGAGCCCCGGGGTAGCCAGCAGCGCCTGGAAATCCGGTGGCGGGTTCTCGTAGGTGCGAGTGAGCACCTTGCGCAGCTGGGAAGGACGGATGTCGGCGGCGTCCAGCAGGTGATGGCGGGGCATATCCAGGTTGGGCAGGGCAGCCAGGATGCGGCTCACCTCCCGGTCGGGTTGACGGGCGATCCCGGTGATGGCGGACCGGGCTTCCCGGCTGTGGCGGTCCACCAGGTTCAACGTGGCCTGGCGGCGGTCGCAGCAGATGGCGGCGTGTGGCTCTTCCACGAAGGAATGAAGCCCTTCGCTCAGCCAGTGGTAGCGGCGGGCCATACCGTTGGCATCGTTCATGCCCTGTTGCACCACGCTCCAACGGCCGTCGGCGGTGAAGAAGAAGCTGTGGTGGTAGAGCTGGTAGCCATCCTGCAGGGCGGTGTTGTCCACCTTGGCGGAGAGCCGGCTGGCCTGCACCAGGGGTTCGGGATCCAGGCCCAGGCGTTCGCAGGCCGTGGTGACCTGCTGCGGGGTCTTGCGTGACGCAGCCCCCTTGCCCCCGGCGGCGAACAGGCCCAGCTCCAGTTCCAGCCCCCGGATCCCCTCTTTGAGGGCGCCGCAGGCGGTGGTGGTGACCCCGGAGGAGTGCCAGTCGAAACCCAGCACGCAACCGAAGGCCTGGAACCAGTAGGGATCGGACAGGCGTACCAGCACTTCGCCGGGGCCATGTTCCGCCACCAGGTGGCAGGCGATCTCCCGGGCCAGCCGGATCATGCGCTCGAACAGCCAGCGCGGCGCCTTGCCGCCGTGCAGGGGCAGGTTGGCGATGCCGGTGCGCATGTGGTGGCTTCAGGCGGTTGGCTCCTCTGCCTTCACGCCGGGGCGGTAGGTGACATAGAGGTAGACGGGGATGGCCAGATCCCCCAACTGGTGCTCGATGAGGGGGCGCACTTCGTCCCACTCCAGGCCTCCCACCCCGGTGGCCAGGCGGGGCAGGGCCAGAGATTCGATCTTTTCCTTGTTCACGATCTTCTTAAGTGCCCGCAGTGCGTGATTGACATGGGTGGTGGTGGCCTTCCCGGGGCGTCCGCCGTGCCCATAGCCACCCTCCTGAGTGAGTAGGTTGATGATACGCACGCCACCGGGACCGCCCCACATCCAGGCCTCTCCGGGCTTGGGATGCTCCTGGTGACACCAGTGATGGAAGTCTTTGTGCATGGCGGGGTACTTTTCGTGCAGTGCCTTGGCCAGGCCCTGGTTCATGGGATCCATGGGGGCCACGCCATGGGCGATGGCCTGGGCGCTGGTGAGGAGGATGTCGCCTTCGACGGAATGAATCATGATGGGCCTTCTCCGGTCATTTGTTGGATTTGGTTTTAAACAAAACAGTTTAACGCGCTGGCGGAAAAGGGGTATTGAGGAATGGCAATTTGAACCCATCTGTTGGCATCAAAGCAGGTACAATGCCCGATTGACCTTTATCTAAACAGAGAAAAGACAAGGCCCGTGGCCAGATCGAAAAAGAAGAAGGCATCGCGCAGACGCGATCCCTACCGCGCCCGCGAGGCGCGTAAGTACAAGAATCCCATCCCGAGCCGGGAATTCATCATCGAGACGCTGGAGGCCCAGGGCGCGCCGCTCAAGTTCGAAGAGCTGGTGCGGGTGCTGGGGCTGAAGGATCCGCAGAAGGTGGAGGCGCTCTCCTTCCGCGTCAAGGCGATGCTGCGCGACGGCCAGCTGGTGAAGAACCGGCGCGGCGGGCTGTGCGTGGTGAACCGACAGGATCTCATCGTCGGCCGGGTGATCGCTCACCCCGACGGCTTTGGCTTCGTCAAGCCGGACGATGGGGGCGAGGACCTCTTCCTCTCCCCGCGTGAGATGCGTCCCCTGTGGAACGACGACCGGGTGGTGGTGCAGGTCACCGGCGTGGATCGCCGCGGCCGCCGCGAGGGGAGCGTGGTGGAGATCCTCGAGCGCGCCCACCACCACGTGGTGGGCCGGGTGCACATGGAGATGGGAGTGGGCTTCCTGGTGCCCGACAACAAGCGCATGATCCACCGCGTCATCATCCCGGACGAGCACCTGGGCGGTGCCCGCGAGGGGCAGATGGTGGTGGTGGAGATCCTCGAGCATCCCACCCAGTGGCGCCAGCCCATCGGAAAGGTGATCGAGGTACTGGGCGAGCACATGGCCCCCGGGATGGAGACCGATGTCGCCATCCGTGCCTACGACATCCCGGTGGTCTGGCCTGACGAGGTGGAGGAGGAGATCGCCGCCCTCACCGAGGAGGTGCCCGAGGAGGCCAAACAGGGCCGGGTGGACCTGCGGAATCTGCCCCTGGTGACCATCGACGGCGCCGATGCGCGCGACTTCGACGATGCCGTCTACTGCAAGCGCACCCCCAAGGGATGGAAGCTGCTGGTGGCCATCGCCGATGTCTCGGCCTACGTGGAGCGGGGTTCGGCCCTGGACCGCGAGGCCTACCGGCGCGGCAACTCCACCTACTTCCCCGACCGGGTTGTGCCCATGCTGCCGGAGGTGCTCTCCAACGGGCTCTGCTCCCTCAATCCCCACGTGGACCGGCTCTGCATGGTGGCGGAGCTCTACATCAGCCGGGATGGAAAGATCCAGCGCTCCCGCTTCTACGATGCCGTGATGCGTTCCCACGCCCGCCTCACCTACGACGAGGTGGCGCAGATGCTCTACGAAAAGGACGCCAACCTGCGCAAGCGCCACAAGGCGTTGTTGCCCCACCTGCAGGAGCTGGATCGCCTCTACCGCGCCCTGCACAAGGCGCGGCAGAAGCGCGGCGCCATCGACTTCGACACGGTGGAGACCCGCTTCGTCTTCAACGAGCAGGGCAAGCTGGAGGCCATCGTTCCCTATGAGCGCAACGACGCCCACCGCATCATTGAGGAGTGCATGCTGGCGGCCAACGTGGCGGCGGCGCGGCTGTTGCAACGGAAGAAGATCCCCACCCTCTACCGGGTGCACGAGCGCCCCAGCGAGGAGAAGCTCAAGGAGCTGCGCGAGTTCCTTTCCCAGCTCGGGCTGCACCTGGGTGGTGGAGACGAACCCACCGCCAAGGACTACGCCAAGCTGATGGAGGAGGTGAAGGCGCGGCCCGATGCCCACATGATCCAGACGGTGCTGCTGCGTTCCATGATGCAGGCGGTCTATTCGTCGGAGAACATCGGCCATTTCGGCCTGGCCTTTCCCTGCTACACCCACTTCACCTCTCCCATCCGGCGCTATCCCGACCTGCTGGTGCACCGCGCCATCCGCCACCTGCTCACCGAGAAGCGGCCGGAGACCTTCCCCTATTCCTTTCCGGAGATGGCCACCATGGGCGAGCACTGCTCCATGACCGAGCGCCGTTCCGACGAGGCCACCCGCGATGCTGCCGATGCGCTCAAGTGCGAGTTCATGCTCGACAAAGTGGGGGAGACCTACGAGGGCCTCATCGTCAGCGTCAACAGCTTTGGCATCTTCGTGGAGCTGAAGGATCTCTACATCACCGGGTTGGTGCACATCACCCAGCTCGATCACGACTTCTTCCATTTCGATCCCGTCTCCCACCTGCTGGTGGGCGAGCGCACCGGCAAGCGCTACCAGCTCGGGGACAGTGTCGAGGTGGTGGTGGCCGCGGTGAACCTGGACGAGCGCAAGATCGACCTGGCCCTGGCCAAAAAGGTGGGCAAACCGGCGCAGAAGCGGGGTGGGCGCCGCCGCAGAAGGGGCTGATCCCCTGTAGGGCGGGCAAAGCGCAGCGTGCCCGCCACGGGGTGATGGGCACGGCCTGGCGGCCTTTGCCCATACTACCATTGAGGAAAAGTCGGGTGGCCAATCCCACCAAGCTGAACAAACGCATCATCGCCGGCATCCATGCCGTGCGCACCGCCCTGGGGCACGGGGGGGGCGCCATCGAGACGGCCTGGTATGACGCCGGCCGCCGCGACCGCCGCCTGGGCCAGCTTCTGGCGGCCCTGCGCAAGGCAGGGGTGCCGCTGCGGCAGGCCGATCGCGGGGAGCTGGACCGGCTGGCCGGCGGCACCGGCCACCAGGGTATCGTCGCCCTGGGCTCGGCGCCTGCGGCGCTGGGGGAGGGGGAGCTGGACGAACTGCTGGGATCTCTCGATCGGCCACCCTTCCTGCTGGTGCTGGACGGCGTGCAGGATCCCCGCAACCTGGGGGCCTGCCTGCGCAGCGCCGACGCCGCCGGGGTGGATGCGGTCATCGCCCCGCGCGACCGTGCCGCCGGGCTCACCCCCGCCGCCTGCAAGGTGGCCAGCGGCGCCGCCGAATCGGTGCCCTTCGTGCAGGTGACCAACCTGGCACGCACCCTGCGCCATCTGCGCGAGGGCTGGGGCGTGCAGGTGGTGGGCACCGCCGGCGAGGCGGACACCCTGCTCTACGAAGCCGATCTCACCGGTCCTCTGGCGCTGGTGATGGGGGGCGAGGAGAAGGGGCTGCGCCGTCTCACCCGGGAGCAGTGTGACCTGCTGGTGCGGCTGCCCATGGCCGGTGTGGTGGAGAGCCTCAACCTTTCCGTGGCAACCGGCATCGCCCTGTTCGAGGCGGTGCGGCAACGTGCGGCCGGAAAGAGCTAGTTCCCGCCCACAGGGAAGGAGTAGAGAACCGACACCATGCCCGACCAGTACCAGGACCGGTCCACGATGGGGCTGTCGCTGGCCTCGGAAGAGAGGTGGTCGATCCGGAGGTTGCCCAGCAGGTGCCAGTTGGGCGTGAGGTCGTACATCAGGTAGCTCTGGGCGGCCAGGTTGAGGCCGGAACCGGCCTCATAGGCGGGCCTGCCGGGTCGTGCCTCGGAGGGACGGACCCCATAGTAGTAATCGTTGTAGTCGCTGGAGAGGCCAATGGCCAGCAGGCTGGGCACCAGGGTCCAGCGCCCCTTCTTCCAGCGCTTGCCCAGCTCCAGCCGCAGCTTGGTGCCTCCGGAACGGCCGAGAATGTCCCGGAACAGAGCCAGTTCGGCAAAACCCAGGTCGTTTTCTCCGCCCAGCGCAAAACCGGCTTCCCAGCTCGAATCGCGATCCTTCATGCCGCTCAGGACGTCGGAATCGGAAGCCTCGTATTGCAGCGGAACCGGCTGCGCGGTGATGGAGAGGCCCCAGTTCTCCCTGCCGTAGAGGTAGATGCCGAACCGGGCCCAGCGGGCATAGAGACGCCGGTTGTCGAAGAAGACCACCGGCGTGGGCAGCACCAGGGAGCCCGCCCCTTCGTAGGGCTGATCCTGGATATAGGGGCCGGCACCCAGATAGAGAGTGGAAGCGGTTCGATCCTTCTCCTGTGCGCCGGCAGAAAGGGAAAGCAGGGACAGGAGGATGAAAAACAGCAGGGATCGGAAAGATTCCACCGATATGACCTCGTTCGTTTGGCCTGATCATTCAGTCTACCAGAAGTGGTGTCCTGTCAGGCCGGCCTTGAAATCCGACGGCACCGTCACCATGTGCATGGCGCTGGTTTCCCGGTTTCTTACCAGGTGGTTTCGACGCCAGGCGCCCGCCGGTCTCGGCGAGCGTGCCCAAGGTGATCCTATCTTTTTGTTTTCGAACTGATTTCACTTTCAGTGAGGTTGCTTTGAGAATGGAAAAGATCAAGATCGCTATCGTCGGCACGGGCAACTGTGCCAGTTCCCTGATTCAGGGTATCCACTATTACAAGGACAAGGCGCCGGAGGAGGCCATCGGCCTGATGCACCCGGTGATCGGCGGCTACGGCCCCTCGGACATCGAGGTGGTGGCCGCCTGGGACATCGACAAGCGCAAGGTGGGCAAGGATGTCTCCCAGGCCATCTTCGAGAAGCCCAACTGCACCACCGTCTTCTGCTCCGACATTCCCGAGAGCGGCGTGAAGGTGGAGATGGGGCGGATCCTGGATGGCGTTTCCGAGCACATGAAGGACTACCCCGAGCACCGCACCTTCGTGGTGGCCGATGAACCCGAGCCCACCAAGGAACAGGTGGTCCAGCGGCTGCGCGAGAGCGGCGCCGAGGTACTGCTCAACTACCTGCCGGTGGGCTCCGAGGAGGCGACCCGCTTCTACGCCGAGTGCGCCCTGGAGGCGGGCGTGGCCTTCGTCAACAACATTCCGGTGTTCATCGCCTCCGATCCCGAGTGGGCGGCCCGCTTCGAGGAAGCCGGCATCCCCATCATCGGTGACGACATCAAGGCCCAGGTGGGGGCCACCATCACCCACCGCACCCTCACCGACCTGTTTGCCAAACGGGGCGTGAAGCTGGAGCGCACCTACCAGCTCAACACCGGGGGCAACACCGACTTCCTCAACATGCTCAACCACGCCCGGCTGGCCTCCAAGAAGGAGTCCAAGACCGAGGCGGTGCAGTCGGTGGCCGCCGAGCGGCTGAGTGATGAGAACATCCACGTCGGCCCCAGCGACTACGTGCCCTGGCAGAACGACAACAAGGTCTGCTTCCTGCGCATGGAGGGCAAGCTCTTCGGCGACGTGCCCATGAACCTGGAGCTGCGGCTCTCGGTGGAGGACTCGCCCAACTCGGCGGGGGTGGCCATCGACGCGGTGCGTTGCGCCAAACTGGCCCTCGATCGCGGCTTGGGCGGGGTCATTCACGCGCCTTCCAGCTACTTCTGCAAGCACCCGCCGCGCCAGGTCTCCGACGACGAGGCCTACCGCCTGATGGAGGCCTTCATCGCCGGCCAGGAGAAGCCCCATGAAGTGCCTGATATTGGCAGCAGGGAGCGGCAGTCGGCTGCGGCCTAGGGCCGAGAGCAAGCCGCTGTTCCCTTTCCTGGGGGTACCCCTCATCGAAAGGACCATCCGCTCCGCGCTCGCCGCCGGGGCGGATGATTTCGTGGTGGTCACGGGATATGGGGAACAGCCCTTGCGAGCCTTTTTGGAGCGACTCTCCCGGCGGCTGGGGGTGCCCATTACCACTGTCACCAATCCGCGCTGGCGGGAGGCGGGCAACGGCGCCTCGGTGCTGGCGGCCGAGCCCCTGCTGAAGGAGCCCTTCCTGCTGCTGATGGCCGACCACCTGTTCGATCCCGAATTGGCGCGCCGGCTCATCGAACGGGGGGCGCCCGAAGAAGGGCTGCTGCTGGCGGTGGACGGCGACCGCCACAACTCCCTGGTGGACGCCGACGATGTCACCCGGGTGCGCCGCGAGGGCGACCGCATCGAGGCCATCGGCAAGGGGCTGGAGTGGTACGACGGCTATGACACCGGCCTCTTCCTGGCCACGCCGGCGCTGTTCGAGGCGTTGCGCCAGGCCGAAGCCGAGGGCGACACCAGCCTCTCGGGTGGCGTCGGACGGCTGGCGGCCCAGGGCCGGGCAAAGGCCCTGGATGTCAGCGGCGGCTTCTGGTGCGATCTGGACGACGAGGCGGCTTTGAGGCGGGCCGAGAAGGCCCTGCTGGCGCGGCTGCGCGGCAAGGCCCATGACGGGCCGGTGTCGCGCTGGCTCAACCGGCCTCTCTCCATCCGCCTGTCGCGCTGGCTGGCGCGTCTGCCGGTGACCCCTAACCAGGTGTCGCTCTTCTCCTTCGCCCTCTCGGTGGTGGCTGCGCTGCTCTTCATGCTGCCGGGCTACCCGACCCTGGCGGTGGGCGGGGTGCTGGCCCAGCTCGCCTCCATCATCGACGGCTGCGACGGCGAGATCGCCCGCCTGAAATTCCAGCAGAGCGACTACGGCGGCTGGCTCGACGCCGTGCTGGACCGTTATGCCGACGCCCTGCTGCTGTTCGGCCTCACCTGGCACCTGCTGCAACAGGGTGCCGGGGCGGTGGCCCTGGTGGCCGGCTTCCTGGCCATCGTCGGCTCCTTCATGGTGAGCTACACCGCCGACAAGTACGACGGCCTCATGCGCGAGCGCGGCGGCGCAAGGTTCCGCATGGGGCGGGACGTGCGGGTGTTTCTGATATTCCTCGGCGCGGTGCTCGATCAGCCCCTGGCGGTGCTGGTCATCATCGCCCTGGTGATGAACCTCGAGGCCCTGCGCCGGCTGGTGGTCTGCCGGGATGTGCCCCAGCAGGCCTGACCCTTTCGACTGCGCCCGGCGGCGCATCCTGGAGGTGATCGCCGGCTCCGAGGTGCCCGAGGATCCGGCTCATGCCGAGAACACCCTGGAATGGCTGTTGCGCCTGGAACCGGGTGCCGATCCGGCGTTGCGGCTTGCCGCCCTGGGCCACGACATCGACCGCGCCACCCCCGACCGGGTGCGGCGCGAGGCATTCGACGACTACGACGCCTTCAAGGCGGCCCACGCCCGGCGTGGCGCGGAGCTGCTCAGGGGCATCCTGGAAGGGTGCGGCGTGGCGCCGGAGGTGATTCGGGAGGCCTGCCGGCTGGTGGAACTGCACGAGGTGGGCGGCGACCCCCGGGCCGATCTGCTGCGCGAGGCCGACAGCCTCTCCTTCTTCGAGGCCAACCTGCCCCTCTACCACGCGCGGGAAGGGGAGGAGGAGACCCTGCGCCGCTGCCGCTGGGGCGTGGCCCGCCTCTCGCCCGCCGGCCGCCGCCACCTGGCCGACAACCTGCCGCCCGATCCCGCGCTTGCCGCTCTTGTGCGCCGAGCGCTTTCTGCAGTTGATGACCGTTGTGCCCGAGCGCATGCAAGCCCATAATTGGCCGAAGAATTTGGGAGCACGGCCATGACACTTGCAAAAGAGATCGTAGCGGAGATCGAGCGGCTTCCAGAGCCGCTGGCCCGTGAGGTGCTCGATTTCATCGAATACCTGGAAGTCAAGCACGGACTCAGGAGCAGCAGCCTGGAAGAGCTCAAAAGCGCTCAGGAACCGGTCATGGAGCGTTTCTGGTCCAACAGCCAGGACGATGTCTGGAATGATCTGTAAACCAGCTCTCTGATTGTTGAGTTGTTTTTCTTCTCCCGTTTCCATCGTTTCCATTGAGCAGTCGCTGCAATCGGGTAGAATTCCCCGTTTCGCGACGCGAGGAGTCATCATGCAGGACATCAACCCGATCACCAACAAGATCGCCAACTTGAGGGAGCGCGTGGAATCCCTCAGGGGGTATCTTTGACTACGCCGCCAAGAAGGAGCGGCTGACCGAGGTACTCGCCGAGCTGGAGGATCCGGAGATCTGGAACGACCCGGAGAAGGCCCAGGCCCTGGGCCGGGAGCGGGCGCAGCTCGAGAACGTGGTCGAGGGGATCGACCGCATCACGGCAGGGCTGAACGAAGCCGAGGAGCTGCTGGAACTGTCGGTGGAGGAGGGCGACGAGGAGACCGTCGCCGCCGTGGCCGCCGACGTGGACACCTTCGAGAAGGAGGTGGAGGCGCTGGAGTTCCAGCGCATGTTCTCCGGCGAGATGGACGCCAACAACGCCTTCCTGGAGATCCAGGCCGGCTCCGGCGGCACCGAGGCCCAGGACTGGGCCGAGATGCTGCTGCGCATGTACCTGCGCTGGGGCGAATCCCACGGTTTCAAGACCGAGCTGATGGAGGTCTCGCCCGGCGAGGTGGCGGGCATCAAGTCGGCCACGGTGAAGTTCGAGGGGCCCTACGCCTTCGGCTGGCTGCGCACCGAGACCGGCGTCCACCGCCTGGTGCGCAAGTCGCCCTTCGACTCGGGCAACCGGCGCCACACCTCCTTCGCCGCGGTCTTCGTCTCGCCCGAGATCGACGACAGCGTGGAGATCGACCTCAACCCGGCCGACATCCGGGTGGATGTCTATCGCGCCTCGGGCGCCGGCGGGCAGCACGTCAACAAGACCGAGTCGGCGGTGCGCCTGACGCACCTGCCCACCGGCATCGTGGTGCAGTGCCAGAACAGCCGCTCCCAGCACTCCAACAAGGAGCAGGCGATGAAACAGCTCAAGGCCAAGCTCTACGAGCTGGAGATGCAGAAGCGGCGCGAGAGCCAACAGGCGCTGGAGGAGAGCAAGGCCGACATCGGCTGGGGCAGCCAGATCCGCTCCTACGTGCTCGACCAGTCGCGCATCAAGGACCTGCGCACCGGCGTGGAGGTGGGCAACACCCAGGCGGTGCTCGACGGCGGACTCGATCCTTTCATCGAGGCCAGTCTCAAGAGCGGATTGTGATTGATTTGAGATCCCCCTCACCCCGGCCCTCTCCCTCCGGGAGAGGGGTTGGGGGTGAGGGGTCAACCCAGGCTTCCCTCTCCCCCGGAAAGACCTGGTTATCGTAGGGTGGGCAAAGCGCAGCGTGCCCGCCGCAGGTTGATGGGCACGGCCTGGCGGCCTTTGCCTATCCTGTTTCTGATCTGTAGGTCGGGCTTCAGCCCGACAATTCAATAAAGCTTATGAACGACAAAACCCAGGACGAACACAAACTCATCGCCCAGCGGCGCGAAAAGCTCAAGCGGCTGCGCGAGGCGGGGCTGGCCTATCCCAACGATTTCAAGCGCAAGGATCTGGCCGCCGATCTCCAGAAGGAGCTGGGGGAGAAATCCAAGGAAGAGCTGGAGGCCCTCGACCGCCATGCCGCCGTGGCCGGCCGCATCATGGCCAAGCGCGGTCCTTTCCTCGTCATCCAGGACATGAGCGGGCGCATCCAGCTCTATGTGGACCGCAAGAAGCTCCCCAAGGAGCTGCTGGACGAGATCAAGCAGTGGGACATCGGCGACATCGTCGGCGCCGAGGGGCCGGTGCATAAATCGGGCAAGGGTGACCTCTATGTCAACATGGAGCGGGCGGTGCTGCTCACCAAGTCCCTGCGCCCCCTGCCGGAGAAGTGGCACGGCCTGAGCGACACCGAGCTGCGCTATCGCCAGCGCTATCTTGATCTGATCGTCAATCCCGAGTCGCGGGAGGTGTTCCTGATGCGCTCGCGCATCATCGATTACATCCGCGACTTCCTCAAGGCGCGCGGCTTCGTGGAGGTGGAGACCCCCATGATGCAGGTGATCCCCGGCGGCGCCACGGCGCGTCCCTTCGTCACCCACCACAACGCCCTGGACCTGCCGCTCTACCTGCGCATCGCGCCGGAGCTCTATCTCAAGCGGCTGGTGGTGGGCGGGTTCGAGCGGGTGTTCGAGATCAACCGCAACTTCCGCAACGAGGGGCTTTCCACCCGCCACAACCCCGAGTTCACCATGCTGGAGTTCTACGAGGCCTATGCCGACTATCACGACCTGATGGATCTCACCGAGGAGCTGCTGCGCGGCATCGCCCGCGACATCAAGGGCAGCACCAGGATCCAGTACCAGGGCGAAACCTACGACTTCGGCAAGCCCTTCGCCCGGATGACGGTGAAGGAGTCCATCCTCCACTTCAACCCCGACATCCCCGCCGGGGACCTGGAGGATCGTGATAAAGCGGCTGAACACGCCCGCCGCCTTGGCATCGAGGTACAGGAGAACTGGGGGCTGGGCAAGATCCAGATCGAGATCTTCGAGAAGACGGTGGAGCACCGGCTCAAGGATCCCACCTTCATCACCGAGTACCCCACCGAGGTCTCGCCCCTGGCGCGGCGCAGCGACACCAACCCCTTCGTCACCGACCGCTTCGAGTTCTTCGTCGGCGGGCGCGAGATCGCCAACGGCTTTTCCGAGCTCAACGACCCGGAGGACCAGGCGGAGCGCTTCCGCAAGCAGGTGGAGGAGAAGGAGGCGGGCGACGACGAGGCGATGCACTTCGACGAGGACTATGTGCGCGCCCTGGAGTACGGGCTGCCGCCCACCGCCGGCGAGGGCATCGGCATCGACCGGCTGGTGATGCTCTTTGCCGACGTGCCCTCCATTCGCGACGTGCTGCTCTTTCCGCATATGCGGCCGAGGGATTGAGGAGAATGGTTTTTGACCCCCCTCACCCCCAACCCCTCTCCCGGAGGGAGAGGGGAGCGAATGGCCGGGCATCACTCTCCCTCTCCGTCCCGGAGAGGGCTGGCGTGAGGAAGTCTGCAAATCCTCCCTCTCCCTCCGGGAGAGGGCCGGGGTGAGGGGATCAAAGCAAGCCACTCTCCCTCTCCTCCCCTCGGGAGAGGGCTGGGGTGAGGGGATCAAAACGAGGACTTCAACCATGTTCACCGGAATCATCCAGGCCATCGGACAGGTCAGATCGCTGGAAGACCGCGGCGGCGACGTTCGCTTAGGGATCCATACCGGCAAGCTCGATCTCTCCGACGTGCAGCTCGGCGACAGCATCGCGGTGAACGGCGTCTGCCTCACCGCCATCGAGCTGCCGGGCGACGGCTTCGTGGCCGACGTCTCCCGGGAGACCCTTTCGCTCACCTCGCTGGGCAACCTGAAGCCGGGCAGTCCGGTGAACCTGGAGAAGGCTCTCACCCTGGCCACGCGCCTCGGCGGCCACCTGGTGAGCGGCCACGTGGACGGCCTGGGCACCGTGGTGGATCGCCGCGAGGATGCCCGCTCGGTGCGCTTCACCATCGAGGCGCCCGCCGAGTTGGCCCGCTACATCGCCCACAAGGGCTCCATCACCGTGGATGGCACCAGCCTCACGGTGAACGGTGTGGAGGGTGCTCGTTTTCATCTCAACATCGTGCCCCACACCCTGCGCGAGACCATCATGGACGGCTACCAGGTGGGCACCCGGGTCAACCTGGAAGTGGATCTGGTGGCGCGCTATCTGGAGCGGCTGCTGTTGGGGGAGAAGGCGGCCGATCCCGAAAGTAGTGGCATCACCCTGGAGGCTCTCGCCCGGGCAGGCTTCGGCAACACCTGAGCCGCCAGTCTGGCGACGAGCTGGCAGACTGCATGCCATGTGGCCCTTTCGCCGAAAACCGCCGAGCCGGACGGTCCGGGCCAGCATCCGCTGGGAAGGGCGGGTGGCGGTCATCGACGTGCGCGGTCAGACCTGTCCCGGTTACCTGCTCGCCATCGACCGGGCCGTCGCCACTTTACCGGACGGAACCGAAGCCAGGTTGCTCACCAGCTATCCCCCTTGCGGCGAGGACGTGAAAGCCTGGTGTCGTGAAAGGGGCATTGCTTTTCTCGACGTCGTGGCGGAGGAGGGGAACTGGGTGGTTCGGATTCGTAAATAGGTGCTTTCGGTGAGATTGCCGTGGGTGACCATCAGGTGGCCGGGCGATGGGTGGTGTGTTGCCCGAGACGGCCGTTGTAGGAAGAACCAGGGCCTCATTCGGAAAGTGGTGGTCTGGTCCTGGAGACCCCGGCCGCTGCCGGACCCCTCAGTAAAAAAATGACCTCCGGCAGCCTCAGCTGCGCGAAGGTCGAGGGAGGGAGGAAACGGGCTTGCTTCGGCGTCAGGGCGTGGGAATGGGTTTGAGCTTCAACTCGCTGTCCGTAGCCCTGATGAAGCCATATTTCTCGTAGATCGCCTGCGCCTCGGGGGTGCCCAGGTAAGAGAGGTAACGGCTGGCGTTGTAGGGGTTCCGGCCGGTCTTCAGGATACCGATGGCGTAACCGACCTTGTGCTGCATGTTGTAGGGCGCCGGAATGGGCACTCCCTCCACCGGACGGCCCTGGGCCTGGGCGTGCTTCACTTCGGTGGTCCAGACGATGCCGACGTCGGCCTCCCCTTTTTCGATGCGGTAGGGGGTTTCACGATGGTGGCGTGAGGTGAACCAGGTCTTGCCCGGAACCGCCCAGCAGCTCTTGCATTTCTTGCCGCCGGTCACCTTGTCGTGGATCCCCAGGTCCTTGAGCATCTGCGACCCGTAGAACTTGAAGATCCCTTCGGTAAGGGGGTTGGGGTGGGACTGAACGAGATCGTCCCGCGCCAGATCTTCAGGGCCTTTGATGCCTTTTGGGTTGCCTTTGGCCACCATCAATTCCAGCTTGTTGTGGGTGTAGATCATGTAATCGTGCATGAGCTCCCGCTTGCGCAGTTTCTTCAGGTGGCCCAGGTTGACGCTGGCGAAGAGATCGGGATTGCGGGCGGTCTGCTTTCCTTCGATGGTTCCCTGTTTCAGGATCTGGCCCTTGAGGATCTGGCCCGGAGGAATGGTCTCCACGTAGATCCTTTGGATGTCGGGATTTTTCTTCTGGAAGTCGCGGATCAGCTCCTCCATCACCATGAACTGGTTGCCCGCCAGGTACATCACCAGGTCTGCGGTGTAGGAGTCCTCGATCCTGCCGTACTCGATCTTTCCATCGGCGTGGAAGGTGCGATAGTCGTGGCCGAGGCCGGCTTTGTCCTTGCCGGCCAGTGCTGCCGGGGTGTTGGTCAAACCCAGAATCAGAAGCGTGACGCTGATCCAGTGGTGGCGCATGGTTCTCTCCTTTCGGTGGTTGGCAGGAAAGAGATGCGCCGGGGCGCCCTTTTATTCCAATGCCAGTGCCCGGGCGAGGAGAGAGACCAGCCGGCTGCCCGCCTCCTCCGCCCTCTCACCCCAGGAGAGAATGCCGTCTTCGTGCCCGCCCATCGCCAGCGTGCCACTGGCGGGCAGGCCCAGGTCGGCAAGCACCGCTTCGGTGGCCCTGGCCATCTCGGGGGTGCCGTACTCGGCGGCCGGGTCGGTGACCGGCAGCTCCAGCGCCTCCATGTTGCGCCAGATGTCGGGGGAGTGGACATGGAAGACGAAACGGGCAGCGGGAATCCGTTGATAGACGATGGCGTGGGTGAGAGCCTCCGACGACGGTTTGCAGGGGCCGGCCGCCTGCAACCGGTTGGTGACGACGTTCCACCCTTCCACCCGGCTGAACTGGTCGGGCTCCAGTCGTTTCTGACCGCTGGTCTGGGTGCAGGTGATCAGGAAACCGGAACCATCCCGCCGGCTGAGATTGCCGTAGGCGTAACCGAGATAGCGGTCGGGCCGCTGGCCCAGCAGCTCCAGCCGGCGCAGCACCTGGAACCAGGCGCGCAGCGGGGCGGTGAGGGTCGTCGCTGGCGCCGGCCCGGGACGGTGGTCGAGCTGGAACTTGATGACCCCTTCTGTCTCCTTCGTCATGCTAGAATGCCCCGCTTCCAAAAAAGGCCATACTGTACCAATGGCTCTGAATAGTACCGAAGAAATCATCGAGGATCTGCGCCAGGGCCGCATGGTCATCATCATGGACGACGAGGACCGCGAGAACGAGGGCGACCTGGTCATCGCGGCCGAGAAGGTGACGCCCGAGGCGATCAACTTCATGGCCAAGTATGGCCGTGGACTGATCTGCCTGACCCTCACCCGGGAGCGGTGCCAGCAGCTTCGTCTGCCCTTGATGGTGAACGCCAACGATCAGCTCGAGTCCACCAATTTCACCGTCTCCATCGAGGCGGCGGAAGGGGTCACCACCGGCATCTCGGCCGCCGACCGGGCCAGGACCGTACTGGCAGCGGTGAAGCCGGATGCCCGCCCCGAGGACCTGGTGCAGCCGGGCCACATCTTCCCGCTCATGGCGCAGCCCGGCGGGGTGCTGGTGCGCGCCGGCCATACCGAGGCGGGATGCGACCTGGCCCGCCTGGCGGGACTGGAGCCGGCGGCGGTGATCGTGGAGATCCTCAACGAGGACGGCACCATGGCGCGCCGCCCCGACCTGGAGAGGTTCGCCGCCGAGCACGGCCTGAAAATCGGTACCATCGCCGATCTCATCGAGTATCGCATCCGCAACGAGAAGACGGTGGAACGGGTCAACGAGTGCCTGCTGCCCACCGAGGCGGGGGAGTTCCGGGTGGTGGCCTACCAGGACGTGGTGGACAACGAGGTGCACCTGGCGCTGGTGAAAGGCAGGATCGATCCGGAAGAGCCGGTGCTGGTGCGGGTGCATGTACAGAACAGCCTCTGCGACCTGCTCGGTAGCACCTACCCCGAGTGCGGCTGGCCACTGAAGAACGCCATGAAACAGGTGGCTGCGGAGGGCAAGGGAGTGATCGTGATCCTGCGCAACCATGACACTGCGCGTGACATCGTGCAGCGCATCCAGGCCTGCCAGCTGAAAGGCAGTGGCGAAGGGCCGAGCATCGACCTGGGCAAGATCCGCGACAAGGAGCTGCGCACCTTCGGCGTGGGGGCCCAGATCCTCATCGACCTGGGCGTGAAGAAGATGCGGGTGATGAGCGCCCCCAAGCATCTCCACGCCCTGGCGGGATTCCACCTGGAGGTGACCGAATTCGTCGATTTCGAGTTGCCGGAAGAGGAAGGATGATTTTGATCCCCTCAGCCCAGCCCTCTCCCAGAGGGAGAGGGAGTGTCGGCCAGTTTCCCGGCTTTTCTCCCCTCTCCCTCAGGGAGAGGGGCCGGGGGTGAGGGGACAAAAACTATCCCCTCTCCCTCCGGGAGAGGGCCAGGGTGAGGGGATCAAACAAACAACCGTCCTCTCCCCCGGAGAGGGCTGGGGTGAGGGGATGCAAACACCAAACCAGACAGGAACCAGACCATGACCATCAAGACCATAGAAGGCAACCTCACCGCCGGCGGCGCGCGCTACTGCCTGGTGGTGTCGCGCTGGAACAGTTTCATCGTCGGGCAGCTGGAGGCGGGGGCCATCGACACCCTGCGCCGCCATGGCGCCAGCGACGAGGAGATCACCGTGGTTCGGGTGCCCGGCGCCTTCGAGCTGCCGCTGGTGCTGGACAAGGTGGCCGCCAGCGGCGACTACGACGCTATCGTCGCCCTGGGCGCGGTGATCCGCGGCGGCACGCCCCATTTCGAGTACGTCGCCGGGGAGGCGGTGAAGGGGATGGCCCAGGTGACCCTCAAGCACGGCGTGCCCATCGCCTTTGGCGTGCTCACCGTGGACACCATCGAGCAGGCCATCGAGCGGGCGGGCACCAAGGCGGGCAACAAGGGCGGCGAAGCGGCCGCCACCGCCATCGAAATGGTCGATCTGCTGCGAAAACTGTGAGCCGCAAGCGATCCCGCTCCCGACGCCTGGCGCTGCAGGCGCTCTATCAGTGGCAGGTCACCGGCGACGACCTGGGCGAAATCGTCAACCATTTCCTCACCGAGAACCGGGACGGGAAGTTCGAAGTGGACTATTTCCGGGACCTGGTGCATGGCGTGCCCGCAAGGCTGGACGAACTGGATGGAGCCCTGAAGGATCATCTCGACCGTCCGGTGGAGGAGGTGGACCTGGTGGAGCGGGCATTGCTGCGCCTGGGCACCTACGAGCTGCTGGCCCACCCGGAGGTGCCCTATCGGGTGGTGATCAACGAGGCGGTGGAGCTGGCCAAGACCTTCGGCGCCGAGCAGAGCCACCGGTACATCAACGGCGTGCTGGACAAGGTGGCACGCCAGCTGCGACCTGCGGAAACCGCCAGCCGCAGGCGTGTCTGAATTCGACCTCATCGAGCGCTTCTTCGCTCCCCTGGCTCCGGCGGGCGAGGGGGTGGTTCTCGGCATCGGCGACGACGCCGCCCTGCTGGCTCCCCCGCCGGGAGAGGAGCTGGTGATGACCATGGACACCCTGCTCGAAGGGCGCCATTTCCTGCCCGGCACCGATTCCGTCGCCCTGGGCCACAAGGCGCTGGCGGTGAATCTGAGCGACCTGGCCGCCATGGGTGCGCGGCCTTTGTGGGCGCTTCTCTCCCTCACCCTTCCCGAAGCCGACGAAGGCTGGCTCGCCGCCTTTGCCGGGGGCATCTCTGCGCTGGCGAAACGCTGGAACCTGGCCCTGGTGGGTGGAGACACCTGCCGGGGCCCCCTGAGCCTCTCCCTCCAGCTCACCGGCAGCGTGGCGCCGGGCAGGGTGCTGCGGCGCGCCGGCGCGCGGCCCGGTGACCGGATCTTCGTCACCGGCACCCTGGGAGACGCCGCCCTGGCCTTGAAGCTGCTGCAGGCCGGGGAGGTTCCGCCCCCTTTCCTGCGGGAACGGCTGGAACGGCCCGAGCCCCGTTTGGCGGAGGGGCGGGCGCTGGTAGGGATCGCTTCGGCCTGCATCGATGTTTCCGACGGCCTGGTGGCCGACCTGGGCCATCTGTGCCGCGCCAGCGGCTGTGGCGCCCGGCTGGAAGTGGAGCGCATCCCGCTCTCCTCCCAAACGCGTGAGTTGCTGGGAGGTGACTGGCGGCCGGTGCTGGGCGGGGGAGACGACTACGAGCTCTGTTTCACCGTCCCCCAGGGACGCTTGGAAGCGCTGGCTGGCAGCGGCGTCGCTTGCAGCGAGATCGGGCGCATGGTGGAAGGAGAGGGCGTGGCCGTGGTGGACGGGAAGGGGAGGGTGTTGCCGGAGGTTGAAGGTTGGGATCATTTTGGACCCCCTCCCCCCAGCCCCCTCCCGGAGGGAGGGGGAGCGCAGGGGGCGTTTTCCCTGGAGGGATGGGGTGAGGTCAACAACCCCATCTCCCTCCGGGAGAGGGTTGGGGTGAGG
>JALXAM010000061.1 GCA_026992075.1 Sedimenticola sp. | reverse complement strand
ACCGACGACGACGTCAACGTGCGCGACTGGAACGACGTCATCTGGGCCATCACCACCCGCATGGACCCGGCGCGCGACACCGTGCTGGTGGAGAACACCCCCATCGACTATCTCGACTTCGCCTCGCCGGTGTCGGGGCTGGGGTCCAAGATGGGGCTGGACGCCACCTCCAAGTGGCCCGGCGAGACCAGCCGCGAATGGGGCCGGCCCATCACCCGCGATCCCGAGGTGGTGAAGCGGGTGGACGCGATGTGGAAGGAGCTGGAGCTGGATTGAAGTCTTGGCCCCTCCGGGCAGCTCCATAGGCGCAGGATCCGTGGGTTGTTGTCGGGCTGAAGCCCGACCTACACTTCCGGCATGAGTCGTTCACAGCCCCTCACCGCCGAGGAGATCGGTCGTCATCTGGACGACTGCCTGGAGGTGGAGTTCTCCTTTCTCCATACCGAGGAGATCGCTGCCGGATTGGCCCGGCTGCCGCGCGACCGGCAGCAGTTCGTGCTGGACTGGACGCGCCGGGTGGCCACCACCAACATCCAGATCGCCTATCAGTTCGCCCTGCGTGCCGGCCAGGCGCTGGAGCGGATGGAGGCGGAGATGGTCTCCGCATGGGCCCTGCAGGCCATGGACCGCTACGACAGCGAGGGGTTGCGCTCCGCCATGGAGGTGATCAAGGATCTGGAGGGATACCTGGAATCGGGCCATCTGCGCGTGGCGGCTGCGCTGTTCGAGGAGGTGGCGCCGGTGCTCCGGTCCTTCGTCCAGGGGCTCAGCGGCCGCCGCCTGAAACTGGAACAGGACGAGCGCTGCTGGACCGATGGCGAAGTACTCTACCTGCCGGAACTGGTGGCCCGGCTGGACGATCCGGAGGCCAACTTTCAGCTGGCCAAGGCGATGGCCACCTTTCTCTGGGCCCAAACCCGCTTTGGCACCCTCAACATCGATCCCCACCGTGTCGGCGAGGGCCCCCTGCGACGCTGGTTCGAAACCCTGGAGACGCTGCGGCTGGAAGGGATCATCGCCCGCGAGCTGCCGGGTCTGCACCGGCAAATGCTGGCGCTGGCGGAACGCCTTGGAGAGGCGGGCTGGTCCCGGGAGCTGCTGGCACTGCAAGGGGATCTCATCGCCGGTGGCGCAGAGGAGAGCCTGCGCCAGGCCCGGCGGCTGCGGGACATGGTGCCGCCCCCGCTGCCGGCCCATGCTGGGGGCATGGATCTGGAGAAGGCCTGGGAGGCGCGCCGGCACCGCCTGCTGCGCGACCAGGCCCGCTTCCGGGATGCCCTGCGCGTGATCGCCGAGGAGATGGCGGAAGAGGGTCAAGCGCCCGACCGCTTCGAGCTGCGGGAAAAAGCTGGAAGGGAAGAGGACCTGCCGGAGCTGGAGCTGTTGGTGGCAGACCAGGTGGTGCCGTTGCCGGAACAGGTGCGTCAGCTGATGACCTCCATTCAGCTCGATCTCACCGCCATCCCGGAGGAGTACCTGCAGCCGGCGGGGCCGGGGGAGTACGACCCCTCCCTGCTGCGGGACGAGCAACTCGATCCGGACGAGGTCTGGTCCGGCGCCTACCACGAGGAGGGCGCCTTCTTCTACGACGAGTGGGATTTCGGCCGCCAGCACTACCGCAAGCACTGGTGCGTGCTGCGCGAACACGACCTAAAGCCCGGAGATCCCCGCTTCTACCGACAGACCCTGGGTAAGTACCGCGGGTTGGTGAAATCCCTGCACCGCACCTTCGAGGTGCTGCGCGGCGAGGAGAAGACGCTTCGCCGCCAACCCCATGGCGAGGAGGTGGACATCGACGCCTTCGTGGAGGCCTGGGCGGACGTGCGCTCCGGGCTGGAGATGAACAATCGCCTCTTCACCCGCCTGCACAAGGACGAGCGCAACATCGCCGTGCTCTTCATGGTGGACATGTCGGGCTCCACCAAGGGATGGATCAACCAGGCCGAGCGCGAAGCGCTGGTGCTGCTGGTGGAGTCGCTGCGCATCCTGGGGGACCGCTATGCCATCTACGGCTTTTCCGGCTGGGCGCGGAAGCGCTGCGAGGTCTATCGCATCAAATCCTTCGACCAGCCCCTGGACGACCAGGTGAAGGCCGCCATCGCCGGCATCGAGCCGCGTGACTACACCCGCATGGGGGCGCCCATCCGTCACTTCACCCGCATGCTCTCCGAAGTGGAGGCGCGCACCAAGCTGTTGATCACCCTCTCCGACGGCAAGCCGGACGACTACGATCATTATTACCGGGGCGAGTACGGCATCGAGGACACCCGCCAGGCGTTGTTCGAGGCGCGGGTGGCGGGCATTCATCCCTTTTGTATCACCATCGACCGGGAGGGCGCCGACTATCTGCCCCATATGTACGGCAAGGCCAACTACACGGTACTGGACGACGTGGCCAAGCTTCCCTTGAAGGTTTCCGACATCTATCGCAAGATCACCACCTGACCCCGGTAACCCGGGAATTACGAGAGAAACCGTGACGAGGTTTCCGCTGACGGAGGATGAAATGAAGAAAAGCGCTGTACTGATTTCCGCACTTCTCGTTACCGCCACGGCCCAGGCGGCCCCTTATGGAACGGCCCCTGGTTATGGCGCGCCACCTGCCGACCCCGCTCGCGCCCGTGTTCGTGCCGACGGGCCGGGCGCGGTGGCCACCCGGGGTCTGGACAGGATGATGGACTTCCTGCAGAACAGTGATGGCGACCTGCAGAAACTGGGTGCCTTCCTCAACAAGGAGATCGCTCCCTACTTCGATTTCGCCTACATGGCGCGTTCCGCTGCCGGCGCCGTGTGGAAACGGATGGACGAGCAGCAGCGCCGGCGGCTCACCAATCGGATCAAGCGTCAGTTCCTGGCCACCCTGGTGGAACGGCTGGGTGACTACGACCGGCAGCAGATTCGCGTGGTCTCCGAGCGGCTCTCCCCGGATGGACGTACCGGTGTGGTGACCGCGGCCATTCGGGGCCCCCAAGGTTATCCGGCACGCATGGATTTTCGCTTCTACAAGTCCAGGACGGGCTGGAAGGTATACGACGTCGCTGCCAATGGTCAGAGTGCGGTGGTGCACTACCGCCGGCAGTTCCGGGAGGCGCTCTATCAACCCCGCCGCCCGGCGCGCTCCCCACAGGCCGGCTATCGCGGATACGGCTACCAGCCGGTCTACTGATCGCGCGCCCCTCACCTGGCCGGCAGCAACCTTGCGTCCGGGAGCTGCCGGCCTCTTTTGGGAACCTCTGATTTAATCCATGAACTCGCATCTTGTCCTCCTCCGGCCCGATTACTGCGTTGAAGTTCTTGCCAATAGCTGGCTATTGCCTGCGAACTTCGCCTTGTACTCGAACCGGAAGAGAACAACCTGCTTCGTCCAGGATTAAATCAGAGGTTCCTTTGTTGTGACCATCGAGCCAAGCGTTCTCGTGGGTCGGGCTTCAGCCCGACGAAGCTGAAATGAACGGGCCACCGGGACAGTCGCTGGGCAAGGGCATGCTGATCGGGGCCTGGGTGCTCTTGCTGCTCCTGCTGACGCTCTTTTTCGGCAGGCTGCTGGAACACCGCTTCAATCCAAACAGAGAACCCGCTGGAAGGGTGACGCCCGAAGGGGTGCGCGAAGTGGTGCTGGAGCGCAATGCCGACGGTCACTACGTGGCCAGCGGCTTCATCGATGGTTTTCCAGTCACCTTCCTGGTGGACACCGGCGCCACCCAGGTGGCCATCTCCCGCAAGCTGGCCGACCGCCTTGGGCTCAAGCGCATGGGTGGCGCCCTGAGCAACACGGCCAACGGTGTGGTGGCGGTCTGGCAGACGCGCCTGAAACGGGTGCGGCTGGGGCCCATCGAACAGCGCAATGTGCCTGCGACCATCCTGCCGGAGCTGCGCCCCTGGGGCCAGGTCCTGCTGGGCATGAGCTTTCTGCGCCACCTGGAGCTGGTGCAAAAGGAGGGCAGGCTGCTGCTACGCCAGGGAAGGGCCAGTCCATCGCCCAAATGAAAAACGCCGCGGTGAAGCGGCGTTTTGCTTTGTTCGGCCAGAACTGCCGGTTCAGCTCTTCACCACGTCCTTGAGTGCTTTGAGCGCCACCACCTTCACCGTGGTGGAAGCGGGCTTGGCGGGAATCTTCATGGGTTCGCCGGTTGCCGGGTTGCGGCCCATGCGCGCCTTGCGGGCCGGCTTCTTCACGCGGCGGATCTTGATGCCGGTGTCCGGGATGGCGAATTCACCGGAACCGCGTTTCTTGATGTGGCGGGTGATGAGGTCGCCCAGGGAGGAGAAGACCGAGGCGACCTGTTTCTTGGTGAGGCCGGTATCCTCGGCGATGGTGGCGATGATCTCGGCCTTGGTCATTTTCTTGCCGATGGCGGTGAGCTTCTTGGGCGCGGGGGCCTTCTTCGCCGCCGCCTTCTTGGTGGTTCTCTTTACCATTGCGTGCGCTCCTTTTGGTGTTTCACTGGGATTGCGAAAGCGAACTTATCATAATCTTTTCCTTTCACATAGTGAAAAACGCGCTTTCGTGAAAGGGGAGCACGTTCACACTGTAATGGATGCGGTGTGATCCCTTTTTTCTCAATGCTTCTTTTCTTCCCGCTTGAGTTGTTCGATCTCGCTCTTCACCTGCTGCAGCTGTGACTGGATGCGCGCGCGTTCGTACTCTTCCAGGTTGGGTTGGCGCAGGGCGATCTCCAGTTGCAGCCGGGCCGGCTCCAGCAGTCCCATCAGGTAGTAGTAAGAGGCCATGTACTGATGGCTCTCTCCCTGTCTTCCCTGGTCGGCGCTGGCTCGGGCCAACAGACGGTAGATGCGGGTCTTGTCGGGATAGCTGCGACGCAGCCCGAGCAGTTCTTTCTGGGCCTGGCGCGGCTTGCCCGCGCGCAGATAGAGCTCCGCCAGGGTGATGCGCAGAGGATAGTTGTAGGGCAGGCGCGCCTTGGCCTTCTCCAGCCGCTTCAGGGCCAGCTTGCGCTTGCCCCGGTCCATGTCGATGCGGGAGGCGGTGACCAGGAACTCCACCACCTGGGGATGTTGTTTCAGCAGGGTCTCCATCTCCTTCGCTGCCTGGTCGTGGCGTTCGGCGCGATGGAGCGCAAGGGCATATCCATAACGGGCCGCCGCCTGGCTGCGGAATCGCCCTTCCTTGAGCGCGCTGCGGAAATGAATGATGGCATCCGCCGGATCCTGGAAGGTCATCTCGCGGATGGCGGCGCGGGCCAACAGATAGCGCAGGCTGTCCTCGTGCTGGCGGTAAGAGTAGGTCTCGGCCCTTCCCAATGCGTCGGCGATGCGGGCATTGGTCACCGGGTGGGTGCGCAGGAATTCTGGCAGGCTGGTGGCATAGGCGCTGTTGGCCCGACCCATGCGGGCGAAGAAGGTGGGCATGGCTCGGGGATCGAAGCCCGCCTGCTGCATGATGTCGATGCCGATGCGGTCCGCCTCCTTTTCGTTCTGGCGGGTGAAGTTGATCTGCTGTTGTTGTATGGCCGCCTGGGTGCCGATGGCAGCGGCCAGCCCGGCATCGCCTCCGGCCAGGGTGCCCACCAGGATGGCTGCCAGCAAGGCCGCGCCCTGTACCAGCGAGAGATTCCGGTTCTCATGAAAGGCGCGCAGCAGATGCTTCTGCACCACGTGGGTGATCTCGTGGGCCAGAACCGCTGCCAGTTCGTTCTCCGATCTGGTGGTGAGCACCAGGCCGGTGTAGACACCGATGTAGCCTCCGGGGCCGGCATAAGCGTTGATCTGCGGGTCTTCCACCAGGAAGAAGGTGAAACGGGTGCCTCTTGCCTCGCTGTGGTTCACCAGCTCCATGCCCAGGGTGTTGATGTAGTCGTCCAGCAAGGGGTCGTCGATCACCTTCTGGGTGGCGCGGATGTAGCGCATGAAGGCCTTGCCCAGCTGCCGCTCCTGCAGCGGGGTGAGCACGCTGCCGGAGGCGGCGCCCATGTCGGGCAGGTCCTGGTAGATGTCGGCGGCCAGTTCCAGCGGCGTGAACGCCAGGCACAGGCTGAGCAGCAGACAGAGCAGGCGGCGGATTGCAGGCTTAAGGTGCAAGTTCAGTTGAGCTGGATGCGTTGTCCCCAGGGCGGCTTTTCCCGGCCCTTCACCAACCACAAGACCGGGTAGGAGGGCGCGAGTTCCGGAAAGATGCCTTCGAGGTCGGAGAAATAGACCAGCACTTCAGGCTGCAGGCCTTGCTCCTCCACCCATTGAAACACGGGGCGGAAGTCGGTGCCACCCCCGCCGGTGAGAGGGACTTCGGGGTCGATCTCCTCCCAGGGCTCGAAGATCCAGGGGGCGTCCTCGGCCAGCTGGTGGTCGCAGGCCAGCAGGGTGACACGGGCGCGCATCTGCCCTTTCAGGGCGGTCACTTCGGAGAGGAACTCCCGGATCTCGCCGTCGCTGATGGAGCCGCTGGTGTCGATGGCCACCACCACCTCCACCTGGCTGCTGCGCAACGCCGGCAGGATGGCGTCGCCCTGGCTGCGGCGCGACTGGCGCATGTAGCTGTAGTCGTCCCTGGCGGTGGCGGTGAGATAACGGGCCAGCAGGTTGCGCCAGGGCAGGCGCGGCTGTAGCAGGTGGTCCACCAGGCGCGCCATGGCGCCGTCCATCTTGCCGGCCTGGATCGCCTGCTGGGCGGCGCCGGCCAGCCGCTGCTGCCACTGCACCTCCAGGTTGTCGCGCTCTTCGGGGGTGAGGGGTGGCGGCTGCTTCGCGCCTTGTTCCTCGGGCTTCTGCTGTTCCTGCTGACTGCCGCCCGAGTCTTGCCGTTCACCCTGGCGGTCCGGATCGGTTTGCTGTCGTTTCCCCGTTCCCTCTTCCTCGTTGCCCGAGGCGCGAGAGCGTTGCTGTTTCTCCTCGCCGGGCGGAGGCGGCGTGTCGGCCTTGCCGGAGGAGGTGCTCTGCTCGCCGCCCTGGTTGCCCTGGGTGTCGCTCTGCTGGTCGTAGAGGTGCTTGTCGATGGTCTCGTACTGGTCGTCCTCTTCCAGCAGGGGGTAGATCTCTTCGGCGGTCATGCCGCGGAACTGGTCGAGGATCATGGTGTCGTAGGGCGGCTTGAGTCCCTCGTCCACCAGCAGGGGGTTGATGGCGTAGTCGCAGGCCAGATCCCAGCGGCCGATGTCGCGGTGCTGGCGGCGGGCGAAGTGCGACAGGGCGCAGTGGAGTGCCTCGTGGGCCAGCATGAACTGGGTCTGCTCCAGGGTGAGGGAGGCGATGTACTCGGGGTTGTAGTAGAAGCGCCGCGCGTCGGTGCCTGTGGTGGGGCACCACTCGGGATCGGCTGCCACCATGGGCAGGCGCATCACCAGGGCGCCAAGGAAGGGCTTGTCCAGGATCAGCCGGGTGCGGGCGGCGGCGAGCTTGGTTTCGATCTCTTTCTGATCCATGGGTCAGGCGGCTCGGGTTCGCGGTTGCCGGAGGTTCTCGGCGGGACCGCTGCGAGCACATCCCTGTGCGCTTGACCTCGGCCATCCATGGCCTCGGACATCCCGCCGAGAACCCCCGGCAACCGCTTGATACGGGCCATTCATCAACGATACAACATCACTTCCCCGATGGCCGTCGCCCACTCCTGGAACTGGGGCACGGTGAAGAGCCGCTCGCCAATGGCGCGGTGCAGGTCGGAGACCAGCATCACCCCCATCTCCTTCTGCGGCAGGCGGTTGGCGTACTCCAGGATGTTGCCGATCACCTGCTCGGCGTTCTCCTGGTCGCGGGCGCGGATGGCACGTCCCACCAGGGCGGCGGCCACGGCGTACTGGAGGTCGATTTCGTCGGGCACCGGCGCCGCCTCCCCGGAGACGATGGCGTCCAGGTCGGGCATCTTCTCCAGGCTGTTGATGAAGGCGTGCAGCTCGATGCCCGCCGCCGGTCCCACGCACGCCTGCAGCGCGCCGAGAAGGATGGTGGGCTGGTCGCCGAACTTCTGCAGGCTGCGGTGGGCGAACTCCCAGGAGCGGGGCGAGGGGAAGGCCACGGGGTTGTGGGCCGGATCGAAGTCGAACAGCAGCTCGGGGCGGAAGCGCAGGAAGCCGATCACCCGCTCGTCGATGCCGTTGGCCCAGGCCCAGGCCACCCAGTCGTCCAGGTGGGTCTCCACCTCGTAGTGGGAGAGGCGGTTGGCCAGGGGCGCCGGCATGGTGTAGGTGACCCCGCGGTCCCCCTGGCGGTTGCCGGCGGCGAAGATGGCCCAGCCTTCGGGCACCTCGTACTCCCCCAGGCGGCGGTCGAGGATGAGCTGGTAGGCGGCGGCGGAGACGCTGGGGGGCGCCGAGGTGATCTCGTCCAGGAAGAGGATACCGCGCGGGCCGTGGCGTTCCTCGTGGGGCAGGATGGCGGGGGCGGCCCATTCCACCAGATCCCCTTTGCGGAAGGGGATTCCGCGCAGGTCGCTGGGCTCCATCTGCGACAGCCGGATGTCGATCACCGGCACGCCGTGCTTTTGCGCCACCTCGGCCACCATCTTCGACTTGCCCACGCCGGGCGGTCCCCAGAGCATCACCGGGGTGTGATGACCTTCGGCGGTGCTGGTGAATTCGCGGTCGAGGATGGTGAGAAGCTGTGCCGGTCGCATGGCGGAAAATTCGGGATCGGGTCAATCCCGCAAGCATGTACAGCCCCTTGACAAAGGTCAACCTCGGGTTGGCTGCGGTTTCGAATAATGCACGCCTGTCCCGTGGGTGACGGGCCATTCCCGTGGCGAACGCGGGAGGGGCCCGAATATCGCCCGGGGTTCGCGGCCGGGATGCCGCTCCCACCTGTAGGAAGCGCGTCCCCGCGCCGAATCCCTTCCTGCGGCTTGCAAGGATTAAGAAAAACAGAGTATTCTAATAAAAGTCTCTGCCCAGAAACCGGCCACGCTGCCCGGTCCCACGGGCGGAAAAGCTACATGATTCCTGGATCGTTGTAGCCGGTGGCAAGGCGTGGCAGAATGTGCGCCCGCCGTGCTGAGTGCATTAACCAGACAATTCGGAGACCGGATATGAACCAGTTTTACTACGATGCCGTAACCAAGATGGAAAGCATGGGTGTCGACGACGAGTACATCCTTGGCTGGCAGGCAGGCTTCCTGCATCACCCCGAGCGGGAAGAGCAGCGCATCACCGAAGCCTATGAAGCTGGCTATGCCGACGGCAAGGAGAAGAATCTGGACAACCTGGAGAAGTGGGTCAAGAACTGATCCTGGTTACCGGTTGACGAAAAAGGCGGGTGATCCCCGCCTTTTTTCATATCGGGCTTTTCAGTCGAACAGGTCCATCATCGCCCGCGACAGCTTGCGATCCACCTCGACTCCATCCTTGTCCATCACCTGGTCGATGACCCAGCGGTTCTCCCCCTCCTCGCCCATGATCTGCTGGATCTCGTAGCCCAGGTGGCGCAGGAAGGGGTAGGAGGGGCCGTCGTCGGTATAGCGGTATTCGGCGTATTCCGCCGCCCGCTCGTTGATGCGGTGGAAGAAGGCCTGCAGGTGGTCGCCCGGGCCGAACAGGTCCAGGCTGTTGTCCTCCACGATCTCGCCCAGCTTGCGCGCCACCGCCAGGATCAGTTCCTGGCGCTCCTCGTCGCTCAGCTCCAGCCGCTGGTGGGCCAGGCGGTCCATGATCTGCAGCTGAAAGATCAGGTATTCGATGATCACGTCCATGCGCTGGCGGTCGTTGTCATAGACGAAGTTCTCGCCATGCAGGTTGATCGCCTTGTCCTGCGCCAGCCGCCAGGCGATGAAGGCGAGTGCTCCGGCGATCTCCGCCAGGCCATGCTCCCCCTCGCCGTGCCAGCGGCTCTTGATGCGTAATGCCACCTTTTTTCTCCTTTTGAGCCTCGATTGGCTACATGATATAAGTCAATTCTTGACCATTTTACTCAAGAATAGTGTGGCATGAACTCCTCCCTGGAAAAGATCTGCGAGGCGGTGCAGTACAACTGCCATGTGGCTGACGCCCGGCACGGCGGTGACTTCACCATGTGCACCTACCTGTTGAAGATGCGCGAATACTTCCGCTGGGAGACTGGTGCCGGCGTGCGCGATCCGCTGCCCAGGGAGGAGCTGGGGGAATGGCTCCAGGCCCGCGAGCAGCTCTGGGAGACGCTGGCCGAGGCCGACTTCCGGCCCATCGAGATCGCGGGCCAGAAGTACGACCCTTTCGACACCGCTGCCATCAATCGGGCCCTGGAACCCCTGGGCGCGGTCTACAGTGCCGGCCTGGTGAACGGCGCCCGGCCCCATTTCTTCATTGCCGAGCTGCTGGGCCGGGACAGGCACGACGAGTCCTGCGTGTTGCATTTGTGCGGCCGCGAATATGCCCGCTGCCTCAACGCCCCGCCCGCCATGGCCGGCGAGGAAGGGGTCTTCCTGCGGCGGGAGGCGTTGCGCCGTTACCTGTGGGAGAAGTATGAGACCTGGGCCTGGAGCCGCCCGGACAACGCCCTGGGGCGCGCCTTCGCCTGCTACGACTTCGAGCAGGATCCCGAGACGGCGCTGGAGAGGATGACCGACGCCGAGTTGGCAGCTGCCCGGGAGCACGAGCTGGGGGAGTTCGAGGCCAGCACCCTGCTGGGCCCCGAATGGAACGAGATGGTGCTGGAACTGGCGCTGACTCCGGCCGAGCTGATGGCGCGCGCGGTGAAGGATCATCTGGCCGACAGCCTGCGCACCCTGCCGATGCTGCTGGAGCAGGGTTCGGCGCCTTCCATCCATTTCTATGTGGGCAACCTGAGCGGCATGCGTGCCCATCTCTACCCGCAGCTCAAGGCGGCCTACCGGCAGTGGCTGGGGAGCGGCGACCTGGCCCCACTGGAAGCGCTGCACGCGGCCGACCGCGATCGCTGGCGGACGCTGGCGCAGGAGCTGCTCGACCTCCATCGATTGCACGGTCGCAATGCGGCCGAACCCATTCGCCGCCATCTGGAGCGGCGCTGCCTGGAGGAGGCCGGCGAGTGAGTGGCAAGCGGCTGCTGGCCATCGTCGAGCTGGGTGGGTATCCCAATCTGATTCCTCTCTACCAGCGGCTTGGATTCCAGGTGGACTGGGTCACCTCCCAGCGCAAGGCGCGGGCCTGGCTGAAGAAACAGCTGCCGGACGTCATCGTCGCCGAGTACAACTACCAGACCGACTTCCGCGACCGCAGCTCCAACCTGGAGACCCTCGGAGCCATTCTCCAGCGTCATCCCCAGGTGAAGCTGCTGGTCTTCTATCCGCCGCAGCACGAGGCCTACCTGGAGAAGTTCCGCCAGCGTTTCCCGGTGTGGCAGGCGATTCCCTTTCCGGTGACCGAGGAGAAGGTGGAATCGGTGTTGCGGGGCCTGTGACCCTCCGCGGCGGGATCCGGTTCACTCGTTTCCTTCCCAATGGGGATTGCACCCCAGCCGCAGAGCGATCTCCCGGATCTGGGCCTCGGGGGGGTACCGGTCGCCATGCTCTTCCAGGTATTCCTTCCAGGGCAGGAACTGCTCCTGCAGATGGGGATCGGTGTGGTGGCAACCCAGCACCCGGATCACGGTATCCCCCACCCGCCAGGGGCCTTCCCCCTCCAGCTTTCCCTCCAGCAGGTGGGCCGCCTGGTCGGGCGTGGACTGGTGCCAGAACAGGTCCAACACCACCAGGCCCCGGGGGTGGGGAAAGGCGCGCGCCACCACCTTCTCGCTGCCATCGGCGTGCCGCACCACCAGGGGCGCGGTGACTGATTCGATACGGGCCATGGACGGAGGTTCGGGAAATGGACGATGGAAAGAGGATTGTGCCACGATGAGTGGCGTGGAAATTCACTACAAAGGATGTAGAGATCACCGACGACCGGTTCGTAGGTCGGGCTTCAGCCCGACAGCCAAAGGCTTTCGGGGGTCGGTGGGGTGACTCTCCTGTTCCGCTTGTTGTTGCTCGCCCTCCTCGCCGGCCCTGTCCTGGCGGTGGAGGCGCTGCAGTTCGCCGCCGTCCGGGTAGAGGGGGAGGGCTGGCAGCTGGAAGGGGTGCGGTTTGGCCTGGACCTCACGCCATCCGGGGAGCCGGCACTGGAGCTGAAGATCCGCCGCCTGTCGCTGGCCTCGTCAGGGCTGGCGGTCACCGGGCTGGCGCTTCATTGTCCCGGCTTCCGGCTGGCCACCGATGGCGGCAGCGGCTGTTCCGGCGCGGAGCTGGTCTTCTCCCTGCCGCCCTGGAAAGCGGTCTCCGGAATGGTCGACTGGCAGCAGGAGCAGGGGTGGCTGGAGTTGCATCTGCAGGATCTGAAGCTCGGCAAGGGCCGTCTTTCCGCCGAGCTTTCGGGCAGAGACCGGGAATGGCAGGGAGAGGTGAGCCTTTCGTCACTGGCAGTAACGCCTTTGTTCCGCCAATGGCTGCCCCGGTGGAGCGGATCGGGCCGGGTGATGCTGGAGGGCGAAGGCAGCCTTGCCACCAGCGGCCACTGGCAGGGCCGTCTCTCCTTGCGGCTGGCCGATCTCTCCTTTTCCGACCCCGAGGGATTGCACGTGGGCGAGTCCCTGCGGGTTTCGCTGTCTGGCTCCCTGGAAGGGGATGACAAGGAGGCCGGGGGTGAGCTCGACCTACGGCTTCGGCAGGGGCAGCTCTATTTCGATCCCTTCTACCTGGAGCTGGCCAGGCCGCTCTCCCTGAAGGCGCGGGGGCGGGTGGCCCTGGAC
>JALXAM010000060.1 GCA_026992075.1 Sedimenticola sp. | reverse complement strand
CCGAGGCGGCACTGCGCACCGGCGCCGGCCTGGTGAGCTTGGCCACCCGGCCCGAACACGTGGCCCCCGTTCTCGCCACCCGCCCCGAGATCATGGTGCACGGCGTGGAGGCACCGGAACAGCTCGATTCCCTGCTGCGCCGCGCCACCCAGGTGGTGGTGGGACCGGGCCTGGGCCGGGACGCCTGGGGGCGTGCACTGTTCGAGATGGTGCTGGCGGCGGGTCGTCCCCTGGTGGTGGACGCCGACGGGCTCAACCTGCTGGCCGAGGCGCCCGTACAGCGCGACGACTGGGTGCTCACCCCCCATCCGGGGGAGGCGGCGAGACTCCTCGGCACCGACGCGGCCGGAATCCAGGCCGACCGTTTCGCCGCCGCGGAACGGCTGCGAAGCAAGCTCGGTGGCGTGGTGGTGCTCAAGGGAGCGGGCACACTGGTGGCCTCCGGTGGCGACCGCCGGCCGGCGGTCTGCAGCGACGGGAATCCGGGCATGGCCAGCGGCGGCATGGGCGACGTGCTGGCCGGGGTGGTGGCCGGGCTGGCCGCCCAGGGCATGGCGCCGTGCGTGGCCTCGGAGATGGGGGTCTGCCTGCACGCCGCGCCCGCCGACAAGGCCGCGCGGGCCGGCCGCCGCGGCCTGCTGGCCATGGATCTCATGTCCCACGTCCGCCGGCTGGCCAATCCCGACAATGAGTGAGGCGAGGCTTCACTGCGGCTCCGAGGAGGAGCAGGCCGCACTGGGCGCACGGCTGGCCCGGGCGGTGGGGGAACAGCCGGCGGTGGTTCACCTCACGGGGGACCTGGGCGCCGGCAAGACCACGCTGGTACGCGGTTTCCTGCGCGGGCTGGGTCATGCGGGTCCCGTGCGCAGTCCCACCTACACGCTGGTGGAGCCCTATCCGCTGGAAAGCCTGACCCTCTACCACCTGGACCTGTACCGGCTGGGCGATCCCGAGGAGCTGGAGTACCTGGGTCTCCGCGACCTGCTCGCCGAGCCGGCCCTGGTCTTCGTGGAGTGGCCGGAACGGGGAAGGGGCTGGCTGCCCGCGCCCGATCTGGAGATCGTCATCCGGCACCGGGACGAGGGGCGCGTGCTCGATTTCGTTTCCCATTCCCCCGTGGGGGAGCGGTGGCTGCGGGCCCTGATGCAAGGGAAAACTTGAGGAAAGCCCCATATCCTACAGAAAACGCTGGGAAAACCGTTTTCCCTGTGCTAGATTCAAAACCATGGGGTGGGCTGTTTCGGCAAAGGGGGCTTGCATGGCCATCAACAATCGGCTTCCAGGTTCCAGTTTTCTCTTGTTCCTGCTGCTCCTGGTTCCCCTGGCGGCGATGGGGGGGAGCTCGGCGCAGATCCAGGGCCTGCGGCTGTGGAACGCACCGGACCACACCCGCCTGGTGTTCGATCTGAGCCAGGCGGTGGAGCATCGGCTCTTCACCCTGGACGAGCCGGCACGGCTGGTCATCGACTTCAGCAATGCCCGGTTGAAGAAAAAGCTGGAGGCGGCGGTCCAGAAGAGCCGGCACATCCGCAGAATCCGCTACGCGCCCCAGTCGGACAACCGGTTCCGGGTGGTGCTCGACCTGGCTCAGCCGGTGCGTCCGCGCAGCTTCCTGCTGCGTCCCAGCGGCGACTACGGCCACCGGCTGGTGATCGACCTCTACGACCGCGAGGGCCAGGCCCGCGTGGTGCAGAGCGTGAAACAGAAGGAAGATCCATCGGGGCTGCGTGACATCGTGGTGGCCATCGATGCCGGACACGGCGGCGAGGATCCGGGTGCGCGGGGCAGACGCCTGCGAACCCGGGAAAAGGACGTTACCCTCTCCATCGCCCGCAAGCTCAAGAAACTCATCGACGCCGAACCCGGCATGCGTGCCGTGCTCACCCGCAAAGGGGACTACTACGTGGGGTTGCGCAAGCGCATGCAGATCGCACGCCGGCACCATGCCGACCTCTTCGTCTCCATCCATGCCGATGCCTTCCGCAACAGCAAGGCGCGCGGCTCCTCGGTCTTCGTGCTCTCCAGGCGCGGTGCCTCCAGTGAGGCCGCCCGCTGGCTGGCGGCCAAGGAGAACGCCTCCGACCTGGTGGGCGGCGTCAGCCTGGACGACAAGGACGACATCCTGGCCTCGGTGTTGCTCGACCTGGCCCAGACCGGCACCCTCGCCGCCAGCATGCGCGCGGCCACGCTCGTGCATCGCGAAATGGGCAAGATCGGCAAGCTGCACGGCGACCGCATCCAGAACGCCGGCTTCGTGGTGCTCAAGTCGCCCGACATTCCCTCCATGCTGGTGGAGACCGGCTTCATCTCGAACCCCACGGAAGAGCGCCAGCTGGCCAGTGCCAGGCACCAGGAACGGATTGCGCGGGCCATCTTCCGGGGCATCCGCAGCTACTTCCAGCTTGAACCGCCACCGGGCACCCGGCTGGCCATGGAGAAGCAGAAGAAGCTGGAGCGGAAAGCGGCTCGCTACGTGATACAGCCGGGCGACACCCTCTCCGGCATTGCCGCACGCCACCGCGTCAGTGTCGCCTCGCTGCGCAGCGAGAACCGGCTCAAGGGAGACCGGATCCGGGTGGGGCAGGTGCTGAAGATCCCGAGTACCTGAGTGCCCGGAGAGGGGCGGCTGGGGAGTTTCCGGGGTCTGTTACGGGGTTTCCCTTATAACTCCATAAAAACTGTTGGCGCTTTCCGTCGGGCATGCTATAACGCGCATCCAACAACTAGGCGTAACAGCCGTAATCAAAAGGATTTCACCAGCAAACCCGGCCACCGTCGGAACCCCACGGTGACCGGGCAGGGGCCGCAGGGGGTGGCTCCTCCTCTTTTGCTGGTCGAATGCGACCCGCTGTCCACCGGAAAGGCTCCGTGGCACAGCGGGCAGCGAGAGCGGACCCCGGTCCGTTTGAATCCACTGGAAACAGTGCAGTTACTTCCTGAAGGAGGATCCATGAAACCAAGAAACGTACTGAGTATCAGCCTGATGGCAGGGGGACTCCTGCTCGGTGGCGTCGCCGCCGCCGCTACACCCAGCGCCAGCATGCTCGCCAACACCTGTGCCGGTTGTCACGGTACCGGCGGCGTGAGCAATGGTCCCGCGACACCCACCATCGCCGGCATCTCCGAGGAGTATTTCAAGGAGGTCATGGAGGCGTACAAGAGCGGAGACCGGCGCTCCACCATCATGGGCAGGATCGCCAAGGGCTACAGCGAAGAGGAGATCAAGCTGCTTGCAAGCTATTTCTCCAAGAAGAAGTTCGTGCCGGCCAAGGGGCAGAAGTCTGATCCCAAGCTTGCCAAGAAGGGAGCCAAGCTCCACGACAAGTACTGCGAGAAATGCCACGGTGATGGTGGCACTTCCACGGAAGACGATGCCGGCATCCTGGCAGGGCAATGGAAGCCCTACCTGCAGTACACGCTCTCCGATTTCCTTTCCGGCAAGAGTTAAATGCCCAAGAAGATGAGGAAGAAGCTGAAGAAGCTTCACAGCAAGAAGGGCGATGCCGGTCTCGAGGCACTGCTCGACTATTACGCCAGCAGGAAATGAGGGGAGGGGACAACATGAGTCAATTCACACGCAGAAACTTTCTCAAGGTCACGGGTGTCGCCGCTGCGGCCACCACCGCCCTTGGGTACAGTTCCTTTGCCATCGGTGGCGCCAAGAAAAAGGTGGTCATCGTGGGCGGAGGCATCGGTGGCGCCACCGCCGCCAAGTACATCAAAATGATGGACAGCTCCATCGACGTCACGCTCATCGAGGCCAACAAGCACTACCACACCTGCTTCATGAGCAACGAGGTGATCGGCGGGCTGCGCTCCATCGATTCCATCCGGTTCGGCTACGACGGCCTCAAGAAGCACGGTGTCAACGTCGTGCACGACTGGGTGACCAGCATCGATCCCGACAAGCGCGTGGTCAAGACCAAGGGAGGCGGTTCCTTCGGCTACGACCGCTGCATCGTCTCCCCCGGTATCGATTTCCGCTGGGACACCATCGAGGGT
>JALXAM010000059.1 GCA_026992075.1 Sedimenticola sp. | reverse complement strand
GGCAATTTTTCTCCACGCAAACCGAAAACGCGGTTTCCGGTTTGCTTCATTTTCAATCACTTGCGTGATTGAAAATGGCGGGACTTCCATATCCCGCACGGGCACCTCGAATTTTTCGAGGTGCCCTGATGTAGGTTGGTAAAAAATCGGCTAGCGATCCATCGTCGGATTGAAGTCCGATCTGCATAGCAGGGTTTTGTTCGTAAGCTCCGGCGGCGCCGGGAACCGGAACCTCAGCCCCGCTTCAGGATCCGAGCCTTCTCCCGCTGCCAGTCCCGGTCCTTGGTGGTGGCACGCTTGTCGTGCAGTTTCTTGCCCTTCGCCAGGCCGACCTCCAGCTTGGCCCGGCCTTTCTTCCAGTACATGGCGAGAGGCACCAGGGTATAGCCCTTGCGCTCCACCATGCCCTGCAGCATGTCGATCTCGCGCCGGTGCATGAGCAGCTTGCGCGTGCGCAGCGGGTCCGGCTGCACGTGAGTGGAGGCGGTGGGCAGCGGGGTGATGTGGGCACCAAACAGCCACAGTTCGCCATCCTTGATCAGGACATAGGCCTCCTTCAGGTTTACCCGGTTCTCGCGCAGGCTCTTCACCTCCCATCCTTCCAAGGCGATGCCCGCCTCGAAGCGTTGCTCGATGAAATAATCGTGCCGGGCCTTCTTGTTGAGCGCGATGGTGGTGCCCGGCGTGCTCTTCTTTTTGCTTTTCTTGCCCATCGTTATAATTATACGCTTTGCCGAAAGCGCGTGAGAACTGGATTCATGAGAGAAAATTGGGTGACCCAGACGGGGCTGTCCGCTGCCATGCTGGTGCTCAGCGGGCCGTTGCTGGCAGGGCAGGAGGAGGCGGCAGCCGGCGTCCTCAACCAATGGCTGGGACAGCTCAATGGTTTCCTGGCCAGTTTCCTGTTCTTCGATGTCTGGCCAGGTGAGGGGGAGTTTCCTTTCATCGTGGCCTGGCTGGTGGCGGGGGCGGTCTTTCTCACCGTACGCATGGGGTTCATTAATTTCCGGCTGCTGGGTCACTCCATCGCCATCTTGCGGGGGCGCTACAGTCGTCCCGACGACGTGGGGGAGGTGACCCCTTTCCAGGCGCTGACCACGGCACTGTCGGCCACAGTAGGCCTGGGAAACATCGCCGGGGTGGCCATCGCCGTGGGCATCGGCGGGCCGGGTGCCACCTTCTGGATGATCGTCGCCGGCCTGCTGGGCATGAGCACCAAGTTCACCGAAGCCTCGCTGGCGCAGATGTACCGGGAGATCCGCCCCGACGGCCATGTCATGGGGGGTGCCATGGAGTACCTCTCCCGGGGATTCTCGGAGCTGGGCTGGAAGGGCGTGGGCAAGGCGCTGGCGGTGCTCTTCTCCCTGCTCACCATCGGTGCCTCCCTGGGGGGTGGTAACGCCTTCCAGGTAAGCCAGTCGCTGTCGGCGGTGAAACAGGAGATTCCCCTTTTCGCCCAGGAGCCCTGGCTCTACGGTTTCCTGATGGCCTTCCTGGTAGGGGTGGTGATCATCGGCGGCATTCGCCGTATCGCCCATGTGGCAGAAGCAGTGGTGCCCACCATGGTGGTGATCTATCTCGCCGCCGCCGGCTGGATCCTGATATCCAACGCGGAGAGGGTTCCTGGGGTCTTCGCCCTCATCGTCAACAGCGCCCTGAGCCTCGAGGCAGGTGTGGGAGCTTTCGTGGGGGTGATGGTGCAGGGCTTCAAGCGAGCCGCTTTCTCCAGTGAGGCGGGGATCGGCTCGGCGGCCATCGCCCACTCCACCGCGCGCACCCCCTATCCGGTGCGCCAGGGCATCGTGGCGCTCATGGAGCCCTTCATCGACACCGTGGTGATCTGCACCATGACGGCCCTGGTGATCATTCTCACCGGCGTCTATGACCAGAATGGCCAGTATGCGGATCTCATCGCCGCCAACCAGGGGGCGGCGCTCACCGCCAAGGCCTTCGGTAGTCAGATCTCCTGGTTCCCGGTGATTCTCTCCATCTCGGTGGTGCTCTTCGCCTACAGCACCATGATCTCCTGGTCCTACTACGGGGAACGGTGCTGGACCTATCTGTTCGGCGAGCGCTTCTCCATGATCTACCGCATCCTCTTCGTGCTGGTGGTGGTGGCCGGCTCCATCGGCAGCGCCTCGGCGGTGCTCGATTTCAGCGACCTGCTGCTGCTCTCCATGGCCTTTCCCAACATGTTCGCCCTCTATGCCCTCAGTGGCCGGGTGAAACGCCGGCTGGACGCCTATCTCGCCAAGTTGCGTAGCGGGGAGCTGGACCGCGAGGTGGAGCGCATCTGATGGCGGTGGTGGAAAAGTCGGCGCTGGTGCCCTATCCGGCCAGGATGCTCTACGAGATCGTTTGCGACGTGGAGGCCTACCCGGAATTCCTTCCCTGGTGCAAGGATGCCCGGCTGCTGTCGCGGGACGAGGAGATCCTCTGTGGCGAGATCGTGGTCTCCAAGGCGGGGGTGACCCGCGCCTTTGCCACCTGCAACCGGCTGTTTCCCCACCATCGTATGGAGATCAGCCTCAAGGAGGGGCCCTTTCGCAAACTGGAAGGGGCCTGGGAGTTCACCGAGCTGCGACCGGATGCCTGCAAGGTGTCGCTGCAGCTGGAGTTCGAGTTCTCCAGCGGCCTCATGGACAAGGCATTCGGTGTGGTCTTTGGCCAGATCGCCAACTCGCTGGTGGATGCATTCTGCCGGCGGGCCGCGGATCTGGCGCGAAAAGGAGGGGAAGCATGATCCAGGTGGAAGTGGCCTACGCACTGCCCCACGAGCAAGTGGTGCGCACCGTGGAGGGCGAGCCCGGCATGACGGTTCGGGAGGCGATCGAGAAATCGGGAATCCTCGAACTGCATCCGGAGATCGATTTGAGCAAGACCAAGGTGGGCGTATTCGGCAAGGTGGCCAAGCTGGATGCGGTGCTCTACCCTGGAGACCGGGTGGAGATCTACCGCCCGCTCATCGCCGATCCCAAGGAGGCGCGCAAGAAGCGGGCTGCCAAGGGCAAGCCCATGCGAAAGGGGGGCGGCCGAAACGATAGCGGCGTCCGGGACAAACAGGGAGAATAGATAATGAACAGATTCCAGACGGCACGCCTCCTGTCGGGGTTTGCGTTGCTGTGTGCGACCACCCTGGCGCAGGCCAACTCCATCACCCTGGACGAAAAGGAAGTCTTTGGCGAGAAACGCCGGGGCGTCATTCCCTATGCTTTCTCCACCGACTCCCTGGGTACAGGTGTGGGGCTGGGCGCTTTCGTTTCCGGCGTCATTCAGCCTCAGGCGGGGCTGGGAGTCACCGGCTTCGTCACCGACAACGACTCCTGGCTGGTGGCCGGCATCGCCCGCAACTTTCGCCTGGCGTCTTTTCCCCGCGCCTTCTTCGAGCTCTATGGGCAGTTCAGCCACTTCACCGACGAGCGCTTCTACGATTCTCCGGACCGTTCCCGGCCCGACAGCCCGGGTTCCAACGATTCGGACAAGGATGATTACCTCTCCGGGGTGAGCAACGACCGTCACCTGGAGTTCACCATGCGCTATGTGCTGCCCATTGGCGCCGGGCGCAAGGACGATCCGCTCACCATCTACCGTACCCGGCGCGGCATGCTGATCTCCCCGCCCCAGGGCGGTCATGGCTGGAACCCCCTCACCACCGGCAAGACGGTGCTGGGGGCACGCTATTTCTACCGCTACCGGGATCTCAAGGAGCCCGGCCAGAAGGAGTTGAGGCTGGCCAAGACCAACGGGCTGGAGCTGTGGCTGGACTATGACAATACCGATTTTCTGGAGAACCCCACCTACGGCAATCGCCAGAAGGTCACCTTGACCCGGGATTTCGGATGGTTCGACAGCAGCAACAGCTGGACCAACATCGAGCTGGACGCCTCCTGGTATTTCGATCTGGGCACCTCGGACTGGTTTCGCCAGCAGGTTCTGGCACTGGACTTCTGGACCTCCCACACCCCCACCTGGAAGGTGGAGCAGGACGGCCGGGTGAGCAACCGGCCGCCTCCCTCCTTCGGCTCCCGGCTGGGGGGCTACGATCGCCTGCGTGGCTATCCGCTGGGGCGTTTCCACGACAAGTCGGCGGTCTACTATGGCGCCGAGCTGCGCATGACGCCCCGGGTGAACGGGCTGGATGAACTGCCGATCCTCAAGTACCTGGAGATCGACTGGTGGCAGGTGGTGGGCTTCGTCGAAGCCGGCCGGGTGGGCCCGGCCTACAACAGCGATCTCTATTTCGAGGATCTGAAGTGGGACCTGGGGTTCAGCTTCCGGGTGATGACCTTCCGCCTGCCGGTGCGGCTGGACTGGGCCTTCTCCGACGAGGGCTACGCCATCTGGGCCATGTATGGCCAGCCCTTCTCTCGTTGAGGAAATCGCCACCTGGACGCTCACAATAGCGTGGGCCGGGCATCGGTCCGACAAGCTGGAAGCGGTCCCATCGCTTTCGCGGGGTCGGCAGCGGCACTGCGGTGGGAAGATAGATCCCTGTCATAAGGGCACCTCGAAAAATTCGAGGTGCCCGTGCGGGATATGGAAGTCCCGCCATTTTCAATCACGCAAGTGATTGAAAATGAAGCAAACCGGAAACCGCGTTTTCGGTTTGCGTGGAGAAAGATTGCCTGGACGGCAATTTTTCGAGATCCCCATAAGGTGTTCCTGCAGAAGCGGCGTTCCCGCCGCGAAGAGAGATTTCAGGCACCACGCATCCTCTGTTCAGTGAGAGGGGTGCACCTCCCTATGGGGGTGAGGTTCCTTGACAGCCATTCCGCGTCTGCTATACGTGAAAAACAAGCTCATGCACTTTTTGGCAAAAACCACTCTCTGCCTTGAAGCAGGCCAATACGGTTTGTTTCAGAGTCAACAGATTGGTGCCAATCGATGCTGGTGCTTCCCGGTGTCGGGGAAGGCCTGATCTTCTACAAGGACTCCCTCGTCACGCGCAAAAAATAACCAATGTCACTATGGGCCGTCGGATAAGAATACCAAGCCGAGGTGCTGGAAGCTGGGGGAGGAAGCGGGATGAACACCAAGAACGCGTTGATCGGGCTCCTTGCCGCATTTCTGGTTGTCGGATGCCAGAGCAACATGACCAAGGAGCAGCTGGGTCAGACGATAGGGGCTGTCGGCGGAGCAGTACTCGGGGCACAGCTTGGCGGTGACAACAAGGTGTTGGCCGCCGCGATCGGAGCGGTGGCGGGGTATTTCGCCGGCAAGATGATCGGACGTTATCTGAGCGAGCAGGAACGGAAATCCCTGGCCGCGGATACGGTCGACGCCCTGGAGCGGGAGAAGGCGGGTACGACCGTCTGGAAGAGTCCGCAGAGCGGGGCTTCCGCGGATATCAGAACCGGCAAGATCAGTTACAAGGTCAAGGAGCGGAAGGTCGTCCACCTGAAGTCGGTGAAGACAGTCCCCGGCATCAAGCTCGAAAACCGCGAATACCAGACCATTTCCGCGTTACGGGTTCGGCAAGGCCCGGGCACTCAGTACCAGACCATCACCACTTTGCGACCAGGTGACGTCGTCCATTCGACAGGGCGAACGGACAATGGCTGGTTGATGCTGGCGAAGAACGGTGTGACCGTAGGTTACGTCCATGGAAAGTATGTGAAACCCTACGACCCCGTTGCCGTGGCAAGGGAAAAGGGCATCGATCTGGACAAGGTGGATGTGGCGGAGGTTCCCAGGCATGAGGGACTGGAAGGTATAGATCTCGATGCGGTGGAGACGACCTCTTCGGTGGTCGAGACGAAAGTGGGATGCCGTGATGTAGAGATCAATGTGAAGACAAAAAAAGGCACCGAAACGGAAAAGATACATGCCTGCCAGCAGGATGATGGCGTTTGGCAGCTCGGCTGAAGGGGGCATCCCATGCGTTATCCTGGATATTTCTTTGCGGTGCTGGGGCTCCTCTGCGTTTCTTCCGCAGTTGTCGCCGACAAGACCATTGCGCACAGCAAGTCCCTCGACATGTCTTTCACGGCGGTGGGTGATCCCTGGTGCGGGCGCGAGGTGAAATTCCATGTTACGGCCAAGGACGCAACAAGGTTCGACACCCAGGCTTTCGAAAACATCGTGAGAAAGTTGGGTGCGGTTCTGCTGAGGGAATGCCCCGAAGTGGAGTCGCTGATGATTCAGGGCCGGGTGGCCGGCAAGGACGTGTGGCAGGGCTCGGCCAAAAAGGGCGCCGCCTGGCGGATAACCAAAGTGACATCCCCTTCTCCCGCCGGGAAGTCGGCGCCCGGGGTTGAACAGGTCGCCAGGGAAGCGTCACGGAGCGTTCCGCCCTCCAAGCCACCCACGCCCCAGGAGAAACCCCCCACGTCAGGGTCATCCTCTTCGACGGCTGCCGTGGCCGAACGCTCGAAGACGGAGGCTTCCGGTGGTCCGGCGGCCACCACGGGGGCGGAGAAACACCCTTCTTCAATCGCCAGTACCAGTTCAGGTGCGCAAAGGGAAAGCGGATCCCCGGGCCCGGTGGAAGATACCGGAGCCGCCGAAAGTGCGGAGGCGGAGAAAACCGCCAGGGCAGCGCCAGGCGGTGTCCATTTCCCGGAGTGTCTGGAAATGTTCCGCTGGGCGGCGGAAAAGGCAAAATCGGACGGGAATGTCACTGGTTATTACTATCTGCCCGAGAGTAAAGGCAAGTATCTGCTGAAGGGGCTGCGTAATGAAAGCCTGAGGGCAGAATATGGCAAATCCATCGACGAATGGACCGACGAGGAATTGGTTGAATGGTTCGACAGATACACGGCCTGCGAGAAGAAGCTGCGAAAGCAGGTCTACAAAATCGAGCGCCGGAAGCGCTACAGAAGCGAGCTGTACGCTTCCTACACTGGTGGAAAAACGTTTTTCTCCCAGCTTCTCTACATGGGGTACGGCAAGGATAAATATCTGAAGGTCATCAGGTATCAGGCGAAGGTTCATGAAAAGCGCAAGGAAGCCAAGGCATTGAGGGACAAGTATCTTGCGGCTATCGAAGCCATGAAACCGACCCGCGCCAGCCTGCAGAAGATCGACAAGGAAATGAGGAATGATCCCAGACTGCAGTACCTGGAACCCACGGAACGTCAAGCCTATGGGACGCGACTGGGACAGCTTTACATGGAATTGTACAAGAAGGTGTTGCTTGAGGAGCAGCGCGCGCAGATACAAGGGCTGGTCGACAGGCAATACAAGGAACTGGTCGAGGCCTCTCCCTATGATCGTTTGCGCTTCTTCACCTCGCTGAAGCTGGATCGGCAGAGGCTGGAAAAAGGGGTCATTCGACCGCCAGGGCTCAGGAGCTACCGTGTTTCCTACAAGAGTCCGCTGGCTCATGCGGTGGAGCTGCATCATCCCGGGGAGTTCCTGCGTCATGTGAAAGAGGGAACGGGTGATGCCGGTGAGTCCCTTTACATGCTGGTACAGGCCGATGATGGAGAGATCGAGCTTCCCTATCGCATGAAAGTGGAGCAGAACCAGTCATCGGAAGAAATGGATGGATGGCTGCTGATAAAGGCTGCGCCACGCTTCTCGGTTTCCTACGAGGATGGCAAGCCGGTGTTCGGCATCGTTGTGGAAAGTGCCGTTTCGTGCAGGTCTGAAAAGTGCCTGGACGAAAAGCCGCTGGCAGAGGTGATCAAGGAATGGTACGGGGATGAGAGCCTGAAGTTCACGAAGGTAGAAAGCCAATCGGAGGCAAGCCGATGAACGGGGAGTCCAGCAAGAAGATCATCATTGCCGCAGTGGCAGCGGGCATCCTGTTGCTGCTCATCGGCGGCTACTTCTACGCCTCCAGCAAGGGCGTAAAAGAATTCGAGGATTATCTGTATGACAAGAACCTGAGCGACGCGATCCAGTATGGTGATGTAAGTTATTCACCTGTCTCGGACGAGGTGTCGATGAATGACGTCGATCTGGATCTGGATCTTCTGGGTGCTGGAAAAGGCCGCGGGCCCCGGCTGACGGGGCACCTTGATACTTTGTCGATCAAGGACGTTTCGGAAGAAGATGCCCTGGGGATTTATTTTTCCGGCTATGAACTGGTGACGGATCCAAGCAGGGAGGAAAGGCGTGCCAACATCCTCTATGAAATGCTGGAGGAACCGCTGGAGGTGGCTCGGCACATGGGGTTGGAAGAGGTCAAACTCGAAGGCACGGTGAGATACGTGTACGACAGGGACGACAGGACGCTGGAGGCCACGCTGGCGCTGGGAGGTGACGGAATCGCCCGCTACGAAATGAACATCGAGTTGAGACGCGCCCGGAAATTGGCAAGGATGCTGTCGGATCCTTCGAGCGCCTTCGCTTCCTCCTTCTTCGGGCTGATGAAAACGCTGGAAGAGCTTGGTAGGGTGGAGGTGTCCTCGTTGGATATCGAGGTCAGGGATGAGGGGTTCATAGAGAATGTCATGTATATCAACAGCATCAGTAATTTCAGTTATGAAAGAGCATTGAATGATGAACGGCCTTTCGGCCTATCGGGTGACTACATCATGGATGAGAAGGAGGTCAAGAGAGCCAAAGATGTACTGGATGAGGATGCTCGGGAGGCCTTGGCAAGGTTTTTTCGGCAAGGGGGGGATCTTGATGTTTCCATCAAGGCCAAGCGGCCGGTTTCTCTGGCCAAGTTGATGAAGGCCGAGCGGCTTGGTCCGGGTATCCAGATAGATATCAGCAACTGATATGCCCTTTCCAGACGCCGTGAGCGCCCGGGATTCCCTGACCTCCGGGAATTTCGGGATTCGTTTTCCAGGAGGGAACAGGAGCGAGAAGATGCTTTCCAAAATCATTGTCGGTTCATGGTCGATTCTCATTGAAGTGGCCTTGTGGTTTTTTCTGTTGGTTGGGCTTGTCGGTGGATGGATGACGGGCGGGTTCCTGGGCGCCATAGGCGGGTTGATCGGGACGTTTCTCTTTTGCGCGGTGTTCTTCGGCGCTTTCATTGTGCTGGATGATATCCGTAAGACAGTGAAGGAGATCGAAAGCAAGAACAAAGTATGAACCACTTTTTGGCGGTGGCCTTGTTCGCATGCTTTTCGAGCAGGATGCCATGACATCTATATATCCTGGGGGAGTTTTTATGTTTAAAAGATATCAAATTTTTCGTGCGGACTGCGCCATCTTGTGGTTGCTGCCACTGATGCTCTCTTTCTCGGGTTGCAGCAATAGTCCTGAGGATGAGTTTTTAGAGAAATTGCGTGCCCAATACGATAAAGAAGGTGAACAGTGTTTTAGGATGTGGGATTTACTGGATCTGTCGCTGTATGAGTTGGACAAGATTCCGGGTAAGTATTTCGTTTCGGCACCCTCGAAAACCGGGAAGCAAGACAGGGCGCGTGTCATGATCGATAAATTGATGCAGGGCGGCTATATCGAAAACACCAAGCCAACCAGCTTCAAGGGTGAGTTCGGTACCTCCTACGACGGGTACCCGCTTACGGAAAAGGGCAGTAAATACATTCGTTGGAAGAAGGGTATTTGCGTGGGGCGCGTCCGGGTCAATGAAATTCAGGAGTATACAGAACCCTCTGAAGCGGGGGGGATGAAAATTACCGAGGTCACGTATAGTTATGAAACGGATTTCAATGACATTGTGCGCGATCTCGGCTTGGAGAAAAAATTGCTGGAAGACGAGCTCGATGGTACAGGAAAGGCAGTCTTCATAAAGACCAACAAGGGTTGGCGGCTTGATTACGCCAAGTTGTGATGCCGGTCCATTGTTGTGGAAGCCAGAACCGATCCAACATATGTGGGTGCGGGTCAGCTAGAGGCAGTAATATGAGCCAGGAAGAAAAATCACTACAACAAGGCAATGGTGATATTGGAGGAAGAGACTCCAAAGTTGCGGAACTCCTCAAGAAGGATGCAAAAAATATAAAGCTGACCTTCCGAGAAAATTTCCGGCGCACCATAAGGCAACCAATCACCCAGTTGATTGCCGTCCTTGGGATGCTGTTCGTATTTGGCCTGGATTATGCCGTGGGACGTATCCTCAGTGCGGTATGGGAGGTCGATCCTCCAGAAGAGGTCGTCAAGCTCAACCACAACATGAAGAGCGCCAGTAACGAAATTCATAACATCTCAAAAAAATTGGTCGAATTGGGCGCGCAGATGAAACAGACTTTATCCAAGGATCCAAAGCTAAACCGTCAGTTCGAGGCGCTCAATACCCAATTGGAAAAACTCCAATCTGCGGTGGCGCAAAGCAGCAGCGCTGCGGAGAAAATGGCCATCCTCTCGGAAAGCTTGCGCGCCGACTGGTTGCGTCTCAAAGAAAGCAGTCGTGGCGTGGTCGACGGCGTGCCCGATGTGATCCTGAAAGAAGGCGAGGCAGTTCAGGTATGCGAGTCCCTGAGTACCTTGGGATTCTTGTTGGCTTATGGTAATCGTGCGCGTACCATGACTGTGGCCGGTTCCAGATACCTGGAACCCGGACAGCGAATGTTCCTCGACAAGGAAAAGGGGGCCTACGTGGACTTCATCGGCCTGTCTGGAAAACAGGCGAAATACAAAATCAACTGCGGAAGAAAAAAGTAGCATGGAGCACTATGACCCATAGTGGTTCAGGCCAGATCCGACTTTCGGGCACCCTGATTCGCTACCGGGCCGACCGGCTAATGACTGTATGAGTCCCAAGGTCACCCTGAACCATGTGTGGCCAGTCCGTCACTCATTGAGGAAATCGCCAACCGGACGCCCTGATCGTGTCCTGTAGGTCGGGCTTCAGCCCGAGAAAGCGATGGGACCGCTTCCAGCTTGTCAGGCTGAAGCCCGACCCACCTTCATGAGGCCGCTCGGGTGGGGGAGGTGACAGCCTTCGTCGTTCGCCGCCGCCGGTTGCGCCAGGACTCGAGCAGCACCATGGCCACCCAGGCGTAGAGCGTCACCCCCACGAAGAGCGAGAAGCGCACGAAGAAGGCCTTGTAGACATCCTTGCCGCTGGCGGTGTCGCTCACCGCCGGCGCCAGCAGGATCCAGGCGGTCATCAGGGTGTTGGACCAGAAAGTGGCGGGCAGCCGGGTGGCCAGGATTCCATACAGTTTGCTGCCGCCATAGAGGCCGAGCAGAAGGGCCAGCAGGAATAGCGTCCAGAGGCTGGGGAATAGTCCCAGCAGCAGCCAGAAGAGCACTGCCAGAAGGCCGCCCAGGAAGGTGGAACCCATCAGTTCCAGCCCCGCCAGCCGCACCCCTTCGTGCGTTCGCTGCTGGCCGATGGTGAGCGCCTTGGTGAGGGCGGCCACCCAGGTGGAAGGGTCGTGCAGTGCCGCCAGCCAAACCGGCAGCACCACCAGCGTGCTGCGCAGGGCGATCCAGTTGGAGCGCTCTGCCCCCGTTTCGGGCCGTGGTGGGGGGGAGGGAGGTTGCGGATCTTCCGGAAACAGGGGATAGACCAGCCACTGGCAGAGAATGGCGATGATCACACTGCCGGCCATGGACTGTACCATCAGCCGGCCCAGCTCCCCACTGGCCAGTCCCAGGCTGGAGATGAGCACGAACCCCGTGGCCAGGAAGGCGCCCAGGGCGCCCTGTCCGAGGTTCACCGTGAGATAGGAGCTGGCATAGAGCCCCAGCATCACCAGCAGCACCGCGGTGAGAGGGTAGTGCAGCAGCAGCGGCACCAGCAGCAGTCCCAGGCTGGTGGTGAGCAGGATCACAAGCACCAGTGCCAGCATGGTCCCTGGCTTCATGGGGGGAGCCGGTTTGAGCGACAGCAGGATGGCCATCACCGGCGGCAGCAGGGTGAACTGGAGCTGCAGGGCGAAGCCGATGGTGGCGGCGAGCGCGGTCACCAGGGCGAAGCGAAAGACGCGTCGGGCCCGCAGTTCCATGGTCAGTAGATGTAGGAGAGCCAGCTCATGAAGCGGATGAAGAGCTGTCCCAGCGGCTGGAGCAGGCCGGCCTGGTCGGTGTAGGCGATCACGTCCACCTGGCCGCCCACCCGCAGCTGACGCGGGTCCAGCCCTTCCTGTTTCCTGTCGAACCGGACCATCACCGGAAAACGTTGCGCCGGGCGCAGCCAGTCGCGGCTGTTGTGGATGGTGGGCAGGGTTCCCGGATGCGGTCGGGCACCGGCGCTCACCCCCAGGCCGATGCTGCTCACCTTGCCCTGGAACACTTTTCCCGGGAAGACGTCCAGCACGAACTCCACCGGCGTGCCCGGGGCCAGGTGGCCCAGGTTGTTCTCGGTGAACTGCACTTCGATCCAGAGATCGTGGATGGCCACCAGGGTCATCACCGCCTGGCCCTGGCGGGCGTAATGGCCCACGTCGGCCTGCAGATCGGTGATCACCCCGGCCGACTCAGCGGTGACCAGGGTGTTCTTCAGATCCAGCTCCGCCTTCTTCACCGCGGCCTGGGCGGCCACCAGCTTCTCTTCCGCGCCCCGGCGATGCTCCTGCGCCTTCTTCAGGTTGGCGCGGGCCCCCTCCACCCTTGCCAGTGCCTCCTTGAAGGTGGCCTGGGCCACCTCCACGCGGCGCACCGAGATGGCGCCGGGATCCTTGCGGTAGAGCCGCTCCTGGCGCTCGGCATCCTTGCGCGCCTTCTCCGCGTTGGCCTGGGCCGAGACCAGCTTGGAGCGGGCCGCCTCCACGGCCGCCTCGGCCGCCGCCAGCTGGGTGCGGGCATCGGCCAGCTTGGCCCGGGCCCTGGCCAGGGCGATGCGGTACTCGGTGGGGTCCACCTGGAACAGCCGGTCCCCGGCCGCCACCTCCTGGTTGTTCTTCACCCAGACCTGGGTGAGGATGCCCGAGACCTTGGGCGCCACGCCCACCACGAAGCCCTGGACCCTCGCCTGCTGGGTGTAGGGGGTGAAGCGGTCACCCAGCAGATACCAGAGAAAGGTGGCCAGGAGCAGTAGCAGTACCAGCAGGCTGCCCCGTTTCACCGAGCGGGCGGCTTTCCGGTCGGCCGCGGTCTGTCCGGTTTCGCTGCTCATGGCGTTTCCTGGCTTTCGGTTGGCTGGATGGGGGAGGGGAGTCGTGCGGGCAGAGGCTGGTCCAGCAGATCACCCCAGTTGGTGCGTTGCTTCATCCGTTCGCGAGTGGCGTTCGGCACCACCTGGTCCAGGGTGGCCGGTTTCCAGCCCCCGCCCAGCCCCTTGTAGAGCGCCACCAGGTAGG
>JALXAM010000058.1 GCA_026992075.1 Sedimenticola sp. | reverse complement strand
CCGGTTTGCTACATTTTCAATCCCTTGCGTGATTGAAAATGGCGGGACTTCCTTGTCCCGCGCGGGCACCTCGAATTTTTCGAGGTGCCCTGTTTGTTTGACCCCCCTTTTTGATCCCCTCACCCCTTCCCTCTCCCGGAGGGAGAGGGAGTTTGGCCTGAAGACTGTCTTTATCTCCCCTCTCCCTCCGGTGAGAGGAGTCGGCTTTTCCCTTCCCCCTCTCCCTCCTGGAGAAGGGCCGGGATGCTGGGGCGGGGCAGCGAGAGCGATGCCGCTCCCCTCTCCCTCCGGGAGAGGGGCCGGGGGTGAGGGGATCAACAACCAGGAAATTTCAAAATGAGCGACTGCGGCTGCCAAGTGGAAATCAAGAACCGGGAACAGAGCCGGGTGCTCTGGACCCTGCTGGCCATCAACGGCGTCATGTTCCTGGTGGAGCTGACGGTGGGCTGGCTGGCCCAGTCCACCGGCCTCATCGCCGACTCCCTGGACATGCTGGCCGACGCCACTGTCTACGGCATCGGTCTTTACGCGGTGGGCCGAAGTGCCGCCCACAAGGCGCGGGCGGCGCTGTTCAGCGGTTGGGCCCAGGGGCTGCTGGGCCTGCTGATCCTGGCGGACATCCTGCGCCGGGCGATCTTCGGAAGCGAACCGGTCTCGGGGCTGATGATGGGCATGGGCCTGGTGGCCCTGGCGGCCAACACCTGGTGTCTGCTGCTCATCCAGAAGCACCGTGAAGGCGAGGTGCACATGCGGGCAAGCTGGATCTTTTCCAAGAACGATGTCATCGCCAATCTGGGAGTGATCTTGGGAGGCCTGCTGGTGTGGCTCACCGGCAGCCGCTGGCCGGACCTGGTGATCGGCACGCTCATCGCCGGCGTCGTCCTGCGCGGTGCCTGGCACATCGTCACCGACGCACGAACCGAGATCAGCGGGGAGTCACCTTCATGTTGCGGTAGGTGAAGCCGGAGTCCTTGAACAGCTTTTCCATCTGCTGGTCGGTGAAAACCGTCTGCTCGTCGGTGTCCACGGTGACCAGCCCCTTGTCCAGGTCCACGTCGATCTTTTCCACCCCCTTCATCGCCTTGAACTTCTTCTCGATGCCGTAGGCGCAGAAGGGGCAGGCCAGGCCGTCCACCCGCATCTCGTAGTGCTTGCCGGCCGCCCAGACGCCTTGTGCCAGCAGCAGGAACAGAAGAATCGCCAAGCAGGTTTTTTTCATTTGAATCACCTCCAGAACCATCACCCCTTTCAAATCGGATACTTTCATCGTCTGTGGCCACAGAGGTCCGACACAACCCATGGCCAAGGCTACAGGCTGGAGCCGGCTCCAGGTCAAGGATCAGCGAGGGGGCTTGTTGCAGCAGGGTGGCGGCGGGGCTTTTGCGTTGTCCCGGGCATTGGTGTCGGCATAGTCCCGCAGGGCGGTAATGATCCGGCGAGTAAAACCGGACGGTGTCGGATGGCCGCCTTGTTCCAGGAGATCGAGAAGAACACGGTAATTCATCTGATTCACGTCATAGCGCACCTGGATACGACGTTTCGCCAAATCCAGGCCCAGTTCCAGCACCCCTGGAGCCTCCTGCAACGCCCGACGGATCTCCTGGGCATCCGTTGCGGTGCTCAGGGAAGGAATACGAATGGTGCGTACCACCTCCCAGGGGTGCTGGGCCGGTCGGACGAGCCTGCTGGCCATGATTGCCTCCTCTGCTCAGTTTTCCAGCTCATGGCGCATGCGCTTGTACTCCTCGGCGCTGATCTCGCCACGGGCAAAGCGTGCCTTGAGAATCTCCAATGCGCTCTCCTGCCGGCTGGTGGGACGGTTGGCCTCGCCGCCGGACGAGACCGCCACCTTGATTCCCCAGACCGCGGCCAGGATCAGCAGGATCCAGATGATCCACATGAGTCCACCTCCAAAACCAAATCCCATCCAATGTCCGTCAGCCATTTGTTCACTCCTCCTGTTTCAGATCTTGGCCCGTTTCAGCCGCAATGCGTTGGCGATCACCGATACCGAGCTGAAGCTCATGGCGGCCGCCGCGATCACCGGCGACAACAGCAGACCGAAAAAGGGATACAGGGCACCTGCGGCCACCGGAACGCCAAGTGCGTTGTAGACGAAGGCAAAAAAGAGATTCTGGCGGATGTTTCGCATGGTTGCCCGGCTCAGCCGCCGGGCCCGCACGATTCCACGCAGATCCCCTTTCACCAAGGTGACTCCGGCGCTCTCCATGGCCACATCGGTACCGGTACCCATGGCGATGCCCACGTCCGCCTGGGCCAACGCCGGGGCGTCGTTGATGCCATCCCCGGCCATGGCCACCACCCGCCCCTCGGCCTGCAGGCGACGAATGGCATCGGCCTTCTGATCCGGTAACACCTCGGCCTCGATCCGGTCGATGTGCAGCCGTTCGGCCACCGCCTGCGCGGTGACCCGGTTGTCGCCAGTGAGCATCACCACCCGGATGCCCTCTTCGTGAAGTTCCCGGATCGCCTGGGCGCTGGTCTCCTTTACCGGATCGGATACCCCGACGATGCCTGCCACCCTCTCATCCACCACGATATACATCACGGTTTCTCCGGCCAGACGGGCCTCGTCCGCAAGAGACTGCAGTTCGCCGGGATCCACGGCGAGACGCTCCAGCAGCTTGCGGTTGCCCAGCGCCACCTTTCTGCGCTCCACCGTTCCCACCACTCCTTGGCCGGTGATGGATTGGAAGTCGTCCACAGGCACCAGCCGCACCCCCTGATCCTGAGCGCCCTCTACGATGGCCTCGGCCAGTGGGTGCTCACTGGCCTTCTCCAGGCTGGCGATCAGTCGCAGCACCTCCCGCTCGGAGAAATCATCGATGAGGGAGAGACGGGAAAGCCTGGGTCTCCCCTCGGTAAGGGTGCCGGTCTTGTCCACCACCAGGGTGTCCACCTTCTCCATCACCTCCAGCGCCTCGGCATTCTTGATGAGTACGCCATGGGTGGCTCCCTTGCCGGTCCCCACCATGATGGACATGGGGGTGGCCAGCCCCAGGGCGCAGGGGCAGGCGATGATGAGCACCGCCACGGCGTTGATCACGGCATGGGCCAACCTGGGTTCAGGGCCCCAGATGCCCCAGACGATGAGGGTGACCACGGAGACCAGTACCACGGCGGGCACGAAATAGCCGGACACCACATCCGCCAGCTTCTGTATCGGCGCCCGGGAACGCTGTGCCTCGCTCACCATGCGCACGATCTGGGCGAGCAGGCTGTCGGTCCCCACCCGCTTGGCCTCGATGAGCAGGGTTCCCACGCCATTCACAGTGGCGCCAATGACAGGGTCGCCCGGCCGCTTCTCCACTGGAATGGGCTCCCCGGTGACCATGGACTCATCCACGCTGCTCTTCCCCTCCACCACCATGCCATCCACGGGAATCTTCTCTCCCGGTCGAACGCGGAGCAGATCCCCGGGCACCACTGTTTCCAGGGGAATATCCTCCTCCTCGCCACCGGGCCGCAGGATGCGGGCTCTCTTGGGAGCCAGGTCCAGCAACATGCGGATGGCCGTGTTGGTGTTGGAGCGGGCCCGGAGTTCCAGCACCTGTCCCAGCAGTACCAGGGCGGTGATCACCGCGGCCGCTTCGAAATAGACCGCCACGGTGCCATCCGGGTGTCGCATCGCCGGTGGGAAGAGATCCGGAAAGAGCAGCGCCACCACGCTGTATCCCCAGGCTACGCCCACCCCGAGGGCGATGAGGGTGAACATGTTGAGGTTCCAGGTTGTTACCGACTGCCAGCCTCGCACGAAGAAGGGCCAGCCCCCCCACAACACCACCGGGGTGGCGAGCAGGAATTCGACCCACTGTACCGGGGCACCAGCAAGCCAGGAGGGAAGCCAGCCAGGTGCCAGGTCGGCCACCATGGCGAGAACGAAAACCGGCAGAGCCAGCAGCGCGCTCACCCGGAAGCGGCGGCTCATGTCCGCCAGCTCGGCGTTTTCCTCTTCTACCGTGGCATCCATGGGTTCCAGCGCCATGCCACATTTGGGGCAATTGCCGGGCTGGTCCTGCACCACCTCCGGGTGCATGGGGCAGGTATAGAGAACACCGCTGGTTGCCGGCGTTTCGGCATCTCCCGCCTCTGATGGACGCAGCGGCACAGCGGTGGGTCCATGGTGACCTCTCCAGGCCTGGCCGGCGGTCGGAAAATATTGGGCGGGACGTTGCCGGAATTTCTCCCGGCAACCCAGGCTGCAGAAATAGAAGGTCTCGCCGGCGTGCTGAAGGTGATATTCGCTCTCCCGGCTGACCGGCATGCCGCAGACGGGATCAACCAGCTCCTCGAGCTCTATTTTGGTAACGGGATGGGCCATGGTCGGGCTCCTGGCCGGGCGGCTGCTTCGATGGGATACCTCCCTTCCTGCATTCCCCGTGCCAACACTCTCGAAAGCAGGTTTTTCCCGTAAATACAACCGGATACCCCGAGCGGCTCCGGTTGCTTCTGGAGCGGTTCAAGCTTTCCTGCCGACGAAACGATCTTTTATTGAATGTTTCGTTCAACAACGCTTTTATCCCGGGCCGGCCGCCCCCATCTGGAGGGTGGTAATCCGGAAAGGAGTTTCTATACTGAATTGAACCTCTCCATTCCGTGAGGGCCTTCCCCTATCTCCATGGGCAGGAGGAACTGCACGATGAGCCAGACGAGCCAGACACTGCAGCCGGCCAATCCCGGGAAAAATCGCCACGACCTGGGCAGAAAGACCAGCTCCCAGGCTGTGATCGCCCGCATCGCCAGGGAGCTGCTTACGGGCCATGAGCGGGAGATCTCGGTGCGACTATGGGACGGAAGCCTGGCCTTTGGCGACGGCAGCGCCTGTTGCACCCTGCTCGTCAATGAGCCTGGCGTTGTGCGAGAGCTGGTGCTGCACCCGGATCTTTTTCGCCTGGTGGAATCCTATCTGGATGGCCGGTTGGATCTGGAAGGCGATTTCGAAGCGCTGCTCGATCTGGGAGAGCGCCTGGGTCTGGATGCCCTGCCCGCCAGCCGCCGCTTCGAGCTGGCCCGGCTGGCCATGTCCCTGCCCAAGAGCAGGAGCCGGATTCCCGTGCCCCGGCGGTTCCCGGGTAAATGGTCGCGCAACAACAGCCGCGAGACCATTTCTCATCATTACGATGTGGGCAACGACTTTTATCGCCTCTGGCTGGATCCGGAGATGGTCTATTCCTGCGCCTACTTCGCCTCGGACGACCAACCCCTGGCGGAAGCGCAGCGGGACAAGCTCGACTATCTGTGTCGCAAGCTACGGCTGCAGCCGGGGCAGAAGCTGCTGGATATCGGCTGCGGCTGGGGCGGCCTGGCGCTCTGGGCCGCGCGCCATTATGGAGCTGAGGTGCACGGCATCACCCTGAGCGAGGAACAGTGCCGGCTGGCCAGGGAACGGGTGAAGGAAGCCGGGTTGGAGGACCGGATCACCATCGAGCTGCTCGACTACCGGGATCTGTCCGGGGAGGCGTTATATGATCGCATAGTCAGCGTGGGCATGTTCGAGCATGTGGGCATCAAGAACTTTCCCACCTATTTCGGCACCGTGCGGCGGTTGCTGAAACCCGAAGGCATCTTCGTCAACCACGGTATCACCAGCGAACAGGACTGGAGACGCACCCCCGCCACCCGGTTCATCAACCACTACATCTTTCCCGACGGCGAACTGGCCCGCATCAGCACGGTGCTGGCGGCCATGGAGGATGCCGGTTTCGAACCCATGGACGTGGAGAACCTTCGGCCCCATTACGCCCTCACCCTGCGCCACTGGGTGCGGAACCTGGAAGCCCGGCGGGATGAGGCCATTGCGGTGAGCAGCGAGAAGACCTACCGCCTCTGGCGCCTCTACATGGCCGCCTGTGCGCTCAACTTCGACAAGGGTGGAATCGCCGTGCATCAGGTAGTGGCCGGTATCCGGGGCAACCGACGTCCCCTGCCGCTGCGGCGAGAGGATCTCTATGCCCGACCCGTTCAGGACTCCAGCCAGATGCGGATGGGCAGCGCCAAGTAGGCGGCGGTGAAGCCAACCCCCCAGATGGCCACCGAAACCCAGTAGATGCGCCGGTTCCAGCGCTGGCTACGGCTGCACAGCTCTCCCAACCGGGGATCAGTGGGGCAGTGCCTGCCCGGCCGGTAGAGCAACCAGCCCGACAACGCCAGCATCAGGCCGGAGAAGGCGAAAACCCAGCTCTTGTGCTGGCTGAGAGTGACGAGGAAGGGGAAGCTGCTGGTGAGCGATGCCACCGCTGCTCCCAGCCCCAGGGTCACCAGCAGGATCGGCAGGGCACAACAGACCAGCGTGCCCGTGGTGGTGAACAGGGTCAGCCAGGTGATTCCGGACTCCCCCGCCAGGGATTCCCGTGTTGCTTTCATGAGGGTGATCGCAATGCAGGCGCTTTACCCGCAGGATAATCGCTGGAGCGGGCTCCAGGTCAAGCTCCTTCCCGAGCCGCCTGCTTTCCCGATTTCATGCTCCCGTGCCCTCCGGAGGCATCTGTGGCGGCTTTCGGGTACCTTTCCACAGCACCAGTGCCGCCAGGATCACCATGACCAGCTGCACGCTCAGTCCTTCCAGGTTGGGGTAGATTCCCAGCAGCTCGATGCGTGGAAAGTCCACCAGATTCACCGGCAGCTTCCCGGCCTCCTGCAGCGCGGCGATCCCCTTGCCGGCGAAGACCGCCGCCAGCACGAACATGAAGATGGTGGTCACCGAAAAGAACTGTCGCAGCGGCAGGCGGGTACTGTAGCGCAGGATGAGCCAGCCCAGCACCGCGAGCACCGCGGTCGCCACCAGGAAACCGGTGAGGATCATGCCCTGCCCTTGTGTGCCAGCCTGCATCCAGAGCGCCTGATAGAAGAGCACGGTCTCGAAGATCTCGCGGTAGACGGCGATGAAGGCCAGTCCCGCCAGGCCCCAGAGCGTGCCCTGCCCCAGCGCCTTCTGCACGCTGCCCTGGATGTACCGTTTCCACTGCGCCGCGCTGGTCTTGCTGTGCAGCCAGAAGCCCACATAGAAGAGCATGAGCGCGGCAAACAGCGCGGCGAAACCTTCGGTGAGTTCACGGCCGGCGCCACCGATGGCCACCACCTTCTCAGAGATGAGCCAAGTGGTGAACCCGAGAACCAGCGCTCCGCCAGTGCCCAGATAGAGATAACGCAGTCCATCGCGTCGTCCCGTCTTGATCAGGAAGGCGGCCAGAGCGGCGAGTACCAGGATCGCTTCCAGACCTTCCCGCAGCAGAATCACCAGCGCACCGCTGAAGGCGGTGGCGGGAGAGAGACCGTTACTGGAAAGGGCCTGTCCGGCTCGATCCAGCAGCTCTTTCACCTGCGCGGCCTGGCGGGTCAGTTCAGCCGACGGCACATTTTGCTTGATCAGGCTCCGATACCGGGTCATAGCCTCTTCGATGCCGCGCCGCAGACCGCCGTCGACGGCATCCAGGTTGCCCTCGAGGGGCTCGAAGCCGTCCAGGTAGGCGCTCACCGCCAGGTCGTGAGCCGCCTTGCGGTTGCCCTGCCGGTAGGCGGCCAGACTCTGCTCCAGTTTTTGCGCGGCCAATTCCAGGCCACCCGTCCCGGTGTTTCCCAGCACCGCATCCGGATGCATGCGCAACCAGGCCATGACCTGGGCACCCGCCTGGCCTTTACTGGATTCCACCTCTGCGGGTGTCAATGTGGTGAGTTCCCGTGCATCCAGGCTGACGTCGCTCCCGGGGGCCATCTTGCCGGCCAGTCCATGGGTGGCGGGTGCCAACTGTCCCACATAGAATGCCAGTGCCCAGCGGTCCTTTTCCGGCAGGCTGGCGAAAGAGCGCATGGCGGTTCCCGAAACCCCCTGGGTGATGGTGTTGTAAAGCCCGTAGAGAGTACGCTCGCGGTAGCGCTCGAGATCGGTGAAGTCCGTGGGGCGGGGATCGAGTTTCGCTGCCAGTGGTCCATCCCCCTTCCCGCCTGCGCCGTGGCAGGCCACACATTGTTCTGCGTAGAGCGCCTTTCCCCTGGCCAGATCCGGCGCCTGGGCAGGCACCACCTCGAGACCATAGGCGGCAATGAGCTGCTGTCGCATCTCCCCGGCCAGGGCCGAAACCCGGGCGGAATCCGCCTTCTCCCTGACCAGCATCTGCATCCTGCGGGCCCTCTCCACCAGTGCTTCTCGCTCGGGGGCCTCGGGCAACTGCAAGGCCAGATCCACCAGGGCGCCGGAGAAATCGAGCATCTCCTCATATTCGGTCTGATTCAGGACCCGGCCGTCGCGCACCGCATCCTGGTAGTCCACCCCAACATAATCCACCAGTTGCTGGAATTGTTGTAGCGGTTCCGACGCCAACACGACGGAGTGAGCCAGTAAAAGCAACAGGCCTGAAAGCAGGGTCTTCATGATCGTCTCTACCAAGAGGGAAAACTGTTGTAGAAATGATAATGATTCGCGATACGGTATGCAACCTGTTTTTATTCATTCTGGACGGCAAATCAGCTGGCCTTACTTGGTAGCGACAACTGTGTTGTCGGTGGCACTATGGGGCGGCTTCACCTTTCCAGTGCCGCTTTGACCCGCATCAGCCGAGCTTTCACCTCCGCCGCCAGGGTCTTTACCTCCGGTCGTTCCACCAGGTTAAGCACCGCTTCGGGGTCCATGAAGGTCACCAGAAGATCTCCCTCCCCCTCTTCCCGCACCACCACGTTGCAGGGAAGCAGCACTCCCACTTCCGGTTCTGCCTGCAGCGCCTGATTGGCGAAATTGGGGTTGCATGCGCCCAGGATGCGGTACGGTGGATAGTCCACATCCAGCTTCTTTTTCATGGTGGCCTGGATATCGATTTCGGTGAGCACACCGAATCCCTCTTCCTTGAGCGCCTCGATGACCCGCCGTTGCACCTCGTCGAGGGTGCCGGAAACACGCGCGGTAAAGTGATACATGGTCTCTTTCTCCTTCGTCAGGGCTTTTTGCGTTGGTTGATTTTGTTCCAGGTGGCATAGATCTGATCAGACCAGTGGGACTGGACCCAGGCCAGAATGTCGTCGATCTGTTTGGAATCGAGTTTGTCCTTGAAGGGAGGCATGGAACCCCCCATGGGAATGCCACCTTCCCGCACGATACGTCGCAGAAGCGGCAGGGGATGATGCCAGGCGTGCGCCGTGCCATTGAGCGGCGGCGGGGGAAGCTTGCCTTCGGCATCGACCTGTTTCCAGTTGGGGTCCCCGGAAGCATCCGGCTTGTGACACTCTGCGCAGTGCTGCTGGAACAACGGATATCCCCGTTTTACCTGCTCCTCCGTGTACCACCGCGGCACACTGGCAACGGGTGGTGACGACGGGGTGGCGGCCTGCCCGTTCTTCGACTCTTCCGGCTCCTGGGACGACTTGGAACAGCCCGCCAGGAAGAGAGGGATCAGCAGTGCAAGGACAAGGATTTTCTTCATGGTCGTTTCTCTCTGAATTCTGGTCATGGTGAAGCGCCCCCGGTTTCTTGAGAAGGCCTGAAAAATTCGGGCCTTCCTCCGGCACAAGGATGTGCCGGCAAAATCGATCGCTGTAAGCGATTGATTTTGTAGCAAGCCGCAAACCGCGTTTGCGGCGTAGCGCGCCCTGATAAAGCCAAGGATGGCTTTTATCAGGGGTTCCCTAGGGATCCGAAACACGTGAGGAGGCCGGCTGGTACCGGCAATGAAGAGCTGGAGTGCCGTGCACGATCTGGCGAATGGCACGACCAGCAAGGAACCTTCGGGAGGAGTCAGAGCCAGGGTGGCCGGTAGATGGGTTGGATCCTCTGGGTTTCCGTCGAAGAACCGGGGAATTTTGTGAAGGCGAGCAACTGGTACAAAGGAGACCGAAGAACGATCCCCGGCGCGGTCAAAGCAGGAGAGGCGCAATGGGCGCCACAGCAGGCCTCGAAACCCATGCAGGTGACTGTATCGCAACAATCACAACATCCACCGCACTCCTCTTCCGCGTAGAACCTCTCCCCCGGCAGATCATCAACCTCCTCGGCCGGAACGGTGTCAGAAAGGCTGCCGGCGACCAAGGCCATAGGAGTTAGAACGCTTGCCAGCGCCAACAGGATGACCAGCCACTTGAGGAATCGGGAAGGCATGGCCCGGATCATACGGTGCGCCCGGCAGTGCATCAAGAGCGCCCAGAACTATCGGCGGCTTCCCCTGCCGGCAACCTGATCTCCACCGTCACCCCTTCCTCTTCGCTGCGCAGTTCCACGCGGCCGCCATGTTCCTCCACCACCCGTTTCACCAGCCCCAGACCCAGACCCGTTCCCCGGGCCTTGGTGGTGAAAAAGAAGTCGAATGCATGGGCAACCACGTCCGGCGGCAACGGCTCTCCCTGGTTGTGGATACGCAGTCGCAGCATCTCCTCCTGCTGCTGGAGCGAGACCTCCATCCGCCCACCGGGAGGGGTGGCCTCCCGGGCATTGCGCACCAGATTCAGCAACGCCTGCTGCATCTTGCAGCTGTCCAGGCGCAGGGGGGGACAGGATTCACACCGCTGCCGCCGAATCTCGATGCCCTGCTCCGCAAGCAAAGGATGTTCCAGCTCCAGCACCTGGTCGAGAAGGTGGTCCAGGAAGATGGGCTCCTCGTCCTTTTGTACCGGCCTCACATATTCCAGGGTGTCGGAGAGCAGGGCTTCCAGCCGGTCCACCTCTCCCAACACCAGCTCCAACCGCTGGCGCTCCCGTTCCGACGGGTTTTCGCTGCGGCGGATTCCCGACAATGCCAGTTTCATGGAGGCCAGCGGGTTGCGCATCTCGTGGGCAAGCACCGAGGCGGTCTGGCCGATGGTGGCCAGGCGCGCCTGTTCCAACAGCTTCTGGTGCACCGCTTCCAGTTCGTCGGTGCGCTGGATCACCTGTTCCTCCAGGCTGGATTCGTAACGACGCCCCACCCAGCGCAGCACCCCGAATCCCAGCAGGCCGATGAGGCCATAGGTGATGAGCAGTACAGTGTCCAAATGCAGGTGGAGCGCGTCCATGAAACTGAGCAGTTCACTGAGGTCGCTGCTCACGCCCAGCATCCACTGCGCCCCGCCGCTGTCGACATGACGCAGTGAAATCAGCTCGATGGCGCCGTTCGGCGTGACCCGCCAGGCAGGTCCCTGCCAATGGCTCAGATCCGCGATCGGCGTGCCGTCGGGCTTGCGGGCCGGCGTTCCCAACAGATCCTCCACCGGAAAGGGAACCTGCTCCGGCGCCTCGCTGTCGGCCATCACCTGTTCGCTACGCCGGTCGATGAGGAACAGCCGTACCCCGAAAGGTTGAGCATGCTCCGCGAAAGACTGAAAATCGGCCACGATCCGGTCCCGCGGCCGGCTATCCTGAAGCCCCTTCAGCAGCAAAGGCGCGACGCCATCGAGCACCTCCTCGTTGTGCCCCAGGCCATGATTCATCAGCTGCGCCTGAAGGTACTGGACAATGTGATTGCCCCCGGCGAGACCGATGATGACGACGATCACCAGCATCGAGAGGAAGCTGATCAGGGAAACGGTGAGTGGTTTCTGGTGTCGAATGAGATCCTGGATCGACATGCGGACCTGCTCCGGAGAAGCCGAAGCCCCATGAACAGAAGGATCCAATATACCATTCCGCCCGACCCGGACCAGGAGTCCATGCCATGGCCGACATTCTCATAGTGGAAGACGACGAGGTCTTTTCCCGCCTGCTCTCCATGCATCTGGAAGACCTGGGGCACAGACCACAGGTGGCCCGGGATCTGGCGCAGGCGCGCGACCTGCTCGACCAATTCACTCCAGACGCCGTGTTGCTGGACCAGCAGCTTCCCGATGGTTATGGCATGGACCTTTTGAAGGAAATACGGGGTGAGAAAGAGGCGCCCCCGGTGATCATGGTCACCGGCATTTCCGACAACACACTGGTCATCGAAGCGATGAAGGCCGGCGCTTATGACTTCGTTCGCAAGCCCATGGACGAGCTGGAACTCGACACCACCCTGGAGAACGCGCTTCAGAGTCATCGTCTTTCCCGCAAGGTGCACGCTATCCACAGCGCGGCCGAGGAGGTGGTCACCCTGGACCGCATCGTGGGGCGCAGCCCGCAAATCACTCGCCTGTTGAAGACCATCGGCAGCGTGGCCGCCAGTGATGCCAGCGTGCTCATCACTGGCGAGAGCGGCACCGGCAAGGAGGTGGTGGCGCGCGCCATTCATCATCATTCGGAGCGCAACGGCCTGTTTTTGCCGGTGAACTGTTCAGCCATCGTGGAGAACCTGCTGGAGAGCGAACTGTTTGGTCACGAGAAGGGAGCCTTCACCGGGGCCGACCGGCGCAAGCTGGGCAAATTCGAGCTGGCGGCCGATGGCACCCTGTTTCTCGACGAACTGGGTGAGCTGCCGCTGGGGCTGCAGGCAAAGCTGCTGCGGGTGCTGCAGGAAGGCACCTTCGAGCGGGTGGGAGGAACCGAGGTCCTGCATACCCAGGCACGCATCGTGGCCGCCACCAACCGTGACCTGGAGGCCATGGTTCAGGAAGGCCGTTTCCGCGAGGATCTCTACTACCGGCTCAACGTAGTCAACATCACCCTGCCCCCTTTGCGGGAGCGTATGGAGGATCTGCCCCTGCTCATCGAGCACCTGTTGCAGCGGATCAACCAGCGGCTTCACACCCGGGTGAGGAAGATCTCGGAAGCGGCCTGGCGGGTGATGAACGGCTACGACTGGCCCGGAAACGTACGCGAGCTGGAGAATGTTCTCACCCGCGCTGCTGTCCTTTGCCGGGGAGACACCATCACCCCGGACCTGCTTGGAATCGAAAGTTCTGCTGTGGCCGGTCAGGCCGAAGCTCGTACCGGTGGAGTGGGCACGGCTTCAGGAGACTTGGAAGAAAAGCCTGAACTGGTGTCCCTGGAAGAGATCGAACGCCGCCACGTGAAGAAGATCCTGGAGTACACCCGCTGGCACAAGGGCAAGACCTGCGAGATCCTGGGTATCTCTCGGCCCGCGCTGGAGCGGCGCATTCGCAAATACGGGTTCGATCAATCCTCGAATGATTGAACGATTCGTATATCTTTTCATGTCTGTGAGGCACCGCCTGAAACCATCCTGCGATATCTAACCAACTGAAATATAAGGACAATGATCTTTTTTGAAAACTGGCACGACTCCTGCAGCTTCCTTGGCAAGCCACATGATTGGCTCGATCCATCAACCTCAGCAACGGAAGACAGGAGAAGTACCATGAAGAAGATCATCACCGTCGCAACCATCGCGCTGCTTGCAACTGGCACCGCCGCCTGGGCGCACGACGAACACTTCGCCGGCAATCAGGATCTCTATGGATCCATGCTCATCGACCACAGCAAAGGCAAGCGTGGTGGTGACCCACAAAAGGGAGAAGGAGACCTCTATGGCAGCCATCTGGCCAATCCGGAGGAAGTGACTCCCAATCCCAATGCCCAGCCCGAGCGCGTTGATGCGCGCAACGCATTGCACGATCAGGACCCTGAAGGGTACGGAATCTACTGATCGTCCATCCCTGCGGGTTGCCGTGTCCCGACACGACAACCCGCCATCATGTGCTCAGGAGACCGCACGCTAATGAGAAAGCAAACATTATTGGGCATAGCCCTGCTTGCGGCCACGAGCCTCAGTGCCACGGCCCACGAGTCCCCCAACAGCGGAATGCCCATGCAATCGGGGCAAACGATGTCTGGCGGCCAGGGACAGATGCCCATGCAACCCGGCCGGATGCCGATGAAGCCGGTCCAGGGAGGTACAGGCCAAATACCCGCCATGCCCCGGGGACAGATGATGCAGGGGAACCAGATGAACAACGGCCAGGTGCCCATGCATCGGGGCCAAATACCCATGAACCACGGCCAGATGCCGATGCATTCCGGACAACCGGCTCAATAACATATAGAACGATCAGGAGAATACCGAATGAAGATAACGAAAATACTCGCCACCTCCGCCCTGGCGGCCATCATATCCTTTCCCGTCATGGCCGATACGAGTCAGCATTCCGGCAGCATGCCCATGAAATCGGGCCAGATGATGCAAGGTGGCCAGATGCCCATGCAGCAAGGTCAGATGAAGGGTGGAATGATGCATGGGGGCGGCATGGGAATGATGAGCCCGGAAATGATGAAACAGAAGCAGGAGAGGATGCAGAAGCACATGCTCGCCATGGAGCAGCACATGGCCAATATCGAAGCCCTGCTGAAACAGATGGTGGAATTGCAAAAACAAAAATAGGCCGACAAGAATCGCAGGACGCCATTCCGTAACGCATCCCCCTCGCGTAGACGGGTGGGAACCTGCCTCTTGAACAAATTGGCCAATCCTCCTTCTGGAAACTTTCGGGGCTCTTAGGAGCCCCCTTTTTTGTCGAGGAGTGATTCATGAAGAAAAGCTTGTTTTCTGTTCTCTGGCTGGCATCGTTGACCGCCGCCACCGGTCTGGCCCATTCTCCTGGCGAGGATGCCAGGGTCTATTTCAAGAACCTGCGGGATGGTCAGGTGATCCAGGTACCCTACCGGGTCGAATTTGGAATAGAGGGCTATGGAATAGTGCCTGCTGGCACCAAGGACAAAAGGCGCCACACGGCGGGGCACCATCACCTGCTGGTGGATTACCCAGGCACTCCAAACCTGGAGGAGCCGCTGCCGCGCAACGCACATTGCCTCCATTTCGACAATGGGGAAACGGAAACGGTGCTGAGCCTGCCTCCGGGCAGACACACCCTGCAGCTGATCCTGGGGGACGAAGATCATGAGCCAACCGATCCGCCCCTGATGTCGCGCAAGATCACGGTATTGGTGAGATAGGGCAAAGGAACCCTCATGGACTTTCGAAAACCGATCATTCTGTTGCTGACCCTGTTCCTGCTCCCGGCACAGTCCGTGAATGCTGCGCCACTGTCCCTTGAAGAGTTACCCAAGACCCAGGCTGTCGCCCTGCGTGCTACCCCTTGTAGCCGGCTATCTCTCCTACTGTAAGCAGCCAGTCTCTGGAAGAGATACGGGAACGGAAGTTCTCATCCCGCCAAAGCTGGTCGGTGGCAGGGCTCAGTCTGCTCTTCCTGCTGAAAGTGTTTCCCTGGCTGGGGGAAATCGGCTAACCATCGACTTCCCCTGATTTAGTTACCTTACGGGCAGCCATGCTATACACTCCCCGGGTTTCCACCCTTTCCAATCCATTTGCATGGAGAGTCAAACGATGCACAAACCTCGGGGCATGACCATTTCCCTGGCGCTCGCGCTGTCGGCAGCTCAATATGCTTCCGCTGGCCTCTGGGACAAGACCAAGAAGATGGCGGAGGACACGGTGGATGCCGCTGGTGAAATGGTGAACGACGCCAAGGGGGCGGTAACCAAAGAAAAGTCACCTGCCGATATCCGCAAGGAGATCGACCAGATGGCCTCAGCTACCCTGCAGCGGCTGTTCGGCAGGAATCCGGGCGCCAGGGAAGCCTATGAAAAGGCGGCCGGCTACGCGGTATTCAACACCCGCAAGATGTCCTTCATGATCACCACCAGCTTTGGCGCCGGCGTGGCAGTGGACCGCAAGAGTGGCAAACGCACCTACATGAAGATGGCAGGAGGCGGGGTGAATGTGGGTGGAGGTGCTGGTTACTACCGCGTGGTCTTCCTTCCCAACCCATCGATCGAAACATGAAACAGGAACGCGACAAGATGGGGCTCTGGGAAGCGGTGGCACTGGCCGTGGGCAGCATGATCGGCGCCAGCATCTTCTCCATCTTCGGACTGGGCGCGGAGATCGCCGGTCACAACCTGCCCCTGGTGTTCGTGTTTTCCGGCCTGCTCGCCTTTCTGGTGGCCTATTCCTACGCCCACCTGGGCGCCCGCATCATCTCCAACGCTGGTCCCATGGAGTTCATCCTGCGGGGCATGGGTGACGGCACCGTCACCGGCGCCCTGAGCATCCTCACCTGGCTCACCTACGTGGTCTCCATCGCCCTGTTCGCCAAGGGCTTCACCGGTTATTTCCTGCCTCTGTTCGAACTGGGCGCATCGCCCCTGCTTACCGGACTGGTGGAAACCGGGCTGATCACCCTGTTCACCGCCCTCAACTTCTTCGGCTCCAAGACGGTGGGACGCGCCGAGTTCCTTATCGTGCTGGTGAAGATCGCGGTACTTGGGGTTTTCGTGGTGCTGGGAATCTGGAGCGTGAAACCGGAATGGATCCGCCCTGTGTTCGACGCCCACCAGGGCCCCAGGCTGCTGGACGCCACCGCGGTCTTCTTTCTTTCCTACATGGGATTCGGCTTGATCACCAACGCCTCGGAGAACATCCGGGACCCTCATCGCAACGTCCCCCGGGCCATCTACCTGAGCATCGCCATCGTCACCATTATCTACGTGCTGGTGGCCATCGTGGCGGTGGGCAACCTGCCGCTGGATGAGCTGCGCAAGGCGAGCGACTTCGCCCTGGCCGAGGCTTCCCGCCCCTTCCTGGGACACTTCGGCTACCTGCTGGTTTCCGTTGGCGCCCTTTTCTCCATCGCCTCGGCCATGAACGCCACCCTCTACGGAGGCGCCAACATCGCCTACGCCCTGGCCAGGGAGGGCGAACTTCCCCGGGTGTTCGAGCGCAAGGTCTGGTTCAGCGCCCCGGAAGGGCTCTATATCACCTCCCTGCTGGGCCTGGTGTTCGCCCTGCTGTTCAATATCAACGGCATCGCCTCCATCACCAGCGCCGTCTTCATGGTGATCTACCTGTTCGTCATCTGGTCCCACTACCGGCTGGTGGACCGGTATGGGGGCAGCCGCCCTTTCCTGCTGCTGGCCCTGGTGTCGGTGATGACCATCTTCGGCGTGCTGCTCCACTACCAGTGGCAGACCGCACGCATGGCCTTCCATGCCACCTGGATCACCTTTCTCGCCAGCCTGGTGGTGGAGAGTCTCTACCGGGTCGCCACACAACGTACCCTGAAGCGCCGCAAGCCAACGGAAGGAACTTCCTGAAGCTCCCCCTTCCTTTATGGTCCCCGGCCCGCTACCCGGGTGTCATCTATCTGACATGGCGCGAATCGGCGGTTGCAATTTCTCCCGGAGGTGCCATCTTTGAGAATCTGTATGGGGATCCGTTGATCTCATGGACAGCCGTCACAGGAGGAGTATTGCATGGCCCGATTCGTCCGCTGGTTCGAAGAGCTTTCCATCGAGGATGTTTCCCTGGTGGGGGGCAAGAATGCCTCCCTCGGGGAGATGTACCGGGAGCTGACCCCCAAGGGAGTGTTGGTCCCCAACGGATTCGCGGTGACCGCGGAAGCCTACCGGGAGACACTGAACCAGGCGGGGGCCTGGGAAAAGCTCAGGGAGACCCTGGAGGGGCTGGACCCCGATGACGTGGAAGATCTGGCCCGCCGCGGCGCAAAGGCCCGCGCCCTGATCTATGGCGCACCGCTTCCCGGCGAGATTCGCGAAGAGATCCTGATCGCTTACCACCAGCTGCAGGAGGAATATGGTGAAGAGCTGAGCGTGGCGGTGCGTTCCTCCGCCACCGCCGAGGACCTTCCCACCGCCAGCTTCGCCGGACAGCAGGAGACCTATCTCAACATCCGCGGCGACGAACACCTCATCGACGCCTGCCGGCGCTGTTTCGCCTCTCTCTTCACCGACCGCGCCATCCACTACCGCATCGACAACGGCTTCGACCATTTCCAGGTGGCCCTATCCATCGGCATCATGAAGATGGTGCGCTCCGATCTGGCCGCCAGTGGCGTGATGTTCTCCCTGGACACCGAAACCGGCTTCCGCGACGTCGTCTTCATCACCGGCGCCTACGGGCTGGGGGAGAACGTGGTCCAGGGCGCGGTGGAGCCGGACGAATTCTACGTCCACAAGCCCACCTTCCTGGAGGGGCACCGTGCGGTGCTGCGCCGCCATCTGGGCAGCAAGAAGATCAAGATGATCTATGCCACCGGCGGCAGTCGGGAGATGACGCGCAACGTGCCGGTGCCGGAGGCCGACCGGCTGCGATTCTGCATCGATGACGAGGACGTGCTCACCCTGGCCGACTACGCCATCAAGGTGGAACGGCATTACAGCGAGAAGGCCGGCCACGACAAGCCCATGGACATGGAATGGGCCAAGGATGGTATCGACGGCAGGCTCTACATGGTGCAGGCCCGGCCCGAGACGGTGGAGTCGCAGAAGAAAGGCCACATTCTCCAGCAGTACCACCTGAAGCAGGAGGGTGAGGTGCTGGCGCGGGGCTACGCCATCGGCACCAAGATTGCCGCCGGCCACGCCCGTTACATCCGCGACGTGGCCCACCTCAAGGAGTTCGTTCCCGGCGAGGTGCTGGTGGCGGACACCACCACACCGGACTGGGAACCGGTGATGAAACAGGCGGCGGCCATCGTCACCAACCGGGGGGGGCGCACCTGCCATGCCGCCATCGTCGCCCGTGAGCTGGGCATCCCCGCCGTGGTGGGTTGCGACAATGCCACCGAGACCATTCCCAACGGCGAGGTGGTCACCGTCTCCTGTGCCGGTGGCGACGAGGGCCGCGTCTACCGGGGCAAGCTGGAATGGGAGGTGATCGAGACCGATCTGTCGGACCTGCCCCGCCCCAGGACCAGGATCATGATCAACCTGGGAAACCCCGATCTGGCCTTCGCCACCTCCTTCCTGCCCAACGACGGCGTGGGGCTGGCGCGGCTGGAGTTCATCATCAACGAGTACATCAAGGCACATCCCATGGCGCTGCTGCACCCGGAAAGGGTGCTGGACGCCCGGGTACGCCGGGACCTGGAGACGCTCATCACCGGCTACGAGGATGGCGCCGACTACTTCGTGCGCAAACTCTCCGAGGGGGTGGGCACCATCGCCGCCGCCTTCTGGCCCAAGCCGGTGGTGGTGCGCATGTCGGACTTCAAGAGCAACGAGTATGCCAGCCTGCTGGGCGGGGCCGATTTCGAGCCCCACGAGGACAATCCCATGATCGGCTTCCGCGGCGCGGCGCGTTACACCCATCCCGCCTATGCCGAGGGCTTCGCCCTGGAGTGTGCGGCCATGAAGCGGGTGCGGGACGAGATGGGACTCACCAACGTGAAACTGATGATTCCATTCTGCCGCCGGGTGCAGGAGGGGGAACGCGTGCTGGAGGCCATGGAGCGCAATGGTCTCAAGCGCGGCGAGAACGGGCTGGAGATCTACGTGATGTGCGAGATCCCCAACAACGTGGTGCTCATCGACGACTTCGCCCGCATCTTCGACGGCTTCTCCATCGGCTCCAACGACCTCACTCAGCTCACCCTGGGGGTGGACCGTGACTCGGAGATCGTCTCCTTCGATTTCGACGAGCGGGATCCCGGGGTGAAACAGATGATCCGCCTCGCGGTGGAAGGGGCGCGGCGCAACCACCGCCATTCCGGCCTCTGCGGCCAGGCCCCTTCGGACTATCCCGAGATGGCGGAGTACCTGGTGGAGATCGGCATCGACTCCATGAGTCTCAACCCGGACACCGTACTGGCCACCACCCGGCATGTGCTGGAAGTGGAGGCACGACTGGCCGGTGAAACGCAATGAAACCGATCCTGAAAAGGGGTAGATTGATTTTGTTCTTTCCTTTCCTCACCCAACCAACCAACCGGAGATGAAAGATGTCCATCGTACTGACTGCACACTATGGTTCCGATACCGCCATCGAAAACGTCGTTGAGGATCTCGTGGCCACGGGAATCGATCGTGACAAGATCTATGACGACGAGGAGCAGAAGATCGTCAAGGTGATGGTGCCCGCCTCCTCCGAAGCGGAGATCCGCGAGATCCTGGGCCGGCACGATCCCAATGAAGTCCGGGAGACCACCGTCTCCGACTGACCCCCCCATCCGATATACGCTGCGACGACGAGGCGGAAACATGGGCAGAATGAAGGAGAGACTGCAACAGGTGGCGGAACTCACCCGCCGCCTGGAAAGGGAGTACCCGGAAGAGACCAGCGCCTTTCTCACCTTTTTGAAAAAGGCCGAGGCGGGCAAGGCGCTGGACCTGCGCACCAAGGAGCTGATCAACGTGGGACTGGCGGTTGCCGCCCAGTGCGAATGGTGCATCGCCTTCCACGTGGAGCAGGCGGCCGCCGCCGGTGCCACCCGGGACGAAATCGTCGAGGCCGGCTTCATGGCGGTGATCATGCATGGCGGGCCTGCCTACATGTACATGACGCCGCTGTTCGAGGCGCTGGACGACTTCCTGCCCGGGGAAGGTGACCAGCGGTAGGAAACGGGCCGGGAGCCGGAACCATGGGGCAGTTGACATTGATCCGGCACGGCGAATCGATCTGGAACCAGCAGAACCGCTTCACCGGCTGGGTGGATGTTTCTCTCAGCCGCAACGGGATGGTCGAAGCGGAAAAGGCGGCACGGCTGCTGCAGGATTTCCATATCGACCTGGCTTTTTCCTCTGCCCTGCTCCGGGCCCAGGACACTCTCTACGAGATCCTGAAGGCAAACCGCCATTGTTACCAGTACCTTCGAATTCACGAAACCGGCCGGGAGTGGTACGAGCACTTCACCCCCACGGAAGGGGACCGGCGGGAGCTCAAGGTCTACCTCTCGGAGAAGCTCAACGAACGGTATTACGGCGATCTGCAGGGACTGAACAAGGACTGGGCCAGGGAGCACTTCGGCGTTGATCAGGTTCATCGTTGGCGCCGAAGCTACGACGAGGCACCACCCAATGGCGAAAGCCTGAAGATGACCGCTGAGCGCGCCCTTCCCTATTTCGAAAGCCATGTGACGCCCCACCTGGCCGAGGGGCGCAGCGTGCTCATCTCCGCCCATGGCAATTCGCTGCGGGCCATCGTCATGCGGCTGGAGGGGATCCCCCCGGAAAAAATCGAGCAGTGCGAGATCCCCACGGGCACTCCTTTCGTCTATGACCTGGATCCGGAGCTGCGTGTCCGTGAGAAGCAGGTGCTGAAAGCAACATGACCCGACTGGCCCGGTTGCCGAAACTGGAGGAGGAAGCCAGGGAGCTGGTGCAGCTGCTGAACCTGCATTGGCATCGGCGCTATCGTCCGGAAGAGGTTCGGGCAAAGGTGGTGGCACTGTTGGAAGAGCTCAAACAGGTGTTGTCGCGGGACACCGCGGATGCCCGTTTCGTCGCCCAGACCTACCATCGCTTGCTGCGCCACGAGGCACTGGAGGAGGAGGTGGAAATCGCCAACCAGGTGCTCAAGCGGATGGTGGCCGAACTGAGCGTGGTGGTGGTGAGTATCCTTCCCTTCGCCTTCATCACTCTGCCGGGACTGCTGTCCCTGGCCCACCATTTCGGCATAGAACTCTTTCCCCCGGAACCGGAACCCGAAGCAGGCGCCCGTCGGCCGCATCCTCACTGACCACCAGGAGAACGAATCTCATGGACCAGGAAACCCGATTGCAGATGCTGCACGACATGCTCCTTGCCCGCGCCTTCGAGGAGCGGGCGGCGGAGGAGTACACCAAGGGGAACATCGGCGGCTTTCTACACCTCTATCCCGGCGAGGAGGCGGTGGCCGTGGGTGTGCTGCACGCTGCCGAACCCTCGGACTACGTGGTGAGCACCTACCGGGAGCACGTTCATGCCATGGTACGGGGCATGCCGCCCGGCGTGGTGATGGCGGAGCTGTTCGGCAAGCGGGACGGCTGCAGTCGCGGCATGGGCGGTTCCATGCACCTGTTCGACCGGGAGAGGCGTTTCATGGGCGGCTATGCCATCGTCGGCGAGACCTATCCGGTGGCCATTGGCATCGGTTACGCCATCGCCATGCGGAAGCTGCCGGAGGCGGTGATCTGCTTCTTCGGCGACGGCGCGGTGAACCAGGGCACCTTCCATGAGTCGCTCAACATGGCGGCGCTCTGGAAGCTGCCGGTACTCTTCGTGTGCGAGAACAACCATTACCAGATCGGCACCGAGATCCACCGCCATTCCGCCGTCACTGAGGTCTACCGCCGGGCCTGCGCCCACCGCATTCCGGCGCGCAAGGCGGACGGCATGGACGTGTTCGAGGTGCACCAGGCCACGCGCATGGCGCTGGACCAGATCCGCCAGGATACCGGCCCCTACCTGCTGGAGTTCGAGACCTACCGTTTCCGCGGCCACTCCATGGCCGATCCCGGCACCTACCGGCCCAAGGTGGAGGTGCAGGCGAAGGAAAAGGAGGACCCGGTGGCGGTGGCCATCGCCGAGACCCTGCCCGGCTACCCCACCGCGGAGCAGATCGCCGCCGCGGGCACCGACAGCATCACCCGCATGACCGATACCATGAATGCCGGTGGCCATCTTCCGGGAGACACCCTGCAGCGGATCGAGGCACAGGTTGCGCAGGAGGTGGAAGAGGCGGTGGCCTTCGCCCAGGCCAGCCCTGAACCGACCATGGAGGATGCCCGGGCAGCGCTGGACTGCAACCGTGGCATGGAGGTGCTCATCTGATGACCGAGGAAGTATTCTACTGGCAGGCACTCAACCGGGCACTGGATGCGGAGCTGGCGGCGGACGACGCCGTTTTCGTTCTTGGAGAGGATGTGGGTCTCTATGGCGGCAGCTACCGGGTCACCGAGGGGCTCTATGCCAAGTACGGGGAGTGGCGTGTTCGTGACACCCCCATCTCGGAAGGAAGTTTCACCGGGCTGGGTGTGGGTGCGGCCCTGGCGGGCATGCGGCCGGTGGTGGAGATCATGACCATCAATTTCTCCCTGCTGGCGCTGGATGCCATCGTCAACATGGCCGCCAAGGTGCCCTTCATGTCGGGCGGCCAGTTTCCCATGCCGCTGGTGGTGCGCATGCCCGGCGGTGTGGCCAAGCAGCTGGCGGCACAGCACTCCCAGCGCCTGGAGCAGATGTACATGAACGTGCCGGGGTTGCGGTTGGCGGTCCCCTCCACCCCCCAGGATGCCTGGTGGCAGTTGCGCCAGGCGATCCGCAGCGACGAGCCCATCGTTCTCCTGGAGCACGAGCTGCTCTACTTCAGCAAGGGACCGCTGGACGTCACTGCAGGGGCCCCGCCCATGCACCGCGCCGCTGTGCGCAGGAAGGGGGCGGATCTGACCCTGGTGGCCTGGTCGCGCATGGTGGACCTCTCCCTGCGCGCCGCCGGGCGCCTGGCGGAACAGGGCATCGAGGTGGAGGTGATCGACCTGCGCAGCCTGCGTCCCATCGACTGGGACACCTGCGCCGAATCGGTCCAGCGCACCCACAACCTGCTGGTGGTGGAAGAGGACAGTGGCTTCGCCGGCGCCGGTGCGGAGGTGGTGGCCACCCTGGGGGAACGATGCTTCTTCGACCTGGACGCTCCCCCGCGCCGGCTGGCGGCGGAAGAGCTGCCCATTCCCTACAACAGGAATCTCGAGGCTGCCTGCATCCCCACGGTATCCGGCATCGTGCAAACCGTAAAGGAGATGCTGGAAGGAGGAGAGAACCCATGAGCCGCAAGCCTATAACCATGCCCGCCCTTTCCGACACCATGGAGAGCGGGCGACTGGTCTCCTGGCTCAAGCAGCCCGGGGATCCGGTGAAGAAGGGAGAGGCCATCGCCGAGGTGGAGTCGGACAAGGCGGTGCTGGAACTAGAAGCCTTCGAAGACGGGGTGCTGGCCGGTCCCCTGGCGGAGCCGGGCAGCGAGCTGCCGGTGGGTGCAGTGATCGGCTACCTGGAAGACGAGAAGCCCGAATCGATCCCGGCCGGGGATCCTGCCGTCACAAAAGGGGAACCCGCGGCAGAAAAGAAAGCCAAAGCACCTTCCCCTGCCGCCCCGCCAACCGGGCAGACCCCTTCCCCGGCCGAACCGGCAGCTTCCCTGCGCGAACCCGCCCTGCCCCCGCGCCTTCACGACAAGACCCGCAAGCCCGGCTCCGGCCGGCCGCGCATCTCCCCCTACGCCCGCGCCCTGGCCGCGGAGCTGGGCCTGGATCCGGCCACCATCGCGCCCGGCGCCGACGGCACCATCCGCAGCCCCCAGGTGGTGGCCGCCCTGCTCCACGCCCCGGAACCCGATCTCGACGCCGGGCCTGCCTGGCGACTGGAACCGCTCACCCCCATGCAGAAGGCGGTGGCCGGTGGAATGTCGGCCACCCTGCATACGCCCAGTTTCCGGGTCAGCGCCCGTCTGCCACTGGCGCCACTGAAAGCGGCCACTCATGACCGGGGCTTCTCTTTGAGCCTGTCGTTGGCCCGCGCCTGCGCGCTCGCCGTCAGCGAACATCCCAGGCTCAACGCCGCCTATACCCGCCAGGGGCTGGCCATGCGGGAGCAGGTGGACCTGGGCATCGCGGTGGATCTGCCCGAAGGGCTGGTGACGCCGGTGGTACGGGATGTGGCGAGGCGAACCATGGAGGAGCTGCAGGAAGAGTGGAAACGGCTCAAGCAGGCTGCCCTGGAGCGCCGGCTGCAGCAGAAGGATTACACCGGTGCCACCTTCTTCCTTTCCAACCTGGGCACCTTTTCCGTGGTTCAGCGTTTCGACGCCATCGTTCCGCTGGGCGCGGCCGCCATCCTCGCGGTGGGTGCGGAGCACGATGGCGCCGTGGAGATGACCCTGACCTGCGATCACCGCGTGGTCTACGGAGCAGACGCCGCGCGCTTCCTGCAGACCCTGTCGGAACACCTGGAAAATCCCGAAACCATCCTTACTTGAACAAGGCGACGACGCCTGGAGGATCTACACCATGGGCATGGACATTTTCGTTGCGGGACCACCGCTGGTCTCGCTGTTGGCCGGCATCGCCATTCTGATCTGGCCAAAACTGCTCAATTACATTGTCGCCTTCTATCTGATCTTCTTCGGCCTCATGGGGCTGCTACCCCTGCTGTGAGGGAAAAGCCGGCATGAACAAACCCACCGACGAATACGGTCGCCAGCAGGTGGAGAAAACCCTGGCGGAGCTGGAGAGCGATGCCGAGCGCGGCCTTTCCGAGGAGGAGGTTCGCCGGCGCCTGCAGCGGTACGGCCCCAACGCCATCGAGGAGAAGGAGGAACCGCTCTGGCATCGCATCTTTCGCCGTTTCTGGGGCCCCATCCCCTGGATGATCGAGGTGGCCGCCATTCTCTCGGCCATCGTCCAGAAATGGGAGGACTTCGTCATCATCACCATCATGCTGCTGGTGAATGCGGCGCTGGACTTCTTCCAGGAGCATCGCGCCCTGAACGCCCTGGCGGCGCTCAAGCAGCGCATGGCCCTGGAGGTTACGGTGCTGCGTGACGGTGAGTACCGCACCATTCCCGCCCGGGAACTGGTACCGGGGGACATCGTCAAGCTGAAGATCGGCGACCTGGTGCCGGCGGACGTGCAGCTCCTGGACGGCGACTACCTGGCCACCGACCAGTCCACCCTCACCGGAGAGTCCCTGCCGGTGACCCGCCGCAAGTCGGACGTCGCCTACGCCAACACCGTGGTCAAACAGGGGGAGATGCGCGGCGTGGTGGTGAACACCGGCGCCAACACCAACTTCCACACCGTGGTGGCCCTGGTGGCGCGCGCCTCGCTGGAGGAGCGGAGCCATTTCCAGAAGATGGTCATCAGCATCGGCAATTTCCTCATCCTGGTGACCCTGGTGCTGGTGGCGCTCATTATCATGGTGGGCCTGTTCCGCCATGAGGACTTCCTGGAACTGGTTCGATTCGCCATGGTGCTCACGGTGGCCGCCATTCCGGTGGCGCTGCCGGCGGTGCTGTCGGTGACCATGGCGGTGGGGGCCCTGAACCTGGCCAGACGCCAGGCCATCGTCTCCAAGCTCACCGCCATCGAGGAGCTGGCGGGAGTGGACATCTTCTGTTCCGACAAGACCGGCACCCTCACCGAGAACCGCATGCGCGTGGCCGATCCGGTTACCCTGGACGGTCACGACCAACAGGAGCTGTTCCTCTATGCGGTGCTCGCCTCCCGGCCGGAGAACCGCGACCCCATCGAACAGCCCCTGTTCCGCTACCTGGACGAGCATTTTCCCGATCTCGACCTCACCGGCTACCGCCAGGTGGAATTCATCCCCTTCGATCCCATCCGCAAGCATACCAGGGCAACGGTGGAACGGGATGGGGAGCGGTTCGAGGTGTTCAAGGGGGCGCCCCAGGTGATCCTGGAGATGGCGGAACTGCCGGACAACGAGCGCATCGCCATCGAGCGCAACGTGGAGCTGCTGGCCAGCAAGGGATACCGGACCCTGGCGGTGGCGCTGAAACGGACCGGCCAGCCGCTGGAGATCGTCGGGCTGATTCCCCTGTTCGATCCGCCGCGCAAGGATTCCGCCCAGGTGATCCGCCACATGCGGGACTACGGCGTGCGGGTGAAGATGGTCACCGGCGACAACATCGCCATCGCCCGCGAGATCGGCAGCATGCTGGGGCTGGAGCCCAGGGCACTGCGGGCCAACCAGATCAGCGGCAAGTCGGGCCATGACCTCATCGAGATGGCCCAGGCGCTCGCCACCGCGGTCTACCACCGACTGCACCCGGAGATCACCCTGAAGGAGGCGCGCGCCTTCGCGGACGGGGTGATGGAGGAGCTGGAGCGCCTGTACGACACCAGCCTGCTGGAGCAGCAGTTCGTGCAGGTGCACGAATCGGCGCTGATCCGCATGATCGAGGAGATCGACATCTTCGCCGAGGTGGTGCCGGAGGACAAGTACGCCCTGGTGGACTCCCTGCAGAAGGCCAACCACATCGTGGCCATGACCGGAGACGGCGTGAACGACGCTCCGGCGCTGAAGAAGGCCGACTGCGGCTTCGCCGTATCCAACGCCACCGACGCCGCCCGCGCCGCAGCGGACATCATCCTCACCGCACCCGGTCTGTCGGTGATCAACCACGCCATCGAGCAGGCGCGCATCACCTTCGAGCGGATGAAGTCCTATACGGTCTACCGCATCGCCGAGACCATCCGCGTGCTGTTGTTCATGACCCTCTCCATCGTGGTGTTCAATTTCTATCCCATCACCGCCATCATGATCGTCATCCTGGCGCTGCTCAACGACATCCCCATCCTGGCCATCGCCTATGACAATACCAGGGTCCAGAAGGAGCCGGTACGCTGGAACATGACGGAGCTCATCGTCGTCTCCACCATCCTTGGCGTGGCCGGGGTGATCAGCTCCTTCCTGCTCTTCTACATCACCGAGGAGATGAAGCTGCCGGAACCGGTGATCCAGTCCATCATCTTCTGCAAGCTCATCGTGGCGGGACATCTCACCATCTTCCTTACCCGCACCGAGGACTGGGCCTGGAAGCCCCCTCACCCCTCCGCCATCCTGCTCCACGCCAGTTTCTGGAGCGCGGTGCTGGGCACCCTGATCGTGGTCTACGGCTGGTGGGTGGAACCCATCGGCTGGAAATACGCCCTGCTGATCTGGGCCTATTCCTTTGTTTGGGCACTGTTCAACGACGCGGTGAAGAAGGGAACCTTCGCCATGCTGCGCCGGGAGGGGCTCTATGCCTGAAGCCGGCTAGCCGTGGATGACCTCTCCCTTTCCTGACAAGGAGGCAACCGACGACTGGCACGCGCTGCCGGTGCGGGAGGTGATTCGCCGCCTGGGGACCGATCCTGAAAAGGGTTTGACGGAGAGCGAGGCGGCCCGCCGGTTGCGCCGGTTCGGCCCCAATCAGCTCCAGGCGACGCAGCGTGAACGCTGGCATCAGGTGCTGGCGCGCCAGTTCGCCGACCTGCTCATCGTCATTCTGTTGCTGGCGGCAGCCGTCTCCCTGGTCATCGGCGAGACCACAGATGCCATCACCATCCTGGCCATCGTGGTTCTCAATGGTCTGCTCGGTTTCCTCCAGGAATGGAAGGCGGAAAAGGCCCTGGCCGCCCTGCGGAAGCTGCTCTCCCCCAAATGCCAGGTGGTTCGGGGTGGCCGTGAACTGCGGATAGCGGCCAGCACCCTGGTGCCCGGCGACCTGGTGCTGGTGGAGGCCGGAGACCGGGTGCCCGCCGACCTGAGGTTGCTGGAGGCACTCAACCTGGAGGCGGACGAGTCGGCGCTCACCGGGGAATCCCTGCCGGTGCACAAACGCCCCACTCCGGCGCCAGCAGAAACCCCGCTGGCCGAGCGCGCTTCCATGGGCTGGATGGGCACCAGCATCACCAGCGGCCGGGGACGGGGTGTGGTGGTGGCCACCGGCATGCGCACCCGCTTCGGCCGCATCGCCCATCTCACCCAGAGCATCCAGGAGGGCGCCACCCCCTTGCAACGAAAGCTGGCGGTGCTCGGCAGGCAGCTCGGTCTCTTGGCATTGATCGTTTCGCTGGCGGTGTCCCTGGCCGGCTGGCTCATGGGCAAACCCTTGGCGGAGATGTTCATGACCGGCATCTCACTGGCGGTGGCGGTGGTACCGGAGGGGTTGCCAGCGGTGGTGACCATCACCCTGGCACTGGGCGTCCGGGCCATGGCGCGGCGCCGCGCGCTCTTGCGCAGGCTGCAGGCGGCCGAGACCCTGGGCGCCGCCACTGTCATCTGTACCGACAAGACCGGCACCCTGACCCAAAACGAGATGACGGTGCAGCGCATTTGGCTTGCCGACGGCTTCGTTCAGGTCACCGGCAGCGGCTACGAACCCCGGGGGCACTTCGAGCGGGAGGGCCACCGTCTCGCCCCCCGCCGTCACCCGGACCTGCTCGCCCTGTTGCAGACCGGACTCCACTGCAACCACGCCCGGCTGGTGCAGGAGCAAGGGCAATGGCGTCCCCTGGGGGATCCCACGGAAGCGGCCCTGGTGGTGGCGGCGCGCAAGGCGGGACTGGAATTGCCGCCGGACCGAAAGGTGGTGACCGAGTTCTCCTTCAGCTCCCTGCGCAAACGCATGACCCTGGTGGAACGGACCCCGGAGGGGCTGGTCGCCCGGGTCAAGGGGGCGCCCGAGGTGATCCTGGAGCGCTGCAGCACCATCCTGGTGGAGGGCAGGGAGCGTCCTCTCACGGAAGCGGAACGGCTCGAGTTTCTCGCTGGCTACCGGAAACTGGCGGAGGAGGGTCTGCGCACCCTGGCGCTGGCCCGGCGACGGCTGGCCGATGAGCTCCCACTGGAAGCAGAGACGGTGGAGCGCGATCTCACCCTGCTGGGCCTGGTGGGCATCCTCGACCCGCCCCGTCCGGAGGTGCCGGCGGCAGTGGCCAAGGCCCGGCGGGCCGGGATCCGACCCCTCCTGATCACGGGTGACGCCCCCGCCACCGCCCTGGCCATCGCCCGCCGCATCGGCATGGAGGTGGAGCGCGCGGTCACCGGCCGGGAGCTGCATGAGCTGTCGGACGACGAACTGCGTGCCCTCCTGCGCCAGCCGGTACTGTTCGCCCGTACCACCCCTTCGGACAAGCTGCGCATCGTCACCCTGTTGCAGGGATCGGGCGAGGTGGTGGCCATGACCGGAGACGGCATCAACGACGCACCCGCCCTGAAGAAGGCGGACGTGGGCATCGCCATGGGGCTGCGGGGCACCGACGTGGCCAGGGAGGCGGCGGACATGATTCTCACCGACGACAACTTCGCCTCCATCGTCGGTGCCATCGAGGAGGGGCGGCGCCAGCAGGACAACATCCAGAAGTTCGTCCGCTACCTGCTCTCCTCCAACACCGGCGAAGTGCTGGCCATCGCGGTGAACCTGCTGCTGGGCGGGCCGCTGATCCTGCTGCCGGTGCAGATCCTCTGGATGAATCTGGTCACGGACGGCATGACCGCGGTGGCGCTGGGCCTGGAGCCGGCGGAACAGGGGGTGATGGAACGCCCGCCCCGCGAGGTGCGCGAACCGATCCTGAGCCGGTCCGGCGTTCTCGGGATCCTGCTGCTCGGTGGCTACATCGGCGGCGGCACCCTGTGGCTGTTCCACCACTACCTGCAGCAGGGTGGAGAGAACGCCGTGGCCCTGGCGCAGACCGTGGCCTTCACCGGAATCATCCTGCTGGAGAAGATGAACGTCTTCAATTTCCGCACCCTGCGCGATCCCATGCCGGTGATCGGATTCTTCAGCAACCCCTGGGTGATCCTGGCCTGGCTGGTGACGGTGGGCCTGCAGGTTTGTGCCGTCTACCTGCCGGTGCTGCAGCAGGCCCTGCACACGGTGCCGCTGGGCTGGCACCACTGGCTGCTGATCCTGGCGATGGCGCTGCCGATCTTCCTGGTGGCCGAGGGGTTCAAGTGGCTGCGCTGGAGGTTCTCCGCTACATCACCTTGATGGCCATGTCCTCCAGGGTGTTGGCCGCCACGTGGATGCGCTTGGCCACCTCCTTGAGCTGGAACAGCAGGTCCCGCTGGTGCAGCAGCTGTTTGCAGCCCACCTTGGGATCGAGCTGGCTGGCGGCGCGGGCGCAATGGGTCACCACCTCGTCATAGAGCTGGCGGATGCGGTCGATCTCCTTGCCAAGCGCGGCCAGCGGCGCCTTGCCCAGCCGCTCCAGTCCGTCCTCCAGCGAACGGGCCATCTCCCGGAGCAGACTCACGATGGCCTCGTGGCCGGCCAGGGGTGGCGCCTGATAGTACTCCACCTCCAGACGAAAATGGCGCACGCTGAGAGAGATCCAGTCGAGCTGGGTGATCATCCGGTAGATGGACTCCTTGTCGTAGGGGGTGATGAAGACGTCCAGCAGCTCCTTCATGTTTCTGTCCTTCAAGCGGTGCGCCTCCCCGGCCTGCTCGTCGATGGCCGCCAGGACTCCCCGGTCCTCCTCGTCGCAGAGGCGGAACAGCAGTTCCACCATGGCGCGGGCGACGCTGGCCTGGTCCAGCATGGCGCGCTCGAAATCCACTTCCCTGGGCAGCAGGAAATCGCGAATGAACCCCATGATCATTGCCTCAGCAGGAGATAGAGCCGGGCGTAGAGCGCGCCCAGCAGGAGAGAGACGGGAATGTTGAGCCACCAACCCGCCACGATGCCGCCCACGGTGCGCCAGCGCACGTGGCCCGGTTTCTCCGCCGCGCCGTTGCCCACCAGGGTGGCGGTGACCACCTGGGTGGTGGAGGTGGGCGCGCCGATGATGGTGGCCAGGCTGTTGACCAGGGCGGCCCCCAGCTGGTTGGCCACCGCGTGCACGATGCGCAGCCGGTAGATGCCGAAACCCAGGGTGCGGATGATGCGCCAGCCCCCGAACAGAGTTCCCAGGGTGATGGCCGAGGCGCAGAGTACCACCGCCCAGTCCGGCACCTGGAAACGGTCGCTGTGGCCGCTTGCCAATAGCATCATGCCGATGACGGCCATTCCCTTCTGGGCGTCGTTGGCACCGTGGGAGAAGCCGAGCCAGGCCACGCTGAAATACTGGGAGACGACGAACCAGTGGGCCACCCGGCGCCGGAAGCGGAGGAACACCAGAAAAATGAGGCGCATGAGCAGAAAGCCCGCCAGGAAGCCGAACAGCGGGGAGAAGACCAGTCCCGCCACCACCTTGGCGGCACCCTCCAGCCGGCCCTGCATCAGGCTCTCCAGCCCCCAGTGGATATGGGCGCCGCCGATGGCCACCAGCCCGGCCCCCAAAAGCCCGCCTGCCAGGGAGTTGGAGGAGGAAGAGGGATAGCCCAGCCACCAGGTGATGAGGTTGTAGCTCACCGCCGCCAGCAGGGCGCAGATCACCACCGCTTCCCCCTGGATGCGGCTGGCCTCTCCGATCTCCACGAAGGTGCCCACGGTGTCCGCCACCGCCAGTCCCGCGGTGAAGGGCGCGATGAAGGTGAAGATGGTAACCAGGCCGATGGCCACCGCAGGTCGCATGGCGTGAGATGCGATGGCGGTGGCCACCATGTCGGCCGCGTCATGGAAACCATTGGTGAAGTCGTAGAGGGCAACCGTGGCCACCACCAGGATCAGGATGCCATCCAGCTCGGGCGCCATGGGGTTCGCGGCCCCTTCTCAGTCCCGCTCCGGAAGCGAGAGCATCTGATCGTAGATCTCCCAGGCCGCTTCCGCCTCCTCCGGTGAGATCTTCTGGATCACCTGCCCCAGGCTGATGACCACGTGATCCCCCACTTCCAACGCTTCCCCCTGCATGAAGAGCAGACCTGCCTCCCGTTCCACGCCCCGCGCCTCGCACACCGCAGTGAGGCCTTCGATCCGCTTGATCCGCATGGGAATGCCCAGGCACATGGCACTTTCAATGGAAGGGGGAAGCCGTGGCTCAGTGTACAACGGCCGGAAATGGCTTTTAGTTGACTCCAATCAAAGCCGTTTCGACCGGGACCTGATATCTAGTCTACCTAGCGGCGTGAAAAGGATTTCGGCGCTGCCAACGCGCAGGAAATGCGCGCTTCGGATGATCGTGAAGGGGGACGATCATGACCACCACCCTGGTGCTGGGCATCGGTAATACCCTGCTCTCCGACGAGGGGATCGGGATCCATGTCCTGCGCCATCTGGAGCCAAGGGTCCGGCAACAGGAAGATGAGGTGACCCTGCTGGACGGCGGCACCCTCAGCTTCTCTCTCGTGGCACGCATCGCGGAACACCGGTCGCTGGTGGTGGTGGATGCCGCCGAGCTGGGCGCCGAGCCGGGTCGGGTGGCCTGTTTCGAGGGCAGCGCCATGGACCGCTTCCTGGGCACCCGCAAGCGCAGCGCCCATGAGGTGGGGCTGCTCGACCTCATGGACATGGCCCGGCTCACCGACGACCTGCCTTCGCAACGCGCCCTGGTGGCGGTGCAACCCGCCTCCGTGGACTGGGGCACCCAGCCCACCGACGCCGTGGCGGCCGCCATACCCCGGGCCGGCCAGGCGGTGCTGGACCTGCTGCGACGCTGGCGAGGCGGAACCCGGCGGAGGACGGCATCATGATGAAGAGTGCCTCCCTGCCCCCGGTCGAGATCCCCCCTCCCGACACCGGCAATCTGCACCCCTTGCTGCACGAGATCCGCCATGCCCTGGCGCGGCTGCTGGAGGAGGGCGAACCCACCATCATCGACCTGCGCGCCCTGCCCCTGGCGCCCGGCGAAGAGCGGCGACTGGAAGAGGCGCTGGGAGAGGGGGAGGTGGAGATCACCCTGCAGGCGCTGGGCACCACCCGGATCACCGAAACCCGTTACAGTGGCGTCTGGCGCGTGGTGCACCTGGACGCCAACGGCGAGGTGCTGGGCAAGACCATCGAGATCACCACCGTCCCCACCCTGCTGCCGGCACAGCCCGGGGAGATGGCACGCGCCCTGGAAGAACTGGAAGGGGCGCTCGGTTCTGAAGACCCTGGAGAATGAAATCATGAAGAAGGAGACCACACTCGCCGAGCTGCTGCGTCAACAGGGCGTGAGCCGCCGCGGTTTCCTCAAGTTCTGTTCCATCACCGCCTCGCTCATGGCGCTGCCGCCCTCCATGGTGCCGGCCATCGCCAGGGCGCTGGAGCAGGCGCGCCGCCCCTCGGTGATCTGGCTCTCCTTCCAGGAGTGCACCGGCTGCACCGAGTCCATGACCCGCTCCCACGCCCCCACGGTGGAGAACCTCATCCTCACCGCAGTCTCGCTGGACTACCACCACACCCTGCAGGCCGCCTCCGGCAGCCACGCGGAGGAGGCGCGCAAGGTGGCCATGAAGGAGAACTGGGGCAAGTATCTGCTGGTGGTGGACGGCTCCATTCCGCTGGGCAATCCCGGCTTCTCCACCATCGCCGGCATCCCCAACCTGGAGATGCTGCAGGAGGTGGCGGAAGGGGCCGCCGCGGTGATCGCGGTGGGCACCTGCGCCGCCTACGGCGGTCTGCCCCACGCCGCCCCCAATCCCACCGGCGCGGTGCCGGTGTCCGACATCGTCAAGGACAAACCGCTGGTGAACGTGCCCGGCTGTCCCCCCATCCCGGTGGTGATCACCGGCGTGCTGGCCCATTTCCTCACCTTCGGCCGCCTGCCGGAGCTGGACGGGCTGGGCCGTCCCCTGGCCTTCTACGGCAACAGCATCCACGACCGCTGTTACCGCCGCCCCTTCTATGAGCGGGGACAGTTCGCCGAGAGCTTCGACGACGAAGGGGCGCGCAAGGGGTGGTGCCTCTACCGGCTGGGCTGCAAGGGTCCCATCACCTACAACGCCTGCGCCACCACCAAATGGAACGACGGCACCAGCTTTCCCATCGAATCCGGCCACGGCTGCCTGGGCTGTTCCCAGCCCGACTTCTGGGACGGTGGCGGCTTCTACGAACCCCTGTCCCGGCTGCCGGGAGGCGGCACCGCGGGACTGGCCGCGGCCGCGGGAGCCGGCGTGGCCATCGGCCTTGGCGCCTCCTGGCTGGCGCGCCAGCGACAGCTGAAGGCGCGGGGACAAGCGGAGGAGGATTCCCGATGACACTGCTCGAGTTTGCACGGGGCCCGGCCATGAGCTGGGCGCTGATCATCCTGGTGGCGGGCCTGACCTGGCGGCTGGCGGGCCTGTTGCTGCTGCTCCGCCGCCGGGACCTTTCCAGGCCGAGGAACACCCATACCTGGTGGGGAGGTTTCCGCACCATCTTCACCCGTTTCTGGCCCCATCGCGAGTTCCTGCGCCCCACCGCCTTCCATCTCGCCATGGGCTACGTGCTCCACATCGGCCTGTTCGTGGTGGTGTTCCTGTTCGTGCCTCACATCCTCTATTTCAAGGGGCTGCTGGGGATCTCCTGGCCGGGTCTGCCCAACAAGGTGGTCCTGCTCGCCGGCGCGCTCACCCTGGGGGCCCTGGTGGCCTTCCTGGTGCGCCGGCTCACCCATCCGGTGATGCGCACCATCTCCGGCTGGGATGACTACTTCTCCTGGCTGGTGGTGACCCTGCCGGTGGTCACCGGACTGATGGCCTTCTCCCATCTCGGCGCCCGTTACGAGACTCTGCTCGCCTGGCACCTGCTCAGCGTGGAGCTGATGCTGATCTGGCTGCCCTTCGGCAAGCTGGCTCACGCGGTGCTGTTCATTCCATCCCGGGCCCAGCTCGGGGCCTGGTTCCAGCGCAGGGGGGTACGGGCATGAGCGTGAACATGGAAAACTTCCAGCGCTTCGCCGAGGCGGTGAAACAGCTGGGCAGCGAGGCCCCGGCCTGCAAGCTCACCGACGAGGAGTGCCTGGCCGCGGTGAAGGAGACCTTCGCCCGCAGGCTCACCCCCGCCATGGCGGTGCAGCTGGAATCCTGCGTCCACTGCGGGCAGTGCGCGGAAGCCTGCCACTACTACGTGGAGACCGGCGATCCCAAGTACACCCCCATCCGCAAGCTGGATCTGCTCAAGCGCTTCTACCGGCGCGAGATGAGCCCGCTGCGCTGGCTGCACCGGCTCTACACCCGCGACATCACCCTGGACGACCTCTCCCAGTGGCAGGAGCTGGTGTTCGACTCCTGCACCGAGTGTGCCCGCTGCAGCATGGTCTGCCCCATGGGGATCAACATCGCCGAGATGGTGCTGGTGAACCGGCAGGCGCTGGCCGCCGCCCACCTGATTCCTCCCGAGCTGCGGACAATGGCCCAGGAGCAGGCCGACAATGCCAGCCTCTTCGGCGTCGGCTCGGAGCAGTTCACCCAGATGGTGAAGCAGCTGGAGGCCCAGGGGCTGGAGGTGCACCTGGATCGGGAGCAGGCGGACATCCTGCTGCTCACCAGCGTGGTGGACATCCTGCTCTTCAACGACGTGCTGGCCGCCTCGGTGAAGCTGCTCAACCTGCTGGAAAAGAGCTGGACCTTCAGCTCCGAGGGGTTCGAGGCGGCCAACTTCGGCTTTCTCTCCGGCGTGGAATCGGTGCAGAAGGCGGCCACCGAGCGGGTGATCCGCGCCGCCAGGGCCTGTGGCGCCAAGGTGGTGATCGTACCCGAGTGCGGCCACGCCTATCCCTCGTTGCGCTGGGAGGCGGCCAATCTGGAGGGTGAGCCGCTGCCCTTCGAGGTGCTGGCCATCTCCGAATTCCTGGGCCGGGAGCTGAAGGTGGGCAATCTCAAGCTGAAGAAGATCGGCAGGCAGAAGAAGGTGAGCTTCCACGATCCCTGCAAGGTGTCGCGCCACAGCGGCGCGGACCGCGATCCCCGCGAGCTGCTGCGGGCCCTGGACGTGGACTTCCGCGAGCCGGAATCCGGCGGCATCATGAACTGGTGCTGCGGCGGCGGCGCCGGGGTCTTCCTGATCAACCGCGCCGCCGACCTGCGTCAGGCCGCCTTCCGGCGCAAGATGAAACAGTTCGATGCCACCGGGGCCGATTCGGTGGTGCTCAGCTGCGGCAGCTGCCGGCTGAACTTCATGGTCGGGGCCCAGCGCGCCAACTGGGACAAGGGCATCGAATCCCTGGTGGAGCTGGTGGCGGCCAACGTGGTGGAGAAGAGCCCTCCGGCCGACCGCGGCAGCGCAATCCAAACCAACGGTGATCCATCATGAGTGAACGCATCGTCGTCGATCCCATCACCCGCATCGAGGGCCACCTGCGCGTGGAGGCCCGGATGGAGGGCGACCGCATCGCCCAGGCCTGGAGTTCGGGCACCATGGTGCGCGGCATCGAGATCATCCTGCGCGGACGGGATCCGCGCGATGCCTGGGCCTTCGCCCAGCGCATCTGCGGGGTCTGCACCCTGGTGCACGGGATCGCCTCGGTGCGCGCGGTGGAGAACGCCCTGGGCTACCGCATCCCGCCCAACGCCCAGCTCATCCGCAACCTCATGATCGGGGCGCAGACCATCCACGACCATGTGATGCATTTCTACCATCTCCACGCCCTGGACTGGGTGGACGTGGTCTCGGCGCTGAAGGCGGATCCCAAGGCCACCTCCGAGCTGGCCCAGTCCATCAGCGCCTGGCCCAAGTCCTCCCCGGGCTATTTCGCGGAGATGCAGCAGAAGCTCAAGACCTTCGTCGAATCGGGCCAGCTGGGCATATTCGCCAACGCCTACTGGGGGCACCCGGCCTACAAGCTGCCGCCGGAGGCCAACCTCATGGCGGTGTGCCACTACCTGGAGGCCCTGGCCTGGCAGCGCGACGTGGCCCGGCTGCACACCATCTTCGGCGGCAAGAACCCCCACCCCAACTTCCTGGTGGGCGGAGTGCCCTGCCCCATCGACCTGGAGTCCGACTCCGCCATCAACGCCGAGCGGCTGGCCCAGGTGCAGGAGATCATCCGCCAGATGCAGACCTTCGTGGACCAGGTCTACCTGCCGGACACCCTGGCCATCGCCGGCTTCTACAAGGACTGGGGGAACCGCGGCGAGGGACTGGGCAACTTCCTCTGTATGGGCGACCTGCCCGAACAGGGGATGGACGATCCGGCCAGCTTCCTCTTCCCGCCCGGCGCCATCCTGAACCGGGACCTGACCACCGTGCACGAGGTGGACCTGAAGGATCCGGAGCAGGTGCAGGAGTTCGTGGGGCACTCCTGGTACGACTACAGCGCCGGCAAGGAGGCGGGCCTGCATCCCTGGGAGGGCGAGACCAACCTGCACTACACCGGTCCCGAGCCCCCCTACGAGCATCTGGACGTGGACCAGTCCTATTCCTGGCTCAAGTCTCCCCGCTGGAAGGGACACGCCATGGAGGTGGGCCCCCTGGCCCGGGTGCTGCTGCTCTATGCCAAGGGGCAACCACAGGCCAAGGAGCTGGTGGACCATACCCTCAAGACCCTGGACCTGCCGGTGCGGGCGCTCTTCTCCACCCTGGGGCGCACCGCCGCCCGCACCCTGGAGACCAAGATCGTGGCGGACAACATGCAGGTCTGGTACGACAACCTGGTGGCCAACATCCGGGCGGGGGACACCGACACCTTCAACGAGGTCTCCTGGGATCCCTCCACCTGGCCGAAGGAGACGCGCGGGGTGGGCTTCATGGAGGCGCCCCGGGGCGCTCTCGCCCACTGGGTGGTGATCAAGGAGGGAAAGATCGACAATTACCAGGCGGTGGTGCCCAGCACCTGGAACGCGGGACCGCGCGATCCCTCGGGCCAGCCCGGTGCTTATGAAGCGGCGCTGCAGGACAACCACCAACTGCACGATCCCACCCAGCCGGTGGAGATCCTGCGTACCATCCACAGCTTCGATCCCTGCATCGCCTGCGCGGTGCATGTCACCGATCCGGACGGCGAAGAACTCATCAAGGTAAAGGTACGATGATGCGAAAGAATCCTCTCTCCCTGGCGATGCTCCTGGTGGCGGCGCCCCTGGCGCAGGCCCACCCCGAACTGCACGACGATCTGGGCCCCTGGCAGAACCTGGCGCACCACCTCACCGAACCGGATCACCTGGCCGCGATCCTGCTGGCCGGCCTTGCCGGTTACCTATTCCACCGTTTTCTGCAAAAACGCAGGGAGAACCGCTGAGCGGTCAGGGCAAGGTTTCAGACCACCGCTGAACCATAGCCGCGGCTCCAGGGCACGGGGCCGGAGAGCGCCAGCACGTCACCGTCCTGCAGCGAACGCTCCCCTTCCAGGCTGCGGTTGTCGCCGATGGTGCGGCCGTTGAGCAGCACCACGTGGATCTCGGAACGGGGTATGGCCAGCCGGCGCACCGCTTCCTGCACCCGGCTGCCCTCGGGCAGTTCCAGTCGACGCGGGCCATAACGGCGCAGGCTGTTGAAGAGTCGTATCTCGATTTCCATGGCGGAAAAAGGTTGCGCCGGCTGCCGCAAGCAGGCATTGACCTGAATCAACCACCTCCCCGCTGGTAGACCCGGTCGAACCGTGCCAGCAGAGCGGCCGCGCTTGGCTCCTGCAGCCCGTGGAAATGGATGGTGACCCGGGTTCTCGGCAGGGTGAGGCTGCCCAGGCGGCGGGGTGGCAACGGTTCGACCAGAAAGCGTACACCTCCCTCCGGATGCTCCAGCCAAACCCCGCCCTCTTCGGGGCGCCAGGCAAGGGTGCCGGCGAAAGATGGAAAGCCGCGCAGGAAGTCGCCGGGCTCCAGCCCCATCTCCTTCACCACGGTTTCAGCCACCGGCCACGGCCGGCCACACGGCCAGGGTGTCGCCGGCCCGCAGCGGCTGCTCGCGTTGCGACGGCGACAGGAAAACGCCGTTGACCAGGACCAGCTGGACCTCCGCCATGGGCACGCCGTGCCGTTCCAGCAGGTCGATGGGGGTGGTGCCTTCCGGCACCTGCAGGGTCACCGCATGACCCTCCGCCTGGGGCGGCAGGTAGTCCATGAGGGAGGCATAGAGTTTGAAGGTGACCGGAATCTCCATCAGGAAGCGATGGCCGCCCAGGCCTCCATGAAACGGGTGGGATCCTGCATCAGCCGCTCCTTCCAGCGCCCCAGCCGCCTGCGGCTCTGGATCAGGCCGCGCAGCGCGCCCACCTGGTCGGTGGTACCCAGGGTGATGGCGCCGATGAGCCGCTCCCCCTCGAATTGGAGCTTTAGGTAACGGAAGCGACGCTCGTCGAGCAGGGAGGCGGTGTCGCCACCTTCCACCCCCTGCCAGCGGCCGAAAGAGGTGGCGATGAGCCCCAGGGTGTCGAGCACATTCATGTCCATGCTGCCCACATGCTCGGTCTCCCGCCCCGCCATGTTGAGGGCCGCCACGCGCGCCGTCTCAACCGCCATGGGCTGGATGGCGTGGATACCATGCCCGCCGTCCCAGTCCACCCCCTCGCAGACATCACCAGCGGCGTAGATGGCGGGAACGCTGGTCTGTTGCCGGGCATCCACGCGGATGCCCTGCTCAACAGTCACACCGCTCCCCTCCAGGAACCCCGTGTTGGGCACCACACCCGCTGCCACCACCAGCAGGTCGGCCTCCAGGTCGCCACCTGGCTCCAGCTGCAGGCGCAGGCCCTTTTCATTGCCCTCTACCAGGTTGATGCGTGTGCTCGTGCGCACATCGATCCCCTGCTCGATGCACCAGCGCTCGATCAGATGGCCAGCGACCTGGTCCATCATGCGCGGCACCATGCGGTCCCCCGCCTCCACCACGGTGAGCCTCACGCCCCGCTTCACCAGCGCCTCCATGATGATGCAACCGATGAAGCCGGCCCCCAGGAGCACCACCCGTGAGCCCTGCGAGGCGTGGTCCATGATGTGGCGCGCATCCTCCAGGGTCCAGCAGTGGCGCACCAGGGGTGAGTCGAGCCCCTCCACCGGGGGGTTCACCGGTCGTGAGCCGGTGGCCAGCAGCAGCCGGTCGAACTGGACCCGCCCGCCGTCGGAAAGCACCAGCAGGCGATCCTCGCTGTCCAGCGACTCCACTCGCGCCTCCAGCAAGGCCACCTGGAGACGGTCGAAGTGGTCCCGGTCGGGACGCAACCTGGTACCCTCCTCCCCGATGCTCCCCTCCAGCAGGTAGGGAATCGCCATGCGCGAATAGGGGGGGCCCGGCTCGTCACCGATGAGCAGGATCTCCCCCTGCGGGTCGTTGGCGCGCAGGGTCTCCGCTGCCGTGACCCCGGCAGGTCCGCTGCCCACGATCACGTACTTCATCTCACAACCCCAGTCGCTGCAGCGTTTCCGGAGTTGGCACGCCGTCGGGCGTCCAGCCACGCAGCTGGTAGTACTCCGGCAGCATCTCGTCCAGTCGGTTCACCATTCCCTTGGCCGGCCCGCTGCTGGCCGGCTCGGTGACCAGCCGCTTGGGCAGGCGGTCTTCGGAACCGTCGATGCCGGCCGCCAGGTTGAACTGGCGCTCCAGGTTCCAGATGCGCTCCCCCATCTCCATCAGCCGGTCCAGGCTCCACTCCCCCTCGCAGGCCGCGTCGATCTGGGGCTGGATGTCCTCCAGGCTCCAGGCGAAGGTGCTGAACAGGCAGAGCCCGGAGGAGTCCACCGCCGCGGTGACGTCCTGGAACGCCTTCACCAGCGCCGGCTTGCCCTCGGTGACCAAGGGGTCGGTCTTTTCCGGGATGCCCAGCACCTCCGAGGAGACGGTGTAGCTGCGCAGATGGCAGGCGCCTCGGTTGGAGGTGGCGTAGGTGAGCCCCATGCCCTGGATTCCGCGGGGATCGTAGGCGGGGAACTCCTGGCCCTTCACCGTCATGGAGAGTTCGGGCTTGCCGTACTTCTCGCACAGCCGCTTGGAGCCCAGGCCAAGATCCTTGCCGAAACCCTCGCCGTTGGCCACCGCCTCCACCATTTTGGCCAGCGCCTCGGCGGAGCCGAACTTCAGCGGCACGCCGCCGGTGTGCTCGTCGGTGATGGCGCCGGCCTCGTACAGCTCCATGGCCGCCGCCAGGGTGGAACCGAAGGAGATGGGATCGATGCCCTGCTCGTTGCAGATGAAGTTGGCGTAGGTCATGGCGTCCAGGTCGTCCACGCCACAATCGGGCCCCATGGACCAGGCGTTCTCGTACTCCAGCCCGCCGGATGCGCCCCAGTACTCGGGCTTGTTGATGACGGTGAAATGCTCCTTGTCGATGCGGGCGATGCGGCCGCAGGCGATGGTGCAGCCGAAGCAGGCCTGGTTGCGCACCAGATTGGGTTTGCCCTCGCTGCCGCGCGGTTCGTGCATGGCCTCGCCGGAGACCTTGTCCGCCCCTTCGAACTGCACTTCGCGAGCGTTGCGCGTGGGCAGAGCGCCCAGCTCGTTGATGATGTTCATCAGCACCTGGGTGCCGTAGGTGGGCAGCCCTTGGCCGGTGACCGCGTTCTCCGCCAGGATCCGCTTCTTCTCGGCCACCACCTGCAGGAACCGCTGCGGGTCGGCCACCTGGGTGCCCTGGCTGCCGCGCACCGCGATCGCCTTGAGGTTCTTGGATCCCATCACCGCGCCCACGCCGGAACGTCCCGCCGCCCGGTGGAGATCGTTCACCACGCAGGCGTAGAGCACCTGGTTCTCCCCCGCCCGGCCGATGCAGGAGACCCGCAGCTGGGGATCCTGGTGCATGCGGTGCAGCGCCTTTTCCGTCTCCCAGGTGCTCTTGCCCCAGAGCTCGTCGGCCGGCAGCAGCCGCGCATCGTCGTCGTTGATGTAGAGATAGACCGGTTTATCGGAACGTCCCTCGAAGATGATCATGTCCCAGCCGGCGAACTTCAGCTCGGCTCCGAAATAACCGCCGGAGTTGGAGCAGGCCACCGCGCCGGTGAGCGGCCCCTTGGTGATCACCGAGTAACGGGCGCTGGTGGAGGCGGGGGTGCCGGTGAGCGGCCCGGTGGCGAAGATGAGCTTGTTCTCCGGCGAAAGGGGGTCCACCTTGGGGTCCACCTCCTCCACCAGGTACTTGGTGGCCAGACCGCGCTGGCCAAGATACTGGTTCGCCCACTCCATGTTGAGAGGCTCGGGGGTGCAGGTGCCCTCGGTGAGGTTCACGCGCAGGATCTTCTTTTGCCAACCCATGGTCGTTTCCTCCTCAGACGTGCGCCGCGTTGTCGGTCTTTTCCGCCCACTGGCGCATACGGTCGTAACCGGTCCAGTCGGCATCCACCCAGGTGATGGCTCCCGTGGGACAGGCCCGGGCACAGGCCGGGTCGCCGCCACAGAGGTCACACTTCATCACCTTGCCGCGGGTGTGATCGTAGTTCACCGTGCCGAAGGGGCAGGCGATGGTGCACACCTTGCAGCCCACGCAGCGGTTCTCCACGATCACCTTGGCGCCGGTGTTGGCATCGATGGCGATGGCGTCCACCGGGCAGGCGTTGCGACACCAGGCATCGGCACACTGGGTGCAGGTGTAGGGCACGAAGCGCCCCTCGTCGTGGAAGGCGAACACCTTGATACGCGAGTGGGCCGGATTGAAGCGCCCCTCGTACTCGTTGGAACAGGCCATTTCGCACTGCAGGCAACCGGTGCATTTCTCCGGGTCGAGACTGAGCGATCTTTGCATCTCGTTCTCCTTGTTGTTGCGGTATCTCTTGACCACGGGCCGGAACCGACCCGGGACGATTCATTCGGTGGTTTTCTCCGGGATCCCCCGGTCGGGATCGGGTGTTTCCAGGTGCTCGCCCACCAGGGCCACCAGGCTGACGATCTCGCCCGCCATGCCGGTGTCCTCCTGGCCCTTGATGAAATTGAGACGGCAGCTGCCGCAGGCCATCACCACCTTGGCCGCGCCGGTCTGCTCCACCTCCCGCTTCTTGATCTCGAAGGCGGCGCGCCGCAGGGGTGCGGTGCTGTTGATGACGAAGAGCCCCGCCCCACCGCCGCAGCACCAATTGGTGAGTGCATGGGAGGGCATCTCGTGCAGCTCGGCGCCCAGGGCCTGCAGCACCTCCCGCGGCTCCTGGAAGACGCCGGAGTGGCGTCCCACCTTGCAGGGGTCGTGGTAGGTGACCACCTCCCCCTCCAGGGCGCCGGGCAGCTGCAACCGCCCTTCGCGCAGCATCAGGCCGATGAACTCGGAGATGGCGTAGACATCGAAGGGAAGCGGTTTGCCGTAGACATTGGCCCCTTCCCAGCGCAGCGCCGGGTAGGCATGACCACATTCGGGCACGATCACCGCCTTGGCACCGATGGACACCGCCTCCTCGATCACCCGCAGGGTGGCCTTCTTCTGCACCTCGCCGCAACCGGCCAGGTAGCCGAAGTTGGCCCCCTCGAAGGCGTTGCTGCGGAAGGTCCAGTCCAGCCCCAGCTTGTTGAGCAGACGCACGGTGCTGGCGAGCTGGTCGTTGAACAACAGCAGGTCCACCACTGAGGTGAGTACCATCACCTCGGCCTGTGGCTTGTCCAAGGGCGCCTCGATTCCCTGGGAACGAAGCTGCTCCAGTGCCTGTTCCAGGTGTTCCGGCCCGGCGCCGAAGACGGTGCCGTTCTCACCCTGCTCCTGTTCCACCGCGGCCAGGTCGTCGGGGATCAGGCCGGCGCTGGCCAGGGCGTGGCGGGTGAGGGTCACCAGGCCGGCGATGTTGATGCCCATGGGGCAGATCAGGGTGCAGCGCCCGCAGGTGGTGCAGGAATCGAACACCAGCTCCTGGGCATCCAGCAGATCCTGAACCGTGATCTCCCGCGTGGCCAGCCGGTATAGCCAACGGAAGGGCCCCACTTCGCGCCGGTAGACCCGCCGGGCGAGCTGGAACTTGGCCGCCGGCGTATAGCGGGGATTGTCGGTGCCGACACGAAAATGGCAGGCTTCGGCACAGAGCCCGCAGTGCATGCAGGACTCCAGGTCCCCCGCCTGCTCCGCCCTGAGGCCCTCCCGCAGCACCGATTTAGCCTGCTGCACCCGCTCCTGGTCGGACAGCCGGGCCGGCTTCGCCCTTGCGCCGAGCTGGGCGATCTGACCCAGGAACTGGTGAAAGACTTCCATGTTCACGGCCATCAGAGATTCACCCCCTTGCGATGGTAGACCGCGCCGGTGAAACCGCGGCTCAGGGGAAAGGTGATGGCGTGTACCAGGCTGCCGAAGGGAAACCAGAGCAGCAGCAGCTCGGCCAGAAAGAGATGGACCAGGCGCAGGCTCTCGTGGGAGCGCAGCAGGGCCAGGCAGCCGGTGAGCATCACCAGGAAGACCAGCCAGGAGGAAAAATGATCGCCCCAGGAGGAGAGGTAACGGGTCACCGGGTTCATGAGCCGGTAGACGATGAGAAACAGCAGCCCGCCGAGCGCCAGCTCACCGGTGAAAATGAAGGCCCAGTGCGGCATGGCCGGCCAGGAGAAGCCGGTGATCCGCCGGGAGATGAACTCCACGTGCGGCGCGGCGAAAAAGAGCAATGCCAGCAGGCCGAGATGAAACAGGTAACCGGCCCGGAACTGCACCCGCGACGCCTTGCGGAATTCCGGATAGGGAACGAAGCGCCGGAAGATGGTGGCCAGTGCGCCGCCGCCCGGCGTCTTTCTCGGCTTGGCCAGGTTGCGGGGCCTGCCCCGAGCGATGATGGCCACCAGCTTCCACACCGAAGCCACCAGGAAGACGGTAAAGGAGAAATACCAGAAGGGACCGTCGATGAACCAGGCGATCATGTCCCGCCCTCCTTCACCAGGGAGCGCTGGCCCCTGCGGCTCTCCACCTCCTCCACGGAGAGCACCCGGCCCGCCGCCTCGGTATCGGCCGCCCAGGCGCCGTGGTGTTCCCGGGCCCAGTTGTATTCCACGTAGCCGCCGGTCATTCCCTCCAGGGTGCCTTTCACCGCCTTGGCCATGTAGATGTGGCCCAGGACCACCGCCAGCAGCAGCACCGCCCCCAGGGTATGCACCAGGTGGGCGGCCTCCATCACCACCCTGCCCTGACCGAAATTGGGAAACAGCAGCACCAGCCCCGCCAGGGAGATGGCCAGTCCCACCAGCACCACCAGCCAGAAGAGCACCTTCTCCCCCAGATTGAAGAAACCCACCCGCAGCGGCCCCCTGCCCAGCAGCCCGCCCAGTCGGGCGAGCCAGGCGAAGTCTCCCCGCTGGTAGAGGTTGCGACGCCAGAAACGGGCGAAGAAGAGCAGCAGCGACACCAGGAATACCGGCCCCATCAGGTTGTGCCCCTCCTTGCTGGCGGAAGCGATGGCGGAAAAGGCCGGTTTGCCCAGCAGGGGAATCAGCAGCGGCCGGCCCCAGAGCAGCAGCAGCCCGGTGAGGCCGAGAAAGAGGAACAACGCCGCCATGAACCAGTGCAGGGTCCGCTCGTAGGTCTCGAAACGCAGCAGCCGCCGGCCACTCTCCCGGGGGGGCGGCAGACGCAGGGCCACCGCCAGGTAGAGAAGCACCACCAGAGCCGCCACTCCGCCGAGGAGCCACAGCGATCCGGGAATCAGCCAGCGGTGACGATAGAGCCGCCACTGCTCGCCCCGGGCGTTGATGAGCCGGGTGGTGTCCACCCCCTGCACCTGGGTCCGCACCGGCCCACGCTTGCCCGCCTGTTGCAGCGCCTGCAGCTCCGGCGCCCGTCGCCGTACCTCGCGCCACAGATCGGTCCCGGGGTTCTCCACCAGCCCCGGTGGCTTGTCGTGGGAGACCGCGGCGAAAAGGGGCGCGGTGAGCCACAACAGCGCCAGCATCAGCGCCGCTGCTCCTGCTCCCCTCATGGGCGGAAGACCGGGCATGGAAGGATCAGGGTTTGAGACTGCTCTTGCCGGACAACCCCCGGGGAGCGCGCAGGGTGGCCTTCTGGTAGGAGACTCCCCAGTCCAACACGCTGGCACCGCGCAGGATCACCCGCTTGCGATAGATCTCCGAGACGACATCCGCATCCCCCGCCAGCAACGCCTTGGTGGCACACATCTCGGCACACAGCGGCAGCTTGCCCTCCGCCAGCCGGTTGGCGCCGTACTTGCGGTACTCCTCGGCACTGCCGTCCGGCAACGGGCCGCCGGCGCAGAAGGTGCACTTGTCCATCTTGCCCCGGGTGGCGAAGGCGCCATCCTCGGGAAACTGCGGCGCGCCGAAGGGACAGGCATAGAAGCAATAACCGCAACCAATGCAGATGTCCTTGTCGTGCAGCACCACGCCATCGTCGGTGGTGTAGAAGCAGTCCACCGGGCAGACCGTGGCGCAGGGGGCGTCGGAACAGTGCATGCAGGCCACCGAGAGGGAGCGCTCCCCATGCTCACCATCCTTGATGGTCACCACGCGGCGGCGATTCACCCCCCAGGGCACCTCGTTCTCGTTCTTGCAGGCGGTGACGCAGCCGTTGCATTCGATGCAGCGCTCGGCATCACAGTAGAATTTCATTCTGGCCATGGTCGTTCTCCTCCTAGGATGCCTTGCTGATCTTGCACAGGGTGACCTTGGTCTCCTGCATCTGGGTCACCGAGTCATAGCCATAGGTCATGGCGGTGTTGGCCGCCTCGCCCAGGATGTAGGGATCCGCCCCCTTGGGATACTTGTCCCTCAGATCCACCCCCTCGAAGTGGCCACCGAAGTGGAAAGGCATGAACACCACGCCGGGGGCCACCCGCCGCGTCACCTGCGCCTTCACCTTCACCCTGGCGCCCTCGGCGCCCTCCAGCCAGATGTCGTCGCCGTCGCGGATGCCGGCATTGTTGGCATCCCGCGGGTGCACCTCGGCGAACATGTGCTGCTGCAGCTCCGCCAGCCAGGGGTTGGAACGGGTCTCGTCGCCGCCCCCCTCGTACTCCACCAGCCTTCCGGTGGTGAGGATCAGGGGATACTCCTTGGAATAATCCTTGGCCTGGATGGAGGCGTACCGCGTGGGCAGCCGGTAGAAGGACTTGCGGTCCTCGTAGGTGGCGTACTTGTCCAGCAGGTCGCGCCGGTTGGTGTAGAGCGGCTCACGGTGAATGGGCACTGGATCGGGAAATGTCCAGACCACGGCCCGCGCCTTGGCGTTGCCGAAGGGGGCGCAGCCATGCTTGATGGCCACCCGCTGAATGCCGCCGGAGAGGTCGGTCTTCCAGTTCTTGCCCTCGGCCATCTTCTTCTCCTCGGGCGTGAGGTCGTCCCACCAACCGAGCTTCTTCAGCAGCTTGTCGTTGAACTCGGGATAGCCGTCCTTGATCTCGCTGCCCTTGGGCCAGGAGTCCTCCGCCAGCAGGCTCACGCCGTTGCGCTCCACTCCGAAGCGGGCGCGGAAACAGAGTCCTCCCTTGGCCACCGGCTTGCTGGTGTCGTAGAGGTTGGGGGTGCCGGGATGTTTCATCTCGGGCGTGCCCCAGCAGGGCCAGGGCAGACCGTAATACTCGCCGTCACAGGGCCCGCCCTCCGCCTGCAGGCTGGTGAAGTCGAAGGTGCCCCAGTGCTGCTGCTGCTTCTTCAGCCGCTCCGGGCTCTGGCCGGTGTATCCGATGGTCCACATCCCCTTGTTGAACTCGCGGGTGATGTCCTCGATGAGCGGCTCGTCGTCCTTCACCTGGATGTGCTTGCACAGCTGCTCGGCGAAGCCCAGCTTCCTGGCGAACTTGTACATGATGGTGTGATCCGGCAGCGACTCGAACATGGGTTCGATCACCTTGTCGCGCCACTGCAGGGAGCGGTTGGAGGCGGTCACCGAGCCGTAGGTCTCGAACTGGGTGGCCGCCGGCAGCAGGTAGACGCCCTCCTTGCGGTCGTGCATCACCGCCGACACCGTGGGATAGGGGTCCACCACCACCATCAGGTCCAGCTTGTCCATGGCCTTCTTCATCTCCTTGCCACGGGTCTGGCTGTTGGGCGCGTGGCCCCAGAAGATCATCGCCTTGATGTTGTCCTTCTGGGCAATGTTGGCCTTGTCCTCCAGCACCCCGTCGATCCAGCGGGAGACCGGAATGCCCTTGGTGTGCATGGGCGGGATCGCCTTGTCCCCCTTCTTCTCGTAGGCCTGGCTGTCGAAGCGCCCCTTGATCCAACCGAAATCCAGGTCCCAGACCCTGGCCCAGTGCTTCCAGGCCCCCTCGGAGAGGCCGTAGTAACCGGGCAGCGAGTGGGAGAGCACGCAGAAGTCGGTGGCGCCCTGGACGTTGTCGTGGCCGCGGAAGATGTTGGTGCCGCCACCGGAGACGCCCATGTTGCCAAGCGCCAGCTGGAAGATGCAGTAGGCGCGGGTGTTGTTGTTGCCGATGGTGTGCTGGGTGCCCCCCATGCACCAAACGAAGGTGCCGGGGCGGTTCATGGCCATGGTCTTGGCGGCCTGGTAGACCAGGTGCTCCGGCACGCCGCTCACCCGTTCCACCTCCTCGGGGTTCCACCTGGCCACCTCCTTGCGCACCTCGTCCAGGCCGTAGACCCGCTTGCGGATGAACTCCTTGTCCTCCCAGCCGTTCTCGAAGATGTGCCACAACATGCCCCAGATGATGGGCACATCGGTGCCGGGCCGGATGCGCAGGAAGAGATCGGCGTGCGCCGCGGTGCGGGTGAAGCGGGGATCGATGACGATCAGCGGCGCGTTGTTCTCCTCCTTGGCCTTGAAGATGTGCTGCAGCGCTACCGGGTGGGCCTCGGCCGGGTTGGAGCCGATGAGCAGCATGGCCTTTGAGTTGTGGATGTCGTTGTAGGAGTTGGTCATGGCGCCGTAGCCCCAGGTGTTGGCGACCCCGGCCACGGTGGTGGAGTGACAGATGCGCGCCTGGTGATCCACGTTGTTGGTGCCCCAGAGCGCCGCCATCTTGCGGAACAGGTAGGCCTGCTCGTTGTTGTGCTTGGCCGAGCCCAGCCAATAGACCGAATCGGGCCCGGACTGGTTGCGGATCTCGAGCAGCTTGTCGCCGATCTCCTCGATGGCCTGGTCCCAGGAGATCCGCTTCCACTTGCCGTCCACCAGCTTGGTGGGATATTTCAGCCGCCGTTCGCCGATGCCGTGCTCCCGCACCGAGGCGCCCTTGGCGCAGTGGGCGCCGCGGTTGAAGGGGTGGTCGAAGGCGGGCTCCTGGCCGATCCAGGTGCCGTTCTTCACCTCGGCGATGATGCCGCAGCCCACCGAGCAGTGGGTGCAGATGGTCTTCACCTTCCTGGCGCCGCTCTCCGCGGGACGGTCCTCCGCCTCGGCCCTCTTCATCATGCCGGGCACGAAACCGCCGGAGAGTGCCAGCGCGCCGGCGCCCAGGCCGGAGGTGCGCAGGAACTCGCGCCGGTCCAGGGTGCGCCTCCCGGAAATGGCGTTGCTGCCGCTGGCCGGCAGCGGGCTGTCGGAGATCTTCTTCAGTTTCATGGCTGGCTCCTCCGGTTCAGTCTGCCGCGCTGCGGTAATAGGCCAGGATGTGATCGGTGAGCCGATAACCCTTGGGTTCCTGCTCCGGCGCCTCCTCCGGCCTGGCCGAAGCCTGCGCCGGCAGGCTCACCGTGGCCACGGCACCCACGCCGGCCGCCGCGCCGGCGCGCAGGAACTGCCGCCGACCCTTGTCCGTTTCCGCCTGCTGTTTCTCTTTCATCGCCTCTCTCCCCGCGTTTTCATCCTTCATTGCATTTGCAGATAGCTGCGTTCGAATTGCAGGAAGGCCTGACCCAGCCTGCCCACCGAGCGATAGAAGACGGCCGACTCCGCCTGCTGCAGGTCGACGAAGAAATCCTCCATCCAGCTTTCCAGGTGATCCCGGAAGAAACCGGCCTGCTGCGCCTCGGAGAACCCATCCTGGATCATCATGGCCATCACCTCGCACAGGGCGGCCACGTGGTCCTCGGGCTCGCTGACGCTGCTGTCCCGGCGGTAGCCCAGCCGGGCCAGCGCCCCGCGCAGCTCGCTCAACGGCCGCTCCATGAGAAAGCCGGTCTGGTACCAGGAGCCGTAGGGCAGCAGCTCGCCCCGCCCAATGCCGATGAAGAGGTCGTGGAACTCGTCGTCCACCGAGGCCGGGCTGCTGCTGCCGGCGGCCAGTCCCAGCATGGCGAAGGCCGTTTGGAGCCCGCTTCCCGGCTCCCCGCTGGCTCCGGGATCCGACAGGGCCGACAGCTGCGCCAGGCGTGCCTCATCCGGCACCTCGCGCAACAGAGTAGCCAACAATCCCCAGGTGGAGGCGCGCCAGAGCGCCTCTTCCGGCAGGGGGTTGTCCAGGGTCTCGGTTCGAACCAGGGCTTCGGGTGCGTTCATCGGCTCGTCTTCCTCATGGCAAATGTGGAAAGCAAAGGCGGGGCCAGGGGTGAAGAGAAAGAAATCCGGAAAAGGGAACCAAATACCCAGGCCATGGGACTCAATGACCCGGATGGAAGCCGCTGGCCCGGGCCATGGCGTCCGGGTCACGGGCCAGATCGACCACCCGGCACTGGTCGCACATCTGCAGCCGCCTGCGGGCCGCCTCGTCCTGGTACATCCAGTGCCCCTGCAGCGCCTGCTGCATGCGCAGCACCACGGCCCGGGTGGCGAAGGGCTTGCCGCAGGAGATGCATTCGAAAGGCTCCTCCCGGTGCAGGATGCGCCGGCGGTTGCGCTGTTCCGGATCCAGCACCAGGCGCGGGGTGATGGTGATGGCCTGTTCCGGGCAGGTGCGGGTGCAGGTGCCGCACTGCAGGCAGTTGGCCTCCAGGAAGCCGATGGCCGGCTCCTCCGTCACATCCTGTAGTGCCCGACCCGGGCAGGCTCCCACGCAGGCCTTGCACAGGGTGCAGCGCCCGGCGTCCACGCTGGCCATGCCGAAGGGCGCGCCGGCTGGCAGCTGCACCAGCGGGCGGGTGCGCCTCGCCTGGGACTGCAGGTGGTCCAGCGCCAGGTAGAAGAGCTGGCGCTTGTCGCCGCAAGGGGCGAAACGGGCAGCCTCGATGACAGGCATGCGGGCGTCGCTGGGGAGGCGGGTGACCGCCTCCCGCGGATAGCCCATGGCCGAAAGGATCTCCCCGGCGATCTCCAGTTGCAGCGCCAGGGCCGCCTCCACGCCGGCCGGCAACTCCTCTTCCACCAGCAACCGCACCTGGCTGGCACCATAGGCCAGCGCCCCCAGCCAGAACTCCAGCCCCAGGGAGAGCGGCGAACCCACCTCCCAGGGTAGGTGATCCGGCGGCATCGACTCCGCCTCCTGCCGCCGGGTTTCGTCGTGCAGCACCAGCACCGGGGGCTCGCCACCCGCCTCCCGGTAGACTTTCAGCAGGCGTCGGATCTGTTCCAGCGCCTCCTCCACCCGGGGCACCTGGTACTGCAGCGCCCCGGAGGGACAGACCATGGTGCAGATCCCACAACCCTGGCAGCGATCCTGGTCCACCGCCACCGTCTCCCCCGCGCTTTCGATGGCCTGGGCCGGACAGGCCTCCAGGCAGCGGCTGCACGCCTGGATGCCGGAACGGGCATGGGCACAACGGCCCGCATCCAACTGCAGGAAGAGCGGCTTCTCGAAGGTGCCCACCAGCTGTTCCAGCTCCTCCCGCGCCGTGGCCACCGAGAGGTCGTCGTCCGCGCTGGCCAGGTAACCGGGCGGCGGCACGGCCATGCGCAGCAGGGGCTCGGGTTGCAGGTCCAGCACCAGGTCCGCCTGCAGTCGCTGGTAGCCCGGCGTGCTCTTCTCCCCCAGCCGCAGGGTGAAGTTGCCCAGGTGCCCCTCGATCTGCAGGCTCCGGCCGCCCAGCGGCACCTGCGGCATGCCCGGTTCCTCGGCGCCCTCGGTGAGCACCACCGTCGGCTTCAGCCTGCCTGCCAGCCCAGGCGCCAGCTCGGCCGCCCGGCTGCCGCCGATGATGACCAACCGCCCCCGGGAGACATAACGCAACTGCGCACCGGGCCGCGGCGACACTCCCACCAGGGCCGCCAGCGCCTGCCGGCGGGCCGCCAGGTTGCGTTCGTGCTGCAGATCGTCCAGTCGTTCGCCGTTCATCCCAGCTCCTCGTCCTCCTCGGTGTCCGCCGTTTCCTCTTTCCTTTCCTGCGCCGGCTCCGCCGCAGCCGGCTCGGCCGGTTCTGTCTGCCGGGAGCCGACGATCTTCTCCCCCTGCTCCCCCAGGTGGCGTTTCAGCTCTTCCGGAATCAGGGTGCCCAGGGCCGCCAGATCGTGGAAGTCCTCGTCGTAGTCGTCCAGTGCGTCGCGCACGTTGAAGACCGGGCTGTGAAACAGCTTGCGCAGCGCCATGCGGCGCAGCGTCTCGCTCACCCGGGGCGACAGGAAGAGGCTGTAGTCGGAATGCTCGTCCAGACTCTCCAGGGGCGGCATCTCCGCGTCCCCAGGAGGCGGTTCCGCAGGCTCGGCAGCGGTTTCCAGACTCTCCTGCGCTTCGAGCGCCCTTTCCTCCGGCTTTGCCGACTGCTGCTTGCGACGGGACCAGCGCTGCAGGAAGGGTTCTTCGGTCGTGGTGTCGGATCTCTCCCTCATCGACGGCCTCCGCGGGCGGGAAGGGAATGATCGAGCTTGCGCTTGTACTTGCGCTCAGGGCGGTAGCGCACCAGCACGAAGGCCTCGCACCAGCGGTAGATCTCCGGCGGAACGTCCACCGCATAGACCACCTCCCCCGCCTCCAGGTAGGCATGGGCCTCGTCGAAGGAGAGGCTCACCAGGAAGGGCTGCGGCTTCTCCTCCTCATCCAGCCGCGCCACCACATAGGCCCGGGGATGGGGGGTCATCAGGTTGTGGTAATAGCTCTCGCACTCGTCGTCATACAGTCGCAGCTCGAATCCCCCGTGGAGAAAGCGAACCAGGTTTCCTTCCTCGTGGATCTTCACCACCTTGCCGTCGCCGGCGGCAACGGCTCCCCCGGCGGTGATGCCCACCGCCTCCCAGGATTCCTCCTGCCAGGGACTGGAGGAAGGGCAGCGTTCCATCACCACCGCCACCGGGTAGCGGGAGGGAAGCGCCCGTTCCACCTCCTGCATCTGTTTGGCCGTCATAACCGAACCCGTGAAATGAGGGACAGGTCCAGTGCCAGATGCAATTCCCGCACCAGCGCGGGAAGGTCCGCTGCGCGTGCTCCCCAGCCTTCCCCTGGTCCCCCGACTGGGACAATTTGTCCCGCCCCACCGGTGTGGACTGGGACAGATGGGTTCAATGGCAGCCAGGGAGGGCACCTGCCGTCACGGCACAAGCACGCGGCACGGATATTGCTCGTTGGTCACTGTCGTCCACCAAGGAGTCCGCCATGCTGATCGACGATTTCGGCCGCAAGGTGACTTACCTGCGCCTCTCCGTCACCGACCGCTGCGACCTGCGCTGCATCTACTGCATGTCGGAAAACATGACCTTCGTGCCGCGCAGCCAGCTGCTCACCCTGGAAGAGCTGGTGCGGGTGGGCCGCGCCTTCATCGGCCTCGGGGTGAAAAAGATCCGCATCACCGGCGGCGAGCCTCTCACCCGCCGCAACATCCTGAGCCTGTTCCAGGCACTGGGAGAAGAACCGGGGCTGGAGGAGCTCACCCTCACCACCAATGGCACCCTGCTCCCGCGATTCGCCCGGCAGTTGCGGGCCGCCGGGGTGCGCCGCGTCAACATCAGCCTGGACACCCTGGACGAGGAGCGCTTCCGCCGCTTCACCCGCACCGGCGAGCTGGCCCGCACCCTGGCCGGCATCGACGCGGCGCTGGAGGCCGGCTTCGAGCGGGTGAAGATCAACGCGGTGGTGCTCGACGGCCACAACCAGGACGAGGTGGTCCGCCTGGTGGCCTTCGCCCTGGAGCGCGGCATGGACATCAGCTTCATCGAAGAGATGCCCCTGGGCCTCATGGAGTCCCGGGACCGGGAGGCGCACTACTGCAGCAGCGACCGCATCCTGGAAGAGCTGCAGCGACATTACACCCTGGTTCCCACCACCGAGAACACCGGTGGGCCGGCCCGATACCACCGCATCGCCGGCAGCGGCACCCGGGTGGGTTTCATCTCCCCTCACAGCCACAATTTCTGCGACAGCTGCAACCGGGTGCGGCTCACCGCCGAAGGGCGCCTGCTGCTCTGCCTGGGCCAGGAGCACTCCATGGATCTGCGGCGGGTGTTGCGCGCCAACCCCGCGGACGACGAACCCTTGCGGCGCGCCATCGTGGCGGCCATGCGGCAGAAGCCCCGGGGCCATGAATTCGATCTGTCGGCGCCCACGGTGCTGCTGCGCCACATGAACGCCACCGGGGGCTGACCATGGAGGCCCGTGTGTACACCCCGTCACTGCAGCTCACCGATGCCGGCCTGGATGCCGCCGCGCCGGTCACCGCCATGGACGAGAACGGCCGGCTGCGCCAGGGAATGGTGGCCGCCGAGCGCCCCCTCACCCTCTACCTGGACAAGCGCGAGCTGGTCACCCTGATGACCCTGGGCAGCCATCCCGAGTGGCTGGTGCTGGGCTGGCTGCGCAACCAGCGCATGGTGCATTCGCTGGAGGAGCTGGCCGCGGTGCAGGTGGACTGGGAGACCGAATCGGCCGCCATCACCAGCCGCCGTGGGGTGGCCGGGGTGGAGAAGCGGCTGGAGCGGCGCACCGTCACCACCGGTTGCGGCCAGGGCACCGTGTTCGGCGACCTGCTGGAGGACCTGGAGTCCATCTCCCTACCCCGGGTGCGACTGCGCCAGTCTCGCATCTACCGTCTGCTGGCGGCGCTCTCCCACCATAACGAGATCTACCGGCGGGCCGGCGCGGTGCACGGCTGCGCCCTCTGTTGCGAGGAGGAGATCCTCTGTTTCGTGGAAGACGTGGGGCGCCACAACGCGGTGGACGCCATCGCCGGTCACATGTGGCTGGAAGGGATCGAGGGGGGCGACAAGATCTTCTACACCACCGGGCGGCTCACCTCGGAGATGGTGATCAAGGTGGCGCAGATGGGGATCCCGGTGCTGCTCTCCCGTTCCGGGGTGACCCAGATGGGGCTGGAGCTGGCCCGCAAGCTGGGAGTGATCCTGGTGGCCCGCGCCAAGGGGCGCCACTTCCTGGTCTATCACGGCGCCGACCAGCTGGTGCTGGACGCCCGCGATGCCCTGCCCGCGGGCGCCTGAGCCATGGCCGCGGTACTGGATTCCACACCCTCCCCCTTCATGAGCGTCAGGCAGGTGGCGGAGTACCTGCAGCTCAACGAGAAGAAGGTCTACGCCCTGGTGCGGGAGGGAAGCATTCCGGCCACCAAGATCACCGGCAAGTGGATGTTTCCCCGCGAGCTGGTGGACCGTTGGATGCTCGCCTCCGCCCACGGCGGCCTGCTCAGCGACCGGCTCATCCTCACCGGCAGCGACGACCCCCTGCTGCAGCGGCTAGTGCTCCGTTTCGCCCAGGAGAGCGGCGCCCACGCCCTGGTGAGCTACACTCCAACGGGAACCCGCCTGGGGCTGGACCTGTTGCATGCCGGGCGCGCCGACGCCTGCGCCCTGCACTGGGGACCGGACAGCGAAAGCCACCTGCGCCACCCGGCGCTGCTGCGCCAGTACGCCGGTCATGGGCGCTGGATCCTGGTGCACCTGTTCCGGCGCCGGCAGGGAGTCCTGTTGGCGGATGCGAAGCTGGCTTCCGCGGGGTTGGAAAAGGTATTGAGTAGTGGTCTGCGCTGGGCCATGCGCCAACCGGGTGCCGGCGCGCAGCGCTATTTTCTGGAGGTACTGGGCCGTCACGGCCTGGATGTCGAAACCCTGGACACGACGGTGACCACCTATTCCGAGCGGGACGCCGCCGCGGCGGTGGCCATGGGCGAGGCGGACGCCGCCCCGGGGGTGGCCGCCGCCGCGCGGGAACACGGCCTGGCCTTCCTGCCGCTGGGCTGGGAGTCCTTCGACCTGGCGATGCCTAGGAACATCTGGTTCCGGCGGCTGCTGCAGCAGCTGTTCCGCCGACTGCAGGGAGCGGAAGGTACCAGGCTGGCGGAATCGCTGCGTGGCTACGATCTGGCCCGCTGCGGCGAGCTGGTGTGGGGGGAGGAGTGATCCTTCATTCGGAGGCGTGCCGCTCCAGGGAACGGAGCTGTTCGGCCAGGGCCTCTTCATCCGCCACCAGGGTCGCCTCGGAGAGCAGCCAGACGGAAAAGCGGCTGCCCTCTCCGGGCTTGGAGCGCACCGTGAGATTGCCACCGTAGCGCCGCACCAGCCCGTAGCTCACCGACAACCCCAGACCGGTGCCCTCCCCCTCCTCACGGGTGGAGAAGAAGGGGTCGAAGAGCTGGTCCAGACGTTCCGGTTCGATACCGGAGCCGTTGTCCTCCACGTGGATCACGCAGCCCTTGTCCTCCCAGCGCCCGGTGATCACCCGGATCCGACCGCCCCGCTCCGGCAGCGCATGAACCGCGTTGGTGAGCAGGTTCACAAGCACCTGCTGCAGTTCGCCGGGATGGAACTCCACCGGCGGCAACCCCTCCCCGGCCTGTACCTCGATCTCGAAATCCCGCTTCTTGCGCAGGTGCCGCACCAGGGGAAGGGTGCGTTCCACCAGCGTGTTCACCTCCACCCGTTCCCCCTGCACCGGCCCCTCCGCCGGCCGCGCGTACTGCAACAGCTCGTCGATGATGCGCTTGATGCGGTAGATCTGTTCGATGATGAGCTCGATCTCCCCCCGCACCGGTTCCGCCGCCTCGCCGAGCTCCTCCACCAGCAGGTCCAGGTTGCCCAGCATCACCGCGGCAGGATTGTTGATCTCGTGGGCCACGCCGGCGGTGAGCTCACCCAGCGCCGCCAGCTTTTCCGCCATCACCAGCTGGCGCCGGGTCTGACGCAGCAGCTGGATGGTGCGCTGCAGCTCCCGGTTCTTCTGCTCCAGCTCCGCGGTGCGTTCCCGCACCTTGTCCTCCAGCCGCTCCGCCCACTCGCTGATCTGCCGGTTGCGTTTCTGCAGCAGGGCCAGCATGGCATCGAACTCCCGCGCCAGCTCACCAATCTCGTCCCGGGACTCGATGGCCGGCATGCTGGCAGGCTCGCCGGATCGCACCGAGCGCACCACCCGGCTCATCGCCTCCAGCGGCCGGAAGATGGACTTCGCCCCCCGGATGGAGATGAAGGCGGTGAGCCCCATGAGCACCAGGAAGAAGAGCACCAGCACCATCAGCGCCTGCGCCAGCGACTGTCGGAAAGGGGCTTCCAGAAAGCCAGCGTAGAGCATCCCCACCCGGTTGCCGTCCACGTCGAGGATGGGCTCGTAGGAGGAGATGTACCAGTCGTTCACCACGAAGGCGCGGTCGATCCAGTTGCTTCCCTCGTCCAGCACCCGGGTCCGCACCTCGTTAGAGACCCGGGTGCCCAGGGCCCGCTCGCCGGGTGCCAGGGGCACGTTGGTGGAGATGCGCACGTCGTCGAGAAAGACGGTGACCGTGCCGATACTCCCGTCGGGCAGGCTACCCGGGGGATAGACCAGGTCCCGCAGGGTGTCCACGAAGGAGAAGTTGCCGTTGAGCAGCACGCCGCCATCCAGCACCCCGATGATCTGCCCCCGTGCGTTGCGCATCGGATAGAGCGCCCGTACCACCATGCCGCGGTCCTCCTCCCGTCGGGTGCTGGGCCGTGCTCTGGGGGTCTCGATGAGAGGGAGCCGCACCTTTTGCGCCAGCGCGGGCGACTCCCGCGCCAGCTCCCGGTTGGTAAAGATCTCCACTCCGACACGGGGTTCGCCTCCCAGTGCGCCCACCAGGGCGGAGGAATGGCGCGCAAAGCCCTCCCGCCGGCCGGTGGTGGAATCCAGCACCCGACCATTGCCATCCAGCAGATCGAGGTAGTCGAAACCCCTTTCCCGCTGCAGTCGCAGCAGCTGGCCGTGGAGCGCTTCCAGCCGTCCCGCCTCCAGTGCGGTGCGGAAGGGATAGGATTCGCCCAGGCCGGAGAGCGCCTCCAGGTAGTCCCGGCGCAGGCGGTGAAAGATGTCGTCGGCCACCGACAGGTCGGTGGTCACCTTCATGAACAGCTGCTGGTAGGAGAAATTGCTGCCCCAGTAGATGGCCGCCAGCAGCGCCACCGGCATCACCAGCAGGATGGGGAACAGGGTGAGCGCCAGCAGCTTGTAGCGGACCGTGTGGCGGATGGCGTCGAAAAACCGTTTCATCGCCCGCTTCACAGGCTCGATGGTGCGGTCCGCTCAGAGAACCGGCCGGTCACTGGCCCCGGTTGCCTGCATAGCCCCAGGCCTTCATCTTCCTTTCCAGGGTCTTGCGCGAAACGCCCAGGATCCGGGCCGCGGCCGACTTGTTGCCTCCTTCCGCCTCCAGCACCCGCAGGATGTGGCGCTTCTCCACCGTCTCCAGCCGCTGGTCCGTCTCCTCCACCCTTCCGGTCTCGTCACAGGCGGCGGGTGCGGAGAGGCACTGGTCGGGGGCACTGCCCAGCAGCAGGCAACGCTCGATCACGTTGCGCAGCTCGCGCACGTTGCCGGGCCAGTCGTAGGTGCGCAGGAGCGAAAGCTGGCGCTCGTCCAGCTGACGCGGCTCCACCCCGAGCTGGGCGGAGAGGGTCTGCATGAAGTGCCCGGCCAGCAGGGGGATGTCCTCCCGGCGCTCGCGCAGGGAGGGCATGCGGATGCTGAGCACGTTGAGCCGGTAGTAGAGATCCTCGCGGAAGCGGCCGGCCTTCACCTCCCCGGCCAGATCCCGGTTGGTGGCGGCGATGATGCGCACGTCCACCGGTACCTCGCGATTGGAGCCCACCGGGCGGATGCGGCGCTCCTCCAGCACTCGCAGCAGGTGCACCTGCATGGAAAGCGGCATCTCGCCGATCTCGTCCAGGAACAGGGTGCCGCCCTCGGCGTAGCGGAACAGCCCTTCCCGCCCCTGTTGCGCTCCGGTGAAGGCGCCCTTGACGTGGCCGAACAGTTCGCTCTCCAGCAGCTCGGCGGAGATCCCGCCGCAGTTGATGGGCACGAAACTGCCGCGGCGGCCGCTCATCTCATGAATGGCCCGTGCCGCCAGCTCCTTGCCGGTGCCGGATTCCCCCTCGATGAGCACCGTGGAAGGCATGGGCGCCACCCGCTTGAGCACGTCGCAGACGCTGCGGATGAGATCGCATTCGCCCACCAGCCCCGAGCCCTTGTAGATCTGCTCCACCTGGCGGCGCAGGACGAAGTTCTCCCGCTGCATGGCCCGCTGCGCCATATAGCGCTTCACCGCAGTGACCATCTGCTCCATGCGGAAGGGCTTCATGATGAAATCCTCGGCACCGGCGCGCAGCGCAGCCACCGCTGTCTCCAGGTCGGCGTGGGCGGTGATGAAGATGACCCCGGTAGTGGTGCCCTGTTCCCGCAACCGGGTCACCCACTCCACCCCGTTGCAGCCAGGCAGGCGAATGTCGGCGACGATGAGATCGAAATGGCAGCGCTGGCGCAGGGCCTCGGCCTGCTCCACGTTCTCGGCGGTCTCCACCAGGGAGAAATACTTGCCTAGCCCCCGCTGCAGGAAGTTGCGGATGCCGGGTTCGTCGTCCACCACCAGCACAGAGGTGAGACCGGGAGTGGGCGGGGCCGGGGAACCGGCGGCAACCGGATCCTCCACGCTGCAGCTTGCTGGATGATTCAATGCGCGCTTCCTCGTTGTCGTCCGGACCATCGCCCCTGGGACATTCTGACCCACCGGGAAAGTGATGCTGATCCACTATGTCCCAGCAACCGGGACGACGGCGCCCGTCGATTGGTTGTTTGGGTCTCGGGAAGGAAGTATTTAGCAGAAAAGCGGGCCGCCTACAAAGACGGGCCCGATTCGCCATTCCTGGCACCGCTCTTGCATCGTGTAGTCCACCCCATTCAACCAGGCAAGAGCATTGAGCCGCAACCGTTTCCTGGCATTCCTCCTTCTGATCCCACTTTTCCTCCTTCCCCAACTGTCCGCCGCTGCCGGAAAGAACGACTCCGGGCCCATCCTGCGGCTGGCCACCACCACCAGCACCGAGAACTCCGGCCTGCTGGCGGCCATTCTCCCCGCCTTCGAGGCCGCCAGCGGCTACCGGGTGCATGTCATCGCGGTGGGCACCGGCAAGGCGCTGCGCATGGGACGTGATGGGGACGTGGACCTGGTGCTCGTACACGCCCCCGAGGCGGAACGGCAATTCGTGCGGGAGGGCCACGGCGAGCGCCGGTTCAGCGTGATGTACAACGATTTCGTGCTGGTCGGCCCGGCCGACGATCCGGCCGGAGTGCAGCAGGCGGCCACCGCCGCAGAGGCTTTCCGCCGCATCGCCCGCAGGGGTGCCCTGTTTCTTTCCCGGGGAGACGACTCCGGCACCAACAAGAAGGAGCTTCAGCTCTGGAAGAGCGCCGCCGTGCAGCCCGATTCCAGCTGGTACCGGGAGGCGGGACAGGGCATGGGCCGGGTTTTGCAGATGAGCAGCGAGATGGGAGCCTACACCCTCACCGACCGGGGCACCTGGCTGGCCTTCCGGGACAAGCTGCCGCTGAAGCTGCTGTACCAGGGAGACCCGCAGCTCTTCAACCCCTACGGCATCATCGCGGTGAATCCCGAGCGCCATCCCGACGTGAACCACGAGGGCGCCCTGGCGCTCATCCGCTGGATCACGGGCAAGGCGGGTCAGGCACGCATCGCCGCCTTCACCCGGGGTGGCGAGCACCTCTTCACTCCCAGCGCCGTGCCCTCGGAGGTGGCGGCCCTGAGCCGATGAACAATCTGCTGGAAGCCACCACCGGCGCCTTTTCCCTGCTGGTCAGCGGGGACGAGGCGCTGTGGCGCATCATCGGCATCTCCTTCCGCGTCTCCACTCTGGCCATCCTCATCGCCATCCCGCCGGCGGTGGTGACCGCCTTCCTGCTGGCTTTCCTGCGCTTTCCGGGACGCCGGATGCTGATCTCCCTGTTCAGCACGCTGCTGTCGGTGCCGGCGGTGGTGGTGGGGCTCACCTTCTACCTGCTGCTCTCCAGCCAGGGTCCGTTGGGAGACTGGCGCCTGCTGTTCACCCAGTCGGCCATGGTCATCGGCCAGGTGGTGCTCGCCTTTCCCATCCTGGTGGCCATGGGGCACTCGGCGCTGCAGTCCACCGACCGCCGCGCCTGGGAGACCGCCCGCACGCTGGGAGCCAGGCCTTTCACTGCCTTCCTGGTGGTGCTGCGGGAAACCCGTTTCGGCCTGCTGGCGGCGCTGCTGGCCGCCTTCGGCCGCATCATCGCCGAGGTCGGCTCCTCCATGATGTTGGGCGGCAACATCCTCAATTACACGCGCAACATCCCCACCGCCATCGCCCTGGAGACCAGCAAGGGAGAATTCGCCCAGGGAATCGCTCTTGGCATGGTGCTGTTGCTGCTCGCTTTCAGCGCCAACAGCCTGTTGCACCATTTCCAGGGCAAGGGGGTCTCCACCACATGAGCCACCAGGATATCGCCCTTCGCGTGGAGGATCTGTGCAAGCGGTATGGCCGACGGGCTACCGTGCTGACCCAAGCCGCCCTGCTCCTGCCACGCGGCAGCTGCACCCTGCTCACCGGGGAGAACGGCGCCGGCAAGAGCACCCTGATGCGCATACTCGCCGGGCTGGAGCGTCCCGACCAGGGCCGTTTCCAGCTGAATGGATCCTTCCCGGCCCACTGGCGCAAGATACGCAGGCAGCTCATCCGCAGTCTGATGTACCTGCACCAGCAACCCTATCTGTTCGACGGCAGCGTCGAATACAATCTGGAGTTCGTGCTCAAGCGCAACAAGGCTCCCCGGCGGGAAAGAAAAGAGCACCTGGAGGCGGCCCTGGACTGGGCCGGGATGACGGCCCTGCGCAGCCGGCCGGCACACCATCTCTCCGGGGGGGAGCGCCAGCGGCTGGCACTGGCCCGCGCCTGGCTGGGGCAACCGGATGTGATGTTGCTGGACGAACCCACCGCCAACCTCGACCGGGAGGCGCGCCGCTGGACGCTGGAACTGCTGCAACGCCTGAACCGGGAAGGCATGACCCTGGTGATCACCAGCCATGATCCCGCCCATTTCGCCGGGCTCTGCCACCGGCGGTTGCATCTGGAAAAGGGTACCTTGCACCAGGTGGAGCTGGAAAAGCCCACCGGGCGGGAAGCGGCCAAAGTGATTCCCATCCGCAGGGACTACGCATGAAACCGAAGCAGGGCATCACCGGCGTGGTGCTGGCCGGCGGCATGGCCCGCCGCATGGAAGGCCGGGACAAGGGGCTGGTCCCCTTCCGCGGCCGCTCTCTGGTGGCCCACGTGGTGGAGGCGCTGGCGCCGCAGGTGGACGAGCTCTTCGTCAACGCCAACCGCAACCGGGAAGCCTATGCCGGGCTGGGATACCCGGTGATCGGCGACGACCTGGCGGGGTACCAGGGGCCGCTGGCCGGCATCCTCAGCGCCATGCGTCGTGCCGGCAACGACCTGCTGCTGGTGGTGCCCTGCGACGCCCCGCTGCTGCCCGCCGACTTCGTCCGGCGTATGAAGACGGCGCTGGAAACGGCTGGCGCCGAGATCGCGGTGGCCTTCGACGGCAAACGGCTGCAGCCGGTCCACGCGCTCATCGCCCGCCGACTGGCCGACGACCTGGAGGCCTACCTGAAATCGGGCGAGCGCAAGATCGACCGCTGGTACGACCGGCATGCGGTGGTGAAGGTGGACCTGTCGGACCGGCCCGAGACCTTCATCAACGTCAACACCCTCGATGAGCTGACCCGCCTGGAGAGCGCGGAGGTGGTGGAATGAAGAAGACCGGGGTCCCCGTGCTGGGCATCTGCGCCCGCAGCGGCACCGGCAAGACCACCCTGCTGCGCCGCCTGCTGCCCCTGTTGCGGGCGCGCGGCGTGCGGGTGGGGGTGGTCAAGCACGCCCACCACAGTTTCGAGATCGACCGCCCCGGCAAGGACAGCTACGAGCTGCGAACGGCGGGCGCCGAGCAGATCCTGGTCGCCTCGCGCCAGCGGGTGGCGCTGGTGCGGGAACTGGGCCAGGAGGCCGAACCGGACCTCGAGGACCTGCTCTGCTGCCTCGACACCCGCAGCCTCGACCTGGTGCTGGTGGAGGGCTACAAGCAGGCGCCGATCCCCAAGATCGAGCTCCACCGCGCCGCCCTGGGCCAGCCCCTGCTCCACCCCCGGGTGCCCGGGGTGATCGCCGTGGCCAGCGACGGCCCGGTGGCCCTGCCCCTGCCCCGTCTGGACCTCGACGATCCCGCCCGCATCGCCGACTTCATCCTCGACTTCATCGCCGATGCCAGGAGTGACCGCCATGCAGATCGAACCCATAAAAACCGCTCCCAGCTGCGCTGACGACCGGGAGCCCGGCATCCTCTCGGTGAGCGAGGCGCGCCGACGCATCCTGCAGGCGCTGCCAGAGCTGCGGGGCGAGGAGCGCATCGCCCTGCGCAGCGCGCTGGGACGGGTCCTCTCCCGCGATATCGTCTCGCCACTGAACGTGCCCGGCCACGACAACTCGGCCATGGACGGTTACGCCCTGGCCGGCGACCAGCTGCCCGAAGCGGGCTTCCTCGACCTGGAGGTGATCGCCACCCTGCCCGCGGGCGGGCGGTTCGAGGGCCGTTGCGGCCCCGGCCAGTGCGTCCGCATCATGACCGGCGCCCCCATGCCGGCAGGCACCGACACCGTGGTGATGCAGGAGCGCGTGCTGGCGCTGGGAGAGAACCGGGTGCGCATCGGCCCCGGCCACCGGCGGGGGGAGAACGTCCGCAGCGCTGGCGAGGACATCGCCGCAGGCAGCCTGGTGCTGGCGGCCGGCAAGGCGCTGATTCCCGCCGACCTGGGCATTCTCGCCTCCATCGGCGTGGGCGAGGTGAGCGTGCGGCGCCGCGTGCGGGTGGCCTTCTTCTCCACCGGCGACGAGCTGCGCGGCATTGGCGAGCCCCTGTCTGAGGGCGAGGTGTACGACAGCAACCGCTACACCCTCCACGGCATGCTGACGCGGCTGGGGGTGGAGCTGATGGACCTGGGGGTGGTGCGCGACGACCCGGCCGCCCTGCGCGAGGCCTTCGAGAACGCCGCCAAAGTGGCGGACGTGGTGATCACCTCGGGTGGCGTCTCGGTGGGCGAGGCCGACTACACCAAGGAGATCCTCGAGCAGGCGGGCGAGATGAATTTCTGGAAGATCGCCATGAAGCCGGGCCGTCCCCTCGCCTTCGGCAATCTCGGTGACGCCCTCTTCTTCGGCCTGCCCGGCAACCCGGTGGCGGTGATGGTCACCTTCTACCAGTTCGTGCTGCCCGCCCTGAAACAGCTCGCCAGCGGACGCCCCTGGCGCCCCTTCGTGGTGGAGGCTGTGCTCCGTTCGCCCCTGCGCAAGCGGCCGGGGCGCTACGAGTTCCTGCGCGGCATCCTGCGGCCGGGGGAGGATGGCACCCTCGAGGTGGAGAGCGTGGGCCAGCAGGGCTCCGGGATTCTCACCTCCATGAGCCGCGGCGACTGCTTCATCCTGCTGGACGAGGAGCAGGGTGACCTGGAGGCCGGCACGCGGGTGCGGGTCCAGCCCTTTGCCGCCCTGGTCTGACGGTTCCTGTGTTCTCTATCCTGCCGGAGAGCCGCCACCCCGGCATGGGTAGTGGGGTCTCCAAGGCAGGAATGCCGAGGGGGTGACCCTCCGACCCGTGAGGGTCAAAGACAACCGATGATGCGCCGCACCGATTCGATGGAGCTCTCCAGCACCTGCTTGATCTCCTCCATGGAGATGGAGGCGCCGCCGATGCCCGCAGCCCAGTTCACCGTGAGGGTGAGGTGGGCGAAGCAGAGATCCAGCTCGCGCGCCAGGGCCGCCTCGGGCATTCCGGTCATGCCCACCAGGTCGCAGCCGTCGTGCTTCATGCGCCGGATCTCGGCGGCGGTCTCCAGCCGCGGGCCCTGGGTGGCGCCGTAGGTGCCGCCGTCCACCACCTCGATGCCCGCCCTGCGCCCCGCTTCCAGCAGCCGCCGGCGCAGCGCCGGGCAGTAGGGCTCGGTGAAGTCCACGTGCTTCACCGGGGTGACGCCGCTCTCCACGTAGGTGTGCTCCCGCCCCCAGGTGTAGTCGATGATCTGGTCGGGCACGCAGAGACTCTCGGGCGGCCGGGTGATGCCGCCCACCGAGGCCACGCTCACCACCTCCTTCACCCCCACCGACTGCAGCGCCCAGAGGTTGGCGCGGTAGTTGACCCGATGGGGCGGAATGCTGTGCGCCTCGCCATGGCGCGGCAGGAAGACGATGGGCAGATCGTCGAAGGTGCCGAAGGTGAGCGGCGCCGAGGGCTCGCCGTAAGGGGTCACCACGATCTTCTGCCGTTCCACCTCCAGGGCGTCCAGCCGGCTCAGGCCGCTGCCGCCGAGGATGGCGATGCGTTCTTCACTCATTCAGGTCCTCCTCGCGGATGGCGTGGATGCCCGGCAGATTGCGTCCCCAGCCCCGGTAGTCCATGCCGCATCCGAACAGGTAACGGTCGGGCGCCTCCAGCCCCACGAAATCGGCACGCATGCCGCAACCGCGGCCGTGTCTCTTCTCCACCAGCACGGCGCTCAACACCTCGCGCGCGCCGGCCTCGCGGCACCACTGGACGATGGCCTGGAGGGTGTGGCCCTCATCGAGAATGTCGTCGATCACCAGCACCGTGCGCCCCTCCAGGCTCTCCTCCGGGGCCTTCTTCCAGTGCAGCTCGGTGCCGAAGGTACGCTCGCGGTAGCGGGTGGCGTGGATGTAGTCCAGCCGCAGCGGGAAGGACAGCCGCGGCAGCAGCATGCCGGCGGGGATGAGGCCGCCGTTCATCACCACCAGCACCAGGGGATCGGCCCGTTCCAGCCGGTGGGTGATGGCCGATGCCATGCGGTCGAGCGCCGCGTCCACCTCGTCGGCGGGAATCATCTCTTCCGCCCGCTCCAGGTGGCGGTGGATGGTCTCGGTGTCGGCATTCATGACTCCAGCTCCAGGTCGAGATCGCCGTGCAGCTCCCCCTCCAGCAGGGCGAGAAAATCCATGGCCCGGGGCCAGCAGGGATCCTCGTGGATCGCCTCGCGGGAACGTGCATGGGTGCCATGCATGCGCGCCATGCGCACCTGGCGCACCGGATCGCTGCAGGCTTTCAGTTCATCGAGCACCTGGGCGGCGGCCTTCTGGTCGTTGCACACCAACACCATGTCACACCCTGCCTCCAGTGCGGCGCGGGCGCGGTCGGCCGGTCCGCCGGCCACCTCGGCGGCGGCCATGCCCAGGTCGTCGGAGAAGACCACCCCCTGGAACCCCATGCGCTTGCGCAGCACCTCGCCGATCCAGAAGGGGGAGTAGCCCGCCGGCCGCTCGTCGCAGCAGGCATAGACCACGTGGGCGGGCATGATCCCCTCGATGTTGTTCTCCACCATGTGACGAAAGGGCAGCAGGTCGTGGTTCCAGATCGTCTCGAAGGGCCGCTCGTCCCGCGGCAGCTCGTGGTGGGAATCCTCCGCCACGTTGCCATGACCGGGAAAGTGCTTGCCCACCGAGGGCATTCCCGCCTCGCGCGCCCCCTGGCACCAGGCGAAGGCGAGGCGGCCCACCACCAGCGGATCGGACGAAAAGGCGCGATCACCGATCACCTGGCTGAAGGGGGTCTGAAGATCGAGCACCGGCGCGAAGCTGAAATCCACCCCGGCGGAACGCAGCTCGGAGGCCATGAGCCAGCCCAGGTGGCGGGCCGCTTCCAGCCCCTGCCTGGGATCACGCTCATGGAGGGCGCCCAGGGCAGCGGCGGGCGGCAGCTCACTGAATTCCTCCCGGAAGCGCTGCACCCGCCCCCCTTCCTGGTCCACCGCCACCAGCAGCGGCGGCCGTCGCAGGGCGTGGATCTCCTCCACCAGTGCCTGGAGCTGTCCGGGGGACTCGTAATTGCGGGAAAAGAGAATCACCCCGCCGGCGGCGGGATGGCGCAACAGCTCCCGCTCTTCCGGGGTGATCCGCGGCCCCTGGAGGTCGAGCATCAGGGGGCCGTGGCTCATGGCTCACTCCTTGACATGGACGGGCGTTCCGTTGGAAACAAGATCAAAAAGCTCTTCTATATCTTTGTTTTTCATTCTTATACATCCATGTGAAACCGGCCTTCCGATGGCCTCCTCCTCGGCCGTGCCGTGAATGTAGATGTAGCGCCGCAGGGTATCGCACTCCCCGCCCCGATTGAAGCCCGGCTCGTCGCCGCTGAGCCAGAGGATGCGGGTGAGAATCCAGTCTCGGCCGGGATGGCGCTCGCCCAGTTCCGGGGTCCAGATCTCGCCCGTGGGACGGCGGCCCACGAACACCGCATGGCGCGGACACCCCTCGCCGATCCGCAACCGCACATGGTGCCGTCCCCTGGGGGTGCAGCCGCTGCCCTGCCGCTCTCCCGGGCCGTTGCGGGCGGTGGAGACCGGCCAGGCGCTCAGCCGTTGCTCCCCATGCCACAGCTCCAGCACCTGGCGGCCGATGAAGACCTCGATCCTCAGGCCTCGTCCTTCCATGCGCTCCAGGGCACCTTGGCCAGGTTGCTGTTGTAGTAGCGGGCGTCGGTGGAGACCTCCCTGCCCAGCCATTCGGGCCGCTCGAACACCTCGTCCCGGTCGCCCAGTTCCACCTCGGCCACCACCAGGCCGGCGTTGTCGCCATGGAACTCGTCGATCTCCCAGCGGTGACCGCCGTGACGGACAATGTGGCGGGTCTTGTGGATCAGCGGCCGGTGGGCCACCAGCCGCAGCATCTCCTCCGCCTCGTCCAGCGGAATCTCGTACTCGTACTCCAGCCGGTGGATGCCGTCCCGGGTGCTCTTGATCCCCAGCCAGGCCCGCTCCTCGCAGACCCGCACCCGCACCGACGACTGCGCATCCCGGCTGAGATACCCCTGTTTCATCTCCATGGAGCGCTCCACCTGGGCGCGCCAGGCGTCGGAGGCGAGGAGGAACTTTCTTTCGATCTCGATGCCCATCTGTAGTCCTACATCACCGCATGGCGCATCTTGTGGGAGGCGCATCCCCGCGCCGAACCACCAAATCGATCAACGCCATCCCAATATCCCAACATCGGCGGCAACGGAAGCAAGGGAACCGGCACCTCGAGCGTCATTGCCGTCCTTGGTCCATCATCTGAATCCGGTGCAAAACCTCGAGCGATATCCGGTAGCCATTTTCGGCCATCTCCGAGATTACCTCTGCCGCATCCGAAATCTCGCCTCTCTGCTCCGCCGTCCACAGCAGGCGCGCCGTGCCCACGATGGCGATGCCCCTCGACAGTGCCTGCCGCCTGGCCAGCCGGTCATCCACGATGAACAGGCTGTGGGTATGGCACTGGGCCAGCCAGATGGCCTCGGTCTCCCCCGCACCCAGGCTGGGAGAGATGGGTGCCGCCTTTTCTTCCATCAAGCGAAGCCGAAGCCAGCCGGCCTCCAGGGCAGCCAGGATGAGCGCCCGGTCGTCTCCCTCTCCAGCCAGGCACTCCTCTTTCACCGCCGGCGGCAGCCACACTTCGCCGAAGAGGCGTTCCAGCAACTCCAGCCGGCCCACCCCGGCAAGGGCGATGAGGGGCCCGGCATCACAGATTACCGGACCAGCCACGAATCCAGTTCTGTGGTTTCACCAGCCAGGGTCTCGTCGTTCTTCACCAGCTCAATACCCAGTTCACCCAGGTAACGAACGAAGGCATCCAGCGACATCTTGCTCACCCGCCTGGCGGCACCCAGAGAAAGCACCCCTTCCTTGTACAGGGCCGCGGCCAGCGCCGGGCGCACCGAGGGCTCTCCTTCGGTGAGCGACTTCTCCAGGTGCAGGATCAGAGCGTTGGGTTCATCCCCTTTGAGCACCAGCACCGGCTCCTTTTCCGCCTGCCTTAGGGCGGTGGAGGGGTTTTTCTTCAAATTGCGAACATTGGTAGCGTACATGACCAGATTTCCCGGAAATGGCAGAGCATCAAGTGTAGTCTACGCCTTGTGGACCACGGCTGTCCAAGGGAGGTTCCCTCACTTTTCGAACAGCGCGATGGACTCCACGTGCGCCGTATGGGGGAACATGTCCATCACCCCCGCCGACACCAGCCGATAGCCGTGGCGGCGGACCAGCTCGCCGGCGTCGCGCGCCAGGGTGCCGGGGTAGCAGGAGACGTAGACGATGCGCTCCACCCTCAGGCGCGGCAGCCACTCCAGCACCTCCAGGGCACCGCTGCGCGGCGGATCGAGCAGCGCCTTGTGAAACCGCCCTTTCAGCCAGGGCTCCCCTTCCAGGGGCTCGTAGAGGTTGGCCACGTGAAAGCGGACGTTGTCCAAGCCGTTGCGTTCGGCATTGGCGCGCGCCCGCGCCACCAGGCCGGCCTCCCCCTCCACCCCGGTCACCTCGCCCGCCAGGGTGGCCAGCGGCAGGGTGAAGTTGCCCACCCCGCAAAAGAGATCCAGCACCCGCTCGCTCCTTGCCGGCTGCAGCAGCGCCATGGCGCGCGACACCATCTTGCGGTTGATCTCGCTGTTCACCTGGGTGAAATCGCCCGGCTCGAAATGGAAGGTGAGACCGAACTCCGGCAGCCGGTAGTGGAGGTCGGCAGGCCGGTCCAGCGGCGCCACCGTCTCCGGCCCGCCCGGCTGGAGGTAGAAGATGAAGCCGTGCTCCCGGCCGAAACGGCGCAGCTTCTCGCGGTCCTCCTCCGTGAGGGGGTCGAGATTGCGCAGGATGAGCACGCACTGCTCGTCGTCCATGGCCATCTCGATCTGGGCGATGCGGTCAGGGATGGAAAGGGTGCCGATGAGCGCCGAGAGTGCCATCAGGGAATGGCCCACCCTGGGATGGAGCACCTCGCACCGCTCCAGCTCGGCGATGTAGTTGCTTCCCCGCTCGCGGAACCCAACGAGCACCCGCCCCTTTTTCGGCACCCTCTTCACCCCCAGGCGCGCCTTGCGGCGGTAACCCCAGGGGGTTTCGTTCACCAACGGCGGCAGGATCTCATCCGGCGCCACGCCGCCCAGGCGGGTAAAGGCGTCGAGCAGCGTCTGCTGCTTGGTTTCGATCTGGGCGGCGGGATCGAGGTGCTGCAGGGAACAGCCGCCGCAGATGCCGAAGTGGGCGCAGCGCGGCTCCACCCGCCGGGGGCTGGCCTGCAGCACCTTCACCACCTCGCCCTCGTCGCGGTTGCGGCGGCGGGCGGTGTAGCGGAACAGCACCCGCTCGCCCGGCAGGGCGCCGTGGATGAAGGTGGCCTTGCCCTCCACCCGCGCCACGCCGCGACCGTCATGGGAGAGGCTCTCCACGGTGGCCTCCACCGGCTCCTGGGGGAGCTTTCGTCTGCGTCTTGCCATTACCGGGACTGGGGATCGAAGACGCCGGTGGAAAGGTAGCGGTCCCCCCGGTCGCAGACGATGGCCACCAGCACCGCATTCTCCAGCTCGCGCGAGAGGGCCAGCATGGCCGCCACCGCACCACCGGAGGAGATGCCGCAGAAGATCCCTTCCCGTGACGCCAGCAGGCGCGCGGTCTCCTCCGCCTCCTCCTGGGAGACGTCCAGTTCACGGTCCACCAGCGCCGGATCGAAGATGGCCGGCAGGTACTCCCTGGGCCAGCGGCGGATGCCGGGAATCTGCGCCCCCTCCTCGGGCTGCACACCCACCACCTGGACGTCCCGATTCTGCTCCTTGAGAAAGCGGCCGGTGCCCATGATGGTCCCGGTGGTGCCCATGGCGCTGACGAAATGGGTGACGCTGCCCCGGGTGTCGCGCCAGATCTCGGGCCCGGTGCCGCGGTAGTGGGCCAGGGCGTTGTCGGGGTTGTCGAACTGGTTGAGCAGATGCCCTTCCCCGCGCTCCGCCATGGCCAGCGCCAGGTCGCGCGCCCCCTCCATGCCGTCGGCCTCCGGCACCAGGATCAGCTCGGCGCCGTAGGCGGCCATGGCGGCCTGGCGCTCGATGGTCATGTTGTCGGGCATGATGAGCTTCATGCGGTAGCCGCGCATGGCCGCCACCATGGCCAGGGCGATGCCGGTGTTGCCGCTGGTGGCCTCCACCAGGGTGTCGCCGGGCCGGATCTCGCCCCGCCGCTCGGCCTCGCGGATCATGCTCAGGGCCGCCCGGTCCTTCACCGAGCCGGCAGGGTTGTTGCCCTCCAGCTTCACCAGCAGGCGGTTGGAGGTCTCCCCCGGCAGCCGCTGGAGCTCCACCAGGGGGGTGTTCCCCACCGTCTCTTCGAGTCGCTTGATCTGGTTCATCCGGCCATTCTAGCCGGTGCGCGGCAGGGGCGGAATCCTGAGCTTACGGAGAGCACCGGTTTCCTGTTACGCTCTGGTGGTGCACAAGATCCGGCTGAAGATCCTGCTCATCACCCTGGTGCCCAGTACCCTGGTGCTCGGCATACTCTCCTTCTACCTGTTGGCAGTGCGCACCGACGATCTCATGGCCCGCTTCCTGGAGCGGGGGGAGGCGATGGCGCGCCAGCTGGCCGATGCGGCCATCGAGGGCATCGTGGCCAACCGCACCGGCGCGTTGGAGCTACTGGCCACACAGGCCCGCAGGAACAACCCTGATATCGCGGCCGTCCGTATCGACGGCCCGGGGGGCATCACCCTGGTTCGACTGGGCCGGCCGCCAGCCATGGATTCCCCGGTGGAGACCCGCTTCACCAGTCCGGTGGCTCCGGACCACGGGATCAAGCAGCTCTACCGCTACTCCCTGCAACAGCCACTTCCCGCCGGCCAGGACGGACGGATCGAGTTGGGACGAGTCACGCTTTGGCTCGATCCTTCCGGGCTGATCCAAAAACGGCAGCAAATGATCCGGAACACCCTGCTGCTGGGCCTGGCCGGCCTGCTGGCAGTGGCCCTGCTCTCCCTTTTCTTCAGCCAGCGGCTGGCACGCCCGCTGGAGCAGCTCACCGAGGCGGCGCGCCAACTGCGGCAGGGGCGGCTGGACACCCGGGTCCCCACCGACGAGCGGGGGGAGCTGGGCGAACTGCAGGTGGCCTTCAACGAAATGGCCAGCGAAATCGCACAGGCCAACGAGAACCTGCAGGCCCAGGTGGAGCAAGCCACCCGCGACCTGCAGGAGAGCATGGAAGCGCTGGAGATCCAGAACGTGGAGCTGGACCTGGCGCGCAAGCGGGCACTCCAGGCCAACCGGGTGAAGTCGGAATTTCTCGCCAGCATGAGCCACGAGATCCGTACTCCCATGAACGGCATCCTGGGCTTTCTCAACCTGCTGCGCCGCACGCCCCTGGATGCCGCACAGAGGGAATACTTGGGCACCATCGAAACCTCCGCCAACACCCTGCTCGCCATCATCGACGACATCCTGGACCTCTCCCGGCTGGAGGCGGGAAAACTACACCTAGACCGGCGCCCCTTTTCCCTGCGGCAGTGCGTGGACGACACCGTCTCCCTGCTGGCGCCCATGGCCCATGAGAAAGGGCTGGAACTCATCGCCTTCGTCTACGACGACGTTCCGGACGACCTGGTCGGTGATCGCACCCGCATCGCCCAGCTCATCACCAACCTGGTGAACAACGCCATCAAGTTCACCGCAGCGGGAGAGGTGGTGGTGCGGGTGATGATCGAGGAAGAGGAGGAAAGCGACTCGGTATTGCTGGCGCTGAGTGTCAGCGACACCGGCCCGGGAATTCCCCGGGAGGAGCAGGAACATATCTTCGAGGCCTTTTCCCAGGGTGGCCAGGCACGGATGGGTGCGGCGGGAGGCACCGGCCTGGGGCTCAGCATCTGCAGGCGGCTCACCGAACTCATGGGGGGCGCCATTGGATTGCAGAGCGAACCCGGGCGCGGCACCACCTTCACCTGTACCTTCCGGCTGGAGCGCGCGCAGCAGCGGATCGCGCCGTCGGCCTGCCTGCCGGCATTGCGGGGACGAAGCCTCTTTTTGCACGAACCCCACCCCATCTCCCGCCAGGCCATCGTCGGTTTGCTCCACCGCATGGATGTGGTGGTGCGGGCGCCGGAAGTGCACTCACCCCTGCCCCAGCCGGGCGAGCCCCCCATGAAAGAATGCGACCTGCTGCTGGTGGCCCTGGGCGCAGAACTCCTGCAGGAACCCCGGGGAGTGATGGAAAAGCTGAAAGCGCTGGCCCATATCGGACCTCCGCTCCTGCTTCTGGTCAGCAGCTCCGATCAAGCGCTACTGGAGGCGCTGCAGCGGGCCGGCGCCTCCCGTTGCCTGAGCAAGCCGGTGCGGGCCAGCGCCTTGGAGAATACCCTGGCAGAGCTGCTTTCCGGAAACCGCTGCGATACCGGCAGCTTTCAGCCGGAAGCACCGGACGCCGCCGAGAAAGGCTTGCCTTGGCTCGAAGGACGCACCATCCTGCTGGCCGACGACAATGAGATCAACCGCAGGCTGATGCGCATCCTGCTGGAGTCATGGGGAGCCAAGGTGGTGGCCGCGCGGGACGGCCAGGAAGCCCTGGAACTGTACCGCGAAAGGGGCGCGGAGCTGGTGATGCTGGACATCCACATGCCCCGCAAGGATGGCTTCGAAGCCGCCCGCGCCCTGCGGCAAATGCCGGAGGGTAAGCGCCTGCCGCTGGTGGCCATGACCGCGGATGCCATGGGCCGCAACCGGGAGCGGCTGGAACGGAGCAGTTTCAATGCATACCTGGTAAAGCCCATCGAGGAGGCCGAACTGCGGCAGGTCCTGCGGGCGATGCTCGAGGCGGGGCCGTCTTTCCACAATCATCCGCCCCCGCCGGTGGAAACGCCCTCTCCCAGGGCGGCGCTCAGGAACCAGGAGCCGCTTCCGGTGCGGGATCTGGAACAGGCGTTGCGGATCACCGGGGGATCCGAGGGGATAGCCGACAACCTGTTTGGCCGGTTCCTGGAATCCCTGCCACGGGAGCTGGAACAGATGGGCGATCTGTTGCGGCAGGAAAATTGGGAAGAGCTGTGGCAGGCGGCGCACCGTCTCAAGGGTGCGGCCGCGGTATGCGGGGTGCCGGCCTTCACCGCCGCGCTCTCCGCCTTCCAGGAACAGGTGCAGGCGGAGAATGCCGAAGCTGCCGTAACCGCGTTGTCCCTGTTGCAGAGGGAATGGGAAAGACTGGAGGCTGCGGCTACCCGGGAAACCGCCTGAGCCGGTGTGCCGCCGCTTCCAGCATGAGCCGCTTCATCTCCCGCACCGCCTCCGCCAAGCCGCAGAACAGGGCCCGTGCCACGATGGCATGGCCGATGTTGAGTTCGCGGATGCCGTCGATGGCCGCAATGTCGGCCACGTTGTGGTAGTCCAGTCCGTGGCCGGCATTGACCTGGAGCCCGAGCGCCCGACCCATTTCCACGGCCCGCTGGATGCGCTCCAGCTCCTGCCGCCGTTGGCCGGCTTCGGTGGCGTCGGCATAGTGACCGGTGTGGATCTCCACCACCGGCGCGCCGGCTTCGGCGGCGGCCTCGAGCTGCGCTGGCTCGGCATCGATGAACAGAGAGACGCGCACGCCCGCATCCGCCAGGCGAGCACAGACCGACTTCAGGTGCGCCAGATTGCCCGTCACGTCCAGCCCACCTTCGGTGGTGAGCTCTTCGCGTTTCTCGGGCACGAGGCAGCAGTCGTCGGGCCCCACTTCGCAGGCGATGGTGACCATCTCTTCCGTGGCCGCCATCTCCAGGTTCATGCGGGTCTGCAGCACTTGGCGCAACAAACGAACATCCCGATCCTGGATATGGCGCCGGTCCTCCCGCAGATGCAGGGTGATGGCATCGGCCCCCGACTGCTCGCAGAGAAGCGCCGCGTGCAGCGGCTCGGGGTACCTGGTGCCCCTTGCCTGGCGGATGGTGGCCACATGATCGATGTTGACGCCCAGGAGGATGGGAAAGCTCATCAGGGATTCTCGGTGATTCCGGAAGCAGAGCGCATTGTGCGGAACAACTCCCGGCTCTTCAAGGGTCGCTCCCCCAGGTGAGGTGCCAGCAGTGCCCGCAGCAGGCGCAAAGCCTCCCTCTGTTGCGACGGAGTGAGAGTTTTGCCTCCATCGGCCAGCGCCAGCAGGGTGGCGCCGGACAGGATGTCACCGCTTTCCTCCTCCGCCACCACCAGGCCGTGCTGCTGCAGGTAACGATAACGGCCGGCGGCGGAGACTTCCACTCCATCGGCCGTGCGGCGCAGGTCGATGCCGTAACCCAGCAGCCCCAGCAGGTCCAGCTCGAAGCGCCGCAGCGCCGTCTCCATCGATTCTCCCGGCAGCTCCCCCAGCAGTTTCCGGTAGCGCAGAAAGAGCGATGGCAGCGCATCGTTCCGGGGCAGCAGCCGAACCAGCAACTCGTTGACGTAGAAAGCGCTGTAGAGCGCCCGTCCCTGCAGCCGCGGCGGATTTCCATCCGGCTCCACCGTGGTCAGGGTGCCCACTTCACCCCGTCCCCGCCAGCGCACCAGCAGGGGAACGAAAGGCTGCAACAGGGCCCGCCTCCGGCTGCGTGCGCTTGCAGCCCCTCGAGCGATCACCGGAATCCGGCCATGGGTGAGAGTGAACAGCTCCAGCAGCAGGCTGTTCTCGCCGTAGCGCCGGCGATGGAGCACCTGGGCGGAAGTGAGCTCCTGGCCGGTCACCTATTCCGTGTAACCCAGCTGCGCCAGGCTCGCTTGGTCGCTGGACCAGCTCCGCTTCACCTTCACCCAGAGCTGCAGGAACACCTTCTTCTGGAAGAACGCCTCCAGTTCCTTGCGGGCGATGGTGGCCGTCTCCTTCATCGCCCGTCCCCCCTTACCCAGCAGGATCGCCTTCTGGTTGGGGCGCTCCACCCAGATCAGCGCGCCAATGCGTAGCAGATGGGGCTGCTCCTGGAACTGCTCGATCTCCACCGTGATCGCATAGGGCAGTTCCTTGTGGTAGCGCAGGATGAGCTGCTCACGAATGAGTTCCGCCGCGAAGAAGCGCTCCGGCCGATCGGTGAGCTGGTCCTCGGGATAGAGATTCTCCCCTTCCGGCAACCGCGCCAGAATCTCCCGTTCCAGCCGGTCGCAATTTTCCCCGGTGCGGGCAGAAACCGGCACCAGGTCGTCGATGCCGGTATGCCGCGACAGCTCCGCCATCAGAGGCAGAAGCCGCTCACGGGGCTTCACCCTGTCGATCTTGTTCACCACCAGGAGCACCGGCAGGCGGCTCTCTCGGACCCGCTGTAGAACCAGCTCGTCTTCCTCGCCCCAATGACCAGCATCCACCACGAAGACCACCAGGTCCACCCCTGCCAGCGCGGCAGCCGCGGTTCGGTTGAGATACCGGTTCATCGCCTTCTCCCCCCGGCGATGCATGCCCGGGGTGTCGATATAGACGATCTGTCCCTGTTCCAACGTGCGGATGCCCAGGATGCTGTGACGGGTGGTCTGGGGCTTGTGCGAAGTGATGGCCAGCTTCTGACCCAGCAGCCGGTTGAGCAGAGTGGATTTGCCCACGTTGGGGCGCCCCACCAGCGCCACGTGTCCTGCTCGATGGCTCACGCTTCTTCCCTCCTCTCGATGAGGTTCAGCATCGCTTCCGCCGCCTGCTGTTCTGCCTTCTTGCGGCTCTGGCCGGTTCCCCGGCTCTCCAGATCCAGCGCAGAAACGCGGCACGCCACGGTGAACTGTTGATGGTGGGCCTCACCCCGACGATCGGTGACCTCATATTGGGGCAGATCCAGCGAGCGTGATTGCAGGAGCTCCTGGAGTCGGGTCTTGGCATCCTTGGGCTGCCGGGTTGGAGCGCTGGCGGCGATCTCTTCCTGCAGCAGACGCCGTACCAGCCCCCGGGCCGCCTCCATGCCACCATCGAGATAGACGGCGGCAATGATCGCTTCCACCGCGTCGGAAAGAATGGAATCCCGGTTCTGCCCACCGCTGCGCAGCTCGCCAGCGCCGAGAATGAGATGTTCACCCAGCTTCAGGCGCCGGGCCACCCGCGCCAGGGTCTCCCGCTTCACCAGCTGCGCCCGGGCGCGGCTCAGCTCCCCTTCGGTGGCCTCTGGATGCAGACGAAAGAGGTTCTCCGCCACTTCGCAACCCAGAATGGCGTCACCAAGGAACTCCAACCGCTCGTTGTTGCGCGAGCCCGCGCTGCGATGGGTCAGCGCCTGGCGCAGCAGTGCAGGATCCCGAAAACGGTAGTCGAGGCCGCGCTGAAGATGTTCCAGCTCCATGAGGCAGCTACCGCTGCATCCGGACCTCTTTCTTGAAATGCATCACCACGTCCACGTTCCCAACCATGGGCTCACGCTTTTCGTAGTCGATGCGAAGAATGGTGCCCTCGCCACGGCTCCGATCCACCTTGAATCCGTTCTTGGGAAAGTCGTAGATGCTGTTGATGTCGATGCGGCGCATGAAGGTCTTCTTCAACTCCATCGCGCTGGCCTCCTTGAGGGAGGGATCCCTCGCCATGGATTCCATCACCTTCACGATGTCGAAATAGTTGATATAGGCCGGCACCATCTTCACCCCCAGCAGCGCAAAGAAGAGCGCCACCGCGATAATGAACATCCATCCCAGGAGACCGGCTCCCCGCTGTTGCCTGGCCAAATATTTCATGCTTGCTCTCTCCCAATGGGACTCAGTGGATGCGCTGACCGATACGCCCCCAGTCCACGATTCCCGGCCGCTTCCAGTCGATGCTCAACCATATCACAAAGGCCTTGCCCACCAAATTCCCCTCCGGAACGAATCCCCAGCAGCGGCTGTCGTTGCTGTTGTCGCGGTTGTCCCCCATCACGAAATAGTGTCCCTCGGGTACCCGGATCTCACCCCCAGCCAGCACATCGCATCCAGGTGGAAAATCGGGAACGTTGGGATTCACCAGGATGTGATGTTCGACCCCCGTCAGGTCCTCGATGAGCTCATAGGCCCCCTGCATCCGCGCACCGGATCCGCTGGCCTGATACCAGCCCACCGGTTCCTGGGGCATGAGTTCTCCATTTACGTAGAGCACCTTGTCCCGGTATGCGATGCGATCGCCGGGCAGTCCAACCAGCCGCTTGATGTAGTCGGTCCGGGGGTTACGGGGATAGCGGAAGACCACCACGTCCCCCCGCTGAGGTTCCCCCACCTCCACGATCTTGGTCTTGGTCACCGGCATGCGCAGCCCGTAGCTGAACTTGTTCACAAGGATGAAGTCCCCCACAAGCAAGGTCGGCATCATGGAACCCGAAGGTATGCGGAAGGGTTCCACCACGAAACCGCGCAGCAGCAGCACGAAGAGGAATATGGGGAAGAAAGAGCGGGCATAATCCACCAGCACCGGTTCCTTCCCCTTGGATGCTTCTTCACCCTTCGCTCTCTTCCACAGCAGGTATCCTCCCCAGATCAGCCCGGAGGCCAGGGTTGCGAAGGCAAGCGCCGGCTCGATACCGAAAGCGGAAAGCAGCCAGACGAATAGGCCGACCAGGATCAGAGCGATGGTGATGTTCATGGTTGTTCTTCCTTATTCCGGGGACGGGCAGCCTTCGCCTATTTCTCCTTGCCCACGCTGAGCACGGCGAGGAAGGCTTCCTGGGGAATCTCCACTTTACCCACCTGTTTCATGCGCTTCTTGCCCGCCTTCTGCTTCTCCAGCAGCTTGCGTTTGCGGGTCACATCCCCACCGTAGCACTTGGCGGTGACATTCTTTCGCAGCGCCTTCACCGTGGAGCGCGCGATGATCTTGCTACCCAGAGCCGCCTGGATGGCCACTTCGAACATCTGGCGGGGAATGATCTCCTTCATCTTCTCCACCAGCTCGCGCCCACGGCTCTCGGCGTGGTCGCGATGCACGATGATGGAAAGCGCGTCCACCCGCTCCCCGTTGATGAGAATGTCCAGCTTCACCAGCGGAGCTGCCTGGAAACGGTCCAGCTCATATTCGAAAGAGGCGTAACCCCGGCTCACCGACTTGAGACGATCGAAGAAGTCCAGCACAACCTCGTTCATGGGCAGGTCGTAGGTGAGCTGCACCTGGCCACCGAGGTACTGGAGGTTCTTCTGCACTCCCCGTTTCTCGATGCAGAGACCAATGACATTGCCCAGGTATTCCTGGGGCACCAGGATGTGGGCACGGATGATGGGCTCACGGATCTCGGCGATACGGCTCGGTTCCGGCAGATCCGCGGGGTTGTCCACCATCACCACCTCGCCGTCGGTCTTCTCCACTTCGTAGAGCACCGTGGGAGCGGTGGTGATGAGATCCAGGCCATATTCGCGCTCCAAGCGCTCCTGAACGATCTCCATGTGCAGCATGCCGAGGAAACCACAACGGAAACCAAAGCCCAGGGCCTGGGAGGTCTCGGGCTCGAAATGAAGCGCCGCGTCATTGAGCCGCAGCTTCTGCAGTGCTTCGCGGAAGGCCTCGTAGTCGTCGGAATTCACCGGGTAGAGGCCGGCGAAGACACGCGGCTGCATCTCCTTGAAGCCGGGCAGCGGCTCGGCGGCCGGGGTGCGCTCGTGGGTGATGGTGTCTCCTACCGGCACCGCGTCGATCTCCTTGATGCCGGCGATGAGAAAGCCCACTTCTCCTGTCTCCAGAACTTCACGCTCTTCCCGCTTGGGGGTGAAGACGCCCACCTTCTCCACCTGGTAGTCGCGACCAGTGGACATCACCTTGATCCGATCCTTTCTCTGCAGGCGGCCATTCACCACCCGAACCAGCGAGATCACCCCCACATAGGGGTCGAACCAGGAATCGATGATGAGGGCCTGCAGTGGCGCCTCGGGATCCCCCTGGGGTGGGGGAATGCGCTCCACCAGGGTCTCCAGCAGCTCGCGGATCCCCTCACCGGTCTTTGCGCTCACCCGCAGGGCGTCCTCGGCCTCGATGCCGATGATCTCCTCGATCTCCTGGATCACCCGCTCGGGATCGGCCGAGGGCAGGTCGATCTTGTTGAGCACCGGCACCACCTCCAGCCCCTGCTCGATGGCGGTATAGCAGTTGGCCACGCTCTGGGCCTCCACCCCCTGGGCGGCGTCCACCACCAGCAGCGCCCCTTCGCAGGCAGCCAGAGAACGGGAAACCTCGTAGGAAAAGTCCACGTGGCCGGGGGTATCGATGAAGTTGAGTTCGTAGGTCTCGCCATCCTTGGCGGTGTACTGGAGAGTGACGCTTTGCGCTTTGATGGTGATGCCCCTTTCCCGCTCCAGCTCCATGGAGTCCAGCACCTGATCCTCCATCTCCCGCTCGCTCAGCCCGCCGCAGATCTGGATGAAACGATCGGCAATGGTGGACTTGCCATGGTCGATATGGGCGATGATGGAAAAATTGCGGATGTGGTCGAGTTCGGTCATCCGGGAAACAGACTATGGAAAGGCAGCCCGCAATGATACTTGGGCGCCGGGCAAAATTCGAGGCGGGACCGCCCCAGGCGGTTCAGGGCAGCCGCAGGGCAAGGAACAGAGGACCATGGGGCCGCTGGATCAACACCGGCACCTCGGCCCCTGCCGGCAGTTTGCGCACCAATGCGTGATACTCCCCGACCCCTTTCAAGAGCCTGCCATCCAGCCGCAGCAACACATCCCCCTCTTCCAGGCCGGCCTCCAGTGCCGGCCCGGGCTTCACCGACTCCACCAGCACGCCGCCAGCGTCTTCCGGAAGCTCCAGTTCCTTGCGTTCCTCCTGGGTGAGGTCCCGGACCACGAGCCCCAGCCGATCTCCTTTTTCCTTCTGTGGTGGCTGCAGGGCCTTTTTCTTCTCTGCCTTTTCTTCCTGCACGGGCAAAGCCTGGATCTTCACTTTCAGTTCCAGCGACCGGCCATCCCGCTGGACCACCAGAGGCACCTCCCTGCCCACCCGGGTGGAGCCCACCAGGGGCGGCAACTCCGAAGAGGTGCGCACCGGGCGGCCGTCATAACTCAGTATCACGTCTCCCACCTGGATTCCGCCCCGGGAGGCGGGGGAATCGGGCAGGACCCGGGAGACCAGCGCCCCCCGGGGATGATCTAGACCGAAAGCATGGGCCAGCCCCTGGTCCAGGTCCTGGATGAGCACGCCCAGGTAGCCCCGGGTCACCCGGCCCTGTTCGCGCAACTGGCGCACCACGTTCATGGCCAGATTGATGGGCACTGCGAAGGAGAGCCCCATGAAGCCACCGGAACGACTGAAGATCTGGGAATTGACCCCCACCACTTCACCATCCAGATTGAACAGAGGCCCACCCGAATTGCCCGGATTGATGGCCACGTCGGTCTGGATGTAGGGCACGTAGTTCTCGCTGGGCAGACTCCTGCCCTTGGCACTGACGATACCGGCGGTCACCGTATAGTCGAAACCAAAAGGGGATCCTATGGCCAGCACCCATGCGCCGATCTTGAGCTGGTCGCTGTCACCGATCTTTACCGTGGGCAGGTTCTCCGCCTCCACTTTCAACAGAGCGATATCGCTGGCCTCGTCGGAACCCACCAGGCGGGCACTGTAGGTATCCCGGTTGTGCAGACGCACCAGGATCTCGTCCGCCCCCTCTACCACATGGTGGTTGGTGACGATGTAGCCGTCCGGGGAGATGATGAAGCCGGAACCCAGGGAGTCCATCTCCTCTTCCGGCATCTCCTGCTGGCCTTCCAGGAAACGCCTGAGCAGATCGGCCAGCGGGCCCTTTTCCGGCAACTGGAAGTCGTCCGGCAGTTTGTAGCGCTGAAGAGGATTCTTCTTGTGATAGACGGTACTGATATTGACCACCGCGGGCGCGTTCTCTTCCGCCAGCTCGGTGAAGTCGGGCAGGCTTCCTGCCAGTGACGGAGCGATAAGCAACACCAGCAGGAACAGTGTCGGCAGCGGGAACCGTTGCATCTTCACGCGCTCACCCGAAGCGGCGCCACCATCCTGGTTTCCGGCAGCACCCGCAACACCACCGCCTGGAAACGCCGGTTGCCGGCTCTGCCGAAACGCCGGCGGACCAGCAGCAGCGCCAGTGCCATGCCGGCGACACCCAGCAGGATGCTCAGCAGCTCGCCATCCGCGGTTACCAACAGCCGCGACAACCAGGTGCCAGCCAGGGCGCCGCCGATGAGCCCCAGAAGAGGCACCAGGTACATGAGAAAGGAGGCCGCCTGCAGGGCACCGGCATCCACGCCTACGATCACCCGGTCACCGGGGCGTGCTCCCGCCCGGTTGATCGCGGGGAAGCGGCGAGGCCGCCTGCCCAGCAGCGAGGCGAGCAGGGAGGTGCCGCACCCTTTTCGCGCACTGCAATGGCCACAGGCCGACTTCTGCCACGCTTCCACCTCGGCATACTCCCCGTTCAGCTCGATGACGATGCCTTCCTCTTCGATCATGTTCATGGCTTGCGCACCAGGGCGTGAGCCACCAGGCTCAGGGTCTTGTGGGGCACCTCCCCCACCACGGTCATCTGGTATTTGCCGATCGGCAGGCCATAGGCATTCACCGACCCCAGGCTGGTCTTGCCGGTGAAGGGGCGATCCCCCTCCGCCAGAGGCTCGATGTAAGCGGACACGGTGGCCAAGCCGTCGCTGAGCACGAAATGCTCCTGGCCGATGGATTCATCGTGCTGGTGGCTGATCACCTGGAACCCATCCGGCAGCTTACGAAAGGTCCAGGAAGAGCCGGCCAAGGGGTCCTCTTCGTTTTCCAGGTTCCTGGCCCCTGACTGGGATCTGACGACCGTCCCTTCGGCCCCGGCACCGGATTCATCTTGGTCGGCGCCTCCGGAAACCGGATCGGTCTCCTCCAGCTGCAGGCGGACGAACATGATCCTCGAAATGAGGTTGCCGCTGCCATCCATCACCGTGAGATCCAGGGGCAGCGCACTCTCCTGGTCCAGGGTCAGGCGGTAGCCGTAGCGCAGGTCGTCCCGGGGAACCAGGGCCACCACCACGCCGTTGCGGCCGGCGATACGGGCCGGCTTGCCCATGAGAAGCCGGTAATGACGCTGAAGCATGGCCGCCTCCAGCGGCTTGAGGGGAGAGAGCCGTCCCCGGGAGGGGTGGACCACCTTGTGCGGCTTGCCATCCTCCCAGGTAGTGATGGTGAGCAGATCGGCATCCCGCACGATCTCCCGGGGTTCGCCGGTGAGGGAATAGAGCGACTCCCGGGGACGCCCGTCCACGATCCAGTGACGCAATTGCATCGCCTCGAGGTAGGGGCCACTGAGATAGACGAAGTCGCCCCGGAAAGAGCGATGGACCACCGACCGGTTCATCTCCTCCAGCCACTGGGCGGGGGTGCGCTGCGCCCCGCCACCGGTCTCTTCGGCGAATACGAGGCCGGGAAGCAGGAAAGCGCTGCAGAGCAGCGCCAGGTACAACACTCTACTCACCTTGGGCCCGGGGGAAACCACCATAGCTGACCAGCGTGGCATAGGGAATCATGCGTTGCAGGCCATTCTGGGTTGCATAGTGGCTGTGTTGCTCCAGGTAACGATCCAGCCGCGGTTCATGGGGCTCTTCCAGGCTTTTCCAGTGCATCTCCTGGCGGCTGGTGGCCATGGCCGGCAGGGCCCGCACCTTGCTCAGCGGTTCCGCCACCACGCGAAACTCCTCCCGCCCGGCATCCCGCTGGCCATCAACCCCGGGGTTTATGAACTGCGGCGCCAGCATCACTGCAGCAGCAGCCACCGAAGCAGCGATGGCCGCACCCGCCAGCGGCTGCACCCAGCGACTGCGGCTGGTGCCCTTTCCGGGCGCCAGCAGGGTGGGCTCCTGTTCCAGGCGGCGGCTCACGGCCATCACCAGCTCCTCGGAACGGGGATCGATCTCCTCACCGCGCAGGCAGTCGCTGATCATCTGGTAGCGGATCAAGGTACCGCGCAGCTCCGCATCCTGGCTGATCCGGCGACTGACCTGCACCATCACCTGGTGCGTGGCCTCGTTGTCGATGACGGCGGAAAGCTCATCCAGTTCTTCTCTTTTCATTGGTCAGCGCTCGTTCATTCCAGCAGGGGTTTCAATTTCTTGTCGATGGCCTCGCGGGCGCGAAAGATCCTGGAGCGCACCGTGCCGATGGGACACTCCATGGCCTTGGCGATCTCATCATAACTCAAGCCTTCCAGCTCCCGCAGGGTTATGGCGGTGCGTAGATCTTCCGGCAACTCTTCCACTGCCTGCCGTATGGTGCGGGCGATCTCGTCCTTGAGCAACAGCCGTTCCGGGGTATCCACCTCGCGCAGCTTTCCACCGGCGTCCATCTGCTCCGCGGTCATCGCCTCCACGTCGTCGGCGGGCGGGCGGCGCCCCTTGGCCGCCAGATGGTTCTTGGCGGTATTGATGGCAATCCGGTAGAGCCAGGTATAGAAAGCACTGTCACCCCGGAACTTGGGCAATGCACGATAGGCCTTGATGAAGGCTTCCTGGGTCACGTCGTGAACCTCGCTGCTGTCCTTGATGTACCGGGAGATCAGATTCGCCACCTTCTGCTGGTACTTGAGTACCAGCAGGTCGAAGGCCTTTTTGTCGCCCCGCTTGACCCGTTCCACCAGCTCGAGGTCTGCCTGGGCATCACCGCTCATGGCGCCTCTCCCGCCCGGCGGGAAGGACGACCAGCCGCTCCATGCCCTTGGGACACCGTTATTGTTATAAAGTTCTGTTTCATGAATACTTTGTGCTGGTACAGCGATCCGGCTTCGTGTCATCCCTGATCCAGGGTGCCCATTATGTCAAAAAAACCACAGTATGACGTGCTCATACTCGGCAGCGGTGCCGCCGGGCTGAGCCTGGCCCTGCGCCTGCCCGCCGGCACCCGAATCGCCGTGGTCTCCAAGCGGGAGCTGAAGGAGGGCAGCACCTATTACGCCCAGGGTGGCATCTCCGCCGTCCTGGATGAAGCCGACTCCCTGGAATCTCACATCCAGGACACCCTGCGCGCCGGAGCCGGCCTCTGCGACGAGGAGGTGGTGAAGCTGGTGGTGGAACGCGGACCGGAAAACATCCGCTGGCTCCTCTCCCAGGGGGTGGAGTTCACCTCCACGCCCCCCACCGGCTCCTCCGGCTACCATCTGACCCGGGAGGGCGGACACAGCCACCGCCGGGTGGTACACGCGGCGGACGCCACCGGCAAGGTGGTGGAGCTGAACCTGGAGCGGCAGGCGCGCAACAACCCGGACATCGACATCTACGAATTCCACATCGCCGTGGACCTCATCTGCACCCCCCGGGGCGACGGCAGCCGGCCGCGCCGCTGCCTGGGCGCCTACCTGCTGGACCTGGAACAGAACCGGGTGCGTGCCATCGGCGCCCGCTTCGTGGTGCTGGCCACCGGCGGGGCCAACAAAGTCTATCTCTATACCAGCAATCCCGACGTGGCCACCGGCGACGGCATCGCCATGGGCTGGCGCGCCGGGTGCCGGGTGGCCAACATGGAGTTCATCCAGTTCCACCCCACCTGCCTCTATCATCCCAACGCCAAGTCCTTTCTCATCTCCGAGGCGGTGCGCGGCGAGGGGGGACGGTTGCTGCTGCCCAATGGCGAACGCTTCATGCCCCGTTACGACGAGCGCGCCGAACTGGCGCCCCGGGACATCGTGGCCCGGGCCATCGACGCCGAAATGAAACGGCTGGGCATCGACTGTGTCTATCTCGACATCAGCCATCGGGATCCCGAGTTCATCAAGTCCCATTTTCCCACCATCTATCAGCGCTGCCTGGAACTGGGCATCGACATCACCAGGGAGCCCATCCCGGTGGTTCCAGCGGCTCACTACACCTGCGGCGGCATTCTCACCGATCGGCAGGCGCGCACCGACATCGAGCGGCTCTACGCGGTGGGGGAAACCGCCTACACCGGCCTGCACGGAGCCAACCGGATGGCCAGCAACTCCCTGCTGGAATGCCTGGTGTTCGGAGAGCTGGCGGCGCAGGACATGGCACGGCAACTGGAGAAGGAGACAGAAACGCCTCCTGCCCTGCCCGCCTGGGACGAAAGCCGGGTCACCGACTCCGACGAAGAGGTGGTGGTCTCCCACAACTGGGACGAACTGCGCCGCTTCATGTGGGACTACATGGGCATCGTGCGCAGCAACAAGCGGCTGGCCCGGGCCCAGCGGCGCATCAACCTGCTGCAACACGAGATCCGCGAATATTACAGCAACTTCCGGGTGAGCAACGACCTGCTGGAGCTACGCAATCTGGCGGACGTAGCCGAGCTGATCATCCAGTCCGCCATGCGACGACGCGAGAGCCGGGGGCTGCACTACAACAAGGACTTCCCCTGGCAGGATGAGAGCCAGCGACGCCCCACGGTACTCATTCCAGAGGCTTACGTGCCTGGCGCTCTACAGAAAAGCTCGTAGGTCGGGCAAAGTGAAACGTGCCCGACAGCACGATGGGCACGGCTCCCGCCTTTGCCCATCCTACGGCGTGGGAGAACACGACATCCCGTAGGTCGGGCAAAGCGAAGCGTGCCCGACGTTCATGAGCGGGATGCGGGAAACAGGTCGAAGAAATTCCCGCCGGTACGCTCGATCAGCTCCTCCACTGCCATGCCGCGCACCTCGGCGATCTTCTCCGCCACCTGTCGCACATACCGAGGTTCGTTGGGCCTGCCCCGGTGGGGCACAGGCGCCAGATAGGGGGAATCGGTTTCGATGAGCAGGCGGTCCAGCGGCACCTTCTTCGCCACCTCGCGCAGGTCCTCGGCATTGCGAAAGGTGACTATGCCAGAAAAGGAGATATAGAACCCCATCTCCAGCGCGGCGCTGGCCATCTCCCAGGTCTCGGTGAAACAGTGCATCACGCCACCGGCATCCCGCGCCTCTTCCTCCCGGAGAATACGCAGGGTGTCCTCCCGCGCCTCGCGAGTGTGGACGATCAGCGGCAACCCCGTCTCTCTTGCCGCACGGATGTGGTTGCGGAAACGCTCCCGCTGCCACTCCAGGTCTCCTTCGCTGCGAAAATAGTCGAGCCCGGTCTCGCCGATGGCCACGCAGCGACGTTGTTGCGCCAGCTCCACCAGGCGTTCGGGAGTGGGCTCCTCCCGCTCCCGGTCGTTGGGGTGCACACCCACCGAAATGGAGACCTGCTCCCAGGGAGCCACCAGCTCCACCATGGCGGGCCAGCTTTCCAGGTCGATGGCCACGCAGAGCATGTGCCCCACCCCGCTCTCCAGGGTGCTCTCCATGAAACGATCGAAACGCCCCTCGTAAGGGGAGAGGTCCACCCGGTCCAGGTGGCAGTGGGAATCCACGAGCATTCGGTACTCTCCGTATCCTAACCAGTAGTTGAAAATACCCGATCCGATCGGAAGCCGATGTCCCGGTGTTTGTAACTGGGCTTCGGCAGCAGGGGTGAGCCAAACCGAAAGTCCAGTGGACTTTCGCAGTTGGCGAACGCCTCGCCGGGGATGGCGAGGCTGGACTTTGTAGCGAAGCGTGGAATGCGAAGCAACAAAGCTGCCGCAGAGCCTACAGGGGTGAGGCGGGAGCCTTCACCCAGTGAGTGAAGGAAGCCCGCCGAACGCCCCGCCACGGATGGCGGGGCAGGGCTTTTGCACAGAGCAGGAAGCGTACCGCAAAAGTATCCACGGCATCCCCGCTACAAATGCCGGGACAGCGGCGCTCGGAAAGCGTTTGAATCATTTGAAACCGGGCCAGTTTTTCGTAACCTGGGGTGCGCCCAGGATTCATGGAAGTTGGCGCAGGGAAGAAACTACATGGTGTCGGTGGGGTCGTCCAGCTCCAGCATGCCGGCCAGGTGAATCTCGATCTTCTTGCGGGTAGCCCCTTCGTCCTGGGGGTCGAACTGCACACCCACACCAGCGGTGCGGTTCCCCATGGCCCCCACCGGGGTGATCCAGATCACCTTGCCCGCAAAGGGAATTTTCTCCGGCTCGTCCAAAAGGCTGAGCAGGATGAAGACGTCGTCCCCCAGCTCGTACTTCTTGATGGTTGGGATGAAGAGGCCGCCATTTTCGACGAAAGGCATATAAGCACGATACAGGGTCTTCTTGTCCCTGATCGTCAGGTTCATGATGCCTTGCTGGAAGCCGGGCAGGGCCATACGCTTCAACTCTCCGTGATCCGTTGCCACTCCAGGAGCAGCGATTCCAGAACCAGCTGCGGGTTGGGGTTGTGGGCCAATCTTCTTTGACTCTCGAAGAGGTTGTCAAGCAGCCGGTGCAGATTTCGAGAAACAGGCACGGTCGCTTTTTCGTCCAACAATTTTCCTTGGGGATCGGCCACGTGCGGAGCCGCCTGGGTCCGCAACAAGGCCAGTAGCCAGTTAGCCAGCAGGCGCAGGCTGGTCTCCAACGAGGTCGCCGACAGCCAGCTCTCCGCCACCCGGGATGGATTCGCCTCGCCACGAGCCAGGTCCCCCAGCGCCTGCAGGAAGTCCCGATATTGGTGCTCTGCACCGGAATCCAGTAGCGCACGGGCCGCCACCGGTCCCCCGCCAGCCAGTTGCAGCAGCCAGGCGGCCCTGTCCGCCTCCAGTCCGCGCTGTTCGAGCAGCCATGCCAGCGCCTCCTTCTCCGGGGGCTGACGCAGCGGAAGCTGCTGGCAGCGACTGCGGATAGTGACGGGCAGCTGTTCGGGCCGGCTGGTCACCAGCAGCAGGTGCACGCCGGGGGGAGGCTCTTCCAGGGTCTTGAGCAGGGCGTTGGCCGCCGCAGTGCCCATGGCCTCGGCCGGGTCGAGAAGAAACACCCGGCTGCGCCCCTCCCCTACCACCAGAGCGCTCTCCTCCTGCAGCTGGCGGATGGCGTCGATACGAATGTTCTTGCTCCCCTCCTCCGGCGCCACCAGGTGGAAGTCGGGATGGGTGCCCGCCTCCAACAGCCGGCATTCCCGGCATTGGCCGCAGGCCAGCCCTGATTCATCGGGCTGGCTGCAGAGCAGGGAGTAAGCGAACTGCCGCGCCAGCAACGACTTGCCGGTACCGGCGGCCCCGGCGAACAACAGAGCGTGGGCAATGCGGCCGTCACGCCGACTCTGCAACAGCTGCTGCCAGGCCTGTCGCTGCCAGGGAAAGGGGGCCTGGTTGCCATTTTTGGCCCCGCTCATGACCAGGCCTCGAGGAAATCGCGTATCACCCGACTCACCTGCGTCCCCACCTCCTCCAGCGAGAGGGCCGCGTCGATGACACGGAACCGTTCCGGCTGCTTCCGGGCCAGATCGAGGTAGGTCTCCCGCACCCGCCGGAAGAAGTCCAGCGTCTCTTTCTCGAAACGGTCCGGCGCCGAACGCCGCCCCGCCCGCTCCAGCCCTACTTCCGCCGGCAGATCGAGCAGCAGGGTGAGATGGGGCCGGAAGCCCCGCTGTACCCACTGTTCCAATACTTCGATACGGCCCAGGTCGATCCCTCGCCCCCCGCCCTGATAAGCGTAGGTCGCATCGGTGAAGCGGTCGCACAACACCCAGCGCCCCGCCTCCAATGCCGGCAGGATCCTGTTCTGCAAGTGCTCCGCCCGGGCTGCGAACATCAGCAGCAGTTCGGTGTCATCAGCCATTCCCTCGTGCCGGTGACCCAGCAGCAGCTCGCGCAGCGCCTCACCCAGGGGAGTGCCGCCGGGCTCGCGGGTCTGCAGAGGCGGCCGGCCAGCCTGCTCCAGCAACCGGGCCACCAAGGCCATGCAGGTGCTTTTGCCCGCCCCTTCGATTCCCTCCAGGGTTATAAATGCGCTCTTCCCGGTCATTTCCGTTTCAACTGGTATTTACGTACCGCCCGGTTGTGCTCTTTCAGCGAGCGGGAGAACTGGTGGCTGCCATCGCCCCGGGCGACGAAGTAGAGCGCCTCTCCCGGGGCCGGGTTCACCACCGCGCGCAGGGACTCCCGGCCCGGCATGCAGATGGGCGTGGGCGGCAGGCCCGCATGGACATAGGTGTTATAAGGCGTGTCCTCCCGCAGGTCCTTGCGACGAATGTTTCCCTGATAGCGATCTCCCATGCCATAGATCACGGTGGGATCGGTCTGCAACTTCATCCCTTTCTGCAGCCGCCGGACGAAGACTCCGGCGATCTGCCGCCGCTCCTCCGGGAGCGCGGTCTCCTTTTCCACGATGGAAGCGAGTATGAGCGCCTCCTCCGGGCTCTTCAGTGGCAACCCTTCCACCCGGGAGGCCCAGGCCGCCGACAGTTCCTCTTGCATCCGCTTCCAGGCCCGTTGCAGCAGCTCCAGATCGCTGAACCCCCGGGGAAAGAGATAGGTATCGGGAAAGAAACGCCCCTCCGGGTGGACGCCTGGATGGCCGAGTCGGGCCATCACCTCCTGATCACTGAGCCCGGTGAGCAGGTGTTTCAGGGCGGGATGCCGATCCATGGCCCGACGCCACTGGCGAAAGGTCCAGCCCTCGGGAAAGGTGATGGCATGCAGCTTGGTCTTGCCGGAAACCAGCAGCTGCAGGAGTCCCATCGGGGTGGTGCCGGGTTGCAACAGGTACTCGCCCGCCTTGATCCGGCCGAGCTCAGGATGCAGGCGCAGCAGCAGGCGCAGGGGAAGGTCGCTGGAGAGCACTCCCTCCGCCGCCAGCCTCCGCGCCAGGCCGGCGGCGGAGTCACCCTCCCGCACCAGGATCACCCTACCAGACGGCGGCAGCGCCAGGGGCTGCTCCAGAAAGTGCTGGTAGCGTTCCCAGCTGTACCAACCGACGCCGGCCAGCATCGCCAGAACGACCAGGACGAACAGCGCCAGGCGGCCTCTCCGCTTCTCAGCCATCGGCTGTGAACACTTTGGCAGCGGCGGCCTCCATCACCGGATGGTGGGTGAGACGCACCACCTTTTCCTGTCCGGCCACGGCGGAAACGGGGACGATGCCCAGCAGCGAGCTGGTGAGAAAGAGGCCCTCGGCTTGTTCCAGTTCCGAAGCCTCGATCCGCCGCACGGTCACCGGCTGGCGCATCCGGCGAGCGGTCTCCAACACCAGGCTGCGTACCACCCCGGCCACACCGCATCGGTCGATGATTGGCGTATGCAGGCGGCCCTCGATGACCAGGAACAGATTGCTCATGGTCCCAGAAACCAGGTTCCCTTCGCTGTCGAGCATGATCCCTTCCGGTGACGAGAGTTCCCGTTGCGCCAGCACCTGTTCCAGACGGTTGAGATGCTTCAGCCCCGCGTAGCCCGGTTGCTCCCCGAGACGCTGCCGGCAGAGGTCCACCGCCAGGGCGCCGGGTGATGTCGAGGGTCCTTCCCAGGAAAAGAGCTCCAGGATGCGGGTGGGGCTGACTCTATCGGGGGGGCGGTAACCCCGCTCCGACGCTCCCCGGGTGACGATGATCTTGAGCACGGCAAAGGAGCGGTCGCCGATGAGTCCGGCCACCTCCTGCTCCATCACTTCCCGGTCCGGCTCCGGAATCCCCAGCAGCCGGCAGCCCAGCAGAAGGCGCTCCCAGTGGCGCTGCCAGAGCGCGGCCCGCCTTTCCACCACGGCGATGGTTTCGAACAGGCCATCCCCGTACTGCAGGCCACGATCCAGCAGGGAAAGGCTGCTGCCTGCTTGTCCGTTGACCAGGCTTCCGATCAAGTGGAGCGTGCGGCCGGTCAGTCCTTCAGCCGCCGGAAGGCCAAGGTGCCGTTGGTGCCGCCGAAACCGAAGGAATTGGAAAGAGCCACATCGATCTTCATTTCACGCGCATTGTGCGGCACGTAATCGAGGTCGCACTCCGGATCCGGATTGTCGAGATTGATGGTTGGCGGCGCCACCTGGTCGCGCAGCGCCAGGATGGTGAACACCGCTTCCGCCCCACCGGCAGCTCCCAGCATGTGGCCGGTCATGGACTTGGTGGAGCTCACCGGCATCTTGTAGGCATGGTCGCCGAAGGCGCTCTTCACCGCCATGGTCTCGGCCAGGTCACCGGCCGGGGTGGAGGTGCCATGGGCATTGATGTAGTCCACCTCTTCCGGGTTGATGGCCGCATCCTCCATGGCCAGCCGCATGCATTCCGCCGCTCCCTGGCCATTGGGTGAAGGCGAGGTCATGTGGTAGGCGTCCGAGTTCATACCGGCCCCGGCCAACTCGCAGTAGATTTCGGCACCCCGGGCCCGGGCGTGCTCCAGCGCTTCGATCACCACCACGCCGGCCCCGTCGCTGAGCACGAAACCGTCCCGGTCCCGGTCCCAGGGCCGGCTGGCCTTCTCGGGCTCGTCGTTGCGGGTGGAGAGCGCACGGGCGGCAGCGAAACCACCCAGGCCGGTGGGAGTGGTGGCCATCTCGGCCCCTCCGGCGATCACCACGTCACAGGTTCCCTGCTGGATCAGCCGCAGGCCGTCGGCAATACAGTGAGCACCGGTACTACAGGCGGAGACGATGGAATAGTTGGGCCCCTTGAAGCCTTTGATGATGGAGATCTGCCCCGCCACCATGTTGATGATGTTGGCCGGCACGAAAAAGGGCGAGATCTTGCGCGGACCGCCATTGAGATAGGCAGCATAGTTGTCCTCGATGCCGCCAATGCCACCGATCCCGGAACCCACCACCACGCCGATGCGGTGTGCATTCTCTTCGGTGACCTCCAGTCCCGCGTCGTCGATGGCCTGGAAGGCGGCTGCGATCCCGTAGTGGATGAAAGGATTCATCTTCCTCGCATCCTTTTTCGGGATGTATTGGGTGATGTCGAAATCGTAGATGGGTCCACCGAAACGGACGCTGAAGGGCTCGATGTCCATGTGCGTGATCGGCCGGATACCGCTCCTGCCGGCCAGGATGTTATCCCATGCGGTGGCCACGTCCAGGCCCACCGGCGAAACGATGCCCAGCCCGGTGACGACTACCCTTCTCTTGGTCATGTGGGGGAACCCTCTGTTTGCTTCGACTGGGAACCTCTCCCAGCCCGACGCCGGCGCGAGCGCGCGCTCGGAGCCAGGTCAGGGGAGATGGTTTTCGGAGAGCCTCTGCCGTCAGCTGTGGGCGTTGATATAGTCCACGGCCTGCTGCAGGGTGGTGATGTTTTCGGCCTCCTCGTCGGGGATCTCACACTCGAATTCCTCTTCGAGGGCCATGACCAGTTCCACGGCGTCCAGGGAATCAGCGCCCAGGTCATCGATAAAGGAGGCGTCGGGAGTGACCTCGTCCTCGCTCACGCCGAGCTGTTCAGCGACAATCTTCTTGACTCGATCTTCAATGCTGCTCATTGCTTTGATTTCCTCCAGGATGTGAGCGCGATCCAGCGCCGCGCGTGGGTATTTTATGCGTAAACCTGCGGGCTTCCAACACTTTGCGGGAGCTTCCCTGTCACCGGTGGTGGCCGCGACTTTCTACGCCATGTACATTCCACCATTGACGTGCAGGGTAGTGCCGGTGACGTAGCCGGCATCGTCCGAGACCAGGAAGGCCACCGCCGCGGCGATCTCCTCGGGCTGCCCCAGGCGGCCCAGGGGAATGGAGCCCAGGAGCTGCTTGCGCTGCGCCTCGGGAAGTTCCCGGGTCATGTCGGTGTCGATGAAGCCCGGCGCCACCGCGTTCACGGTGATGCCGCGGGGGCCGATCTCCTGCGCCAGGGACTTGGTGAAGCCGATCATCCCCGCCTTTGCGGCGGCGTAGTTGGTCTGCCCGGCGTTGCCACTCACCCCCACCACCGAGGTGATGTTGACGATACGCCCGTAGCGCGCCTTCATCATGCCTCGCACGCAGGCCTTGCAGACCCGGTAAAGGGAACTGAGATTGGTATCGATGACGCTGGCCCACTCCTCCGGCTTCATCCGCATCAGCAGGTTGTCGCGGGTGATGCCGGCGTTGTTCACCAGGACGGTGACCGGGCCGTACTCCTCCTCGATGGCCTTGACCACGCTGGCCACCGATTCGTCGTCGGCCACGTCCAGTTTCATGCCACGACCCCGGATGCCGGCCTCCCCGAAATAGCCGGAGATGGCCTCCGCCCCCTTGTCCGAGGTGGCGGTACCCACCACGATGTGCCCCATGCCGCCGAGGCGGGTGGCGATGGCCCGCCCGATGCCCCGGCTGGCGCCCGTGACGAGCGCGATGCGATCTTCAGCCATTGACGGCCTCCAGTGTTTTTTCCAGTGAAGCCGGATCGAACACCGGCAGGAACTCGAGTGTCTTGTCGATGCGGCGTCCCAGGCCAGTGAGCACCTTGCCCGGCCCCGCTTCCAAAATGGCCTCCGCGCCCTGCCCCTTCATGGCCTGGATGATCTCCACCCAGCGGACCGGACTGTAGAGCTGGCGCACCAGCCGGTCGCGCAACGCTTCGGGGGTGTCCGCGGCGGCCACGTCCACGTTGTGCAGCACCGGGATGGCCGGGACACGGACCTCGATCTCCTGCAGCAGCCCTGCCAGCCGCTCGGCGGCGGGCTTCATCAGGGCGCAGTGGGAAGGCACGCTCACCGGCAACGGCAACGCCCGCCTGGCACCAGCCTCTTTCGCCAGCGCCATGGCACGTTCCACCGCTTCCCGCTGCCCTGCGATCACCACCTGGCCCGGGGAGTTGAAATTGACCGCCTCCACCACCTCGCCTTCTGAGGCCCGCTGGCAGAGCTGGCGAACGGCATCGTCGTCGAGGCCGAGAATAGCGGCCATGGCGCCGCTGCCCTCCGGCACCGCCTCCTGCATGAAGCGTCCGCGGGCCGCCACCAGTTTCACCGCGTCGGCAAAGCCGATGGCGTCGGCGGCCACCAGGGCGCTGTACTCGCCCAGGCTGTGGCCCGCCATCACCACCGGCCTGGCGCCACCCTGTTCCCGCCAGACACGCCAGGCCGCCACGCCGGCGGTGAGCATGGCAGGCTGGGTGTTCTCGGTGCGATTGAGCGCCTCCTCGGGGCCTTCAGTCACCATTTTCCAAAGGTCCAGGCCGAGCGCATCGGAAGCCTCTTCGTAGAGCTGCCCGACGAGGGAAAAGGCGTCCGCCAGCGCGGTGGACATGCCCAGGGACTGGGAGCCCTGGCCGGGAAAGACGAAGGCGATGGTCTTGGTCATGGATGACGAAAGCAGGTCAGAACTTGAGAAGAATGGAACCCCAGGTGAAGCCGCCACCGAAAGCCTCCAGCAGCAGGGTCTCGCCGCGCTGGATGCGTCCATCGCGCACGGCGACGTCCAGCGCCAGCGGCACCGAGGCGGCGGAGGTATTGCCGTGCTCGTCCACGGTGACCACCACCTTTTCCATGGACATTCCCAGCTTGCGGGCGGTGGCCTTGATGATGCGGATGTTGGCCTGGTGCGGCACCAGCCAGTCCACGTCGCTCTTCTTGAGCTGATTGGCCTCGAGGGTTTCGTCCACGATGCGCCCGAGCGTGTTCACAGCCATTTTGAACACCTCGTTGCCTTTCATGTGGATATGAAGAGGCCCTCCCGATCCCGTTTCCAGGTCGAAACCACGCGAAATGCCGCCGGGCACGTGCAACAGCTCTTCGTAGGCGCCATCGGCATGTAGATGGGAGGAGAGGATGCCCGGCTCGTCGGAGGCCTGGAGTACCACCGCGCCAGCCCCGTCTCCGAACAGGATGCAGGTACTCCGATCACTCCAGTCGACGATACGTGAAAGGGTTTCGGCTCCCACCACCAAAGCGTTTCGGGCGCTGCCGGTGCGGATGAACTTGTCGGCCACCCCCAGTGCGTAGATGAAACCGGTGCAGACCGCCTGGACGTCGAAGGCCGCACAGCCATGATTGCCCAGCCGCTGCTGCAGCAGGCAGGCGGTGCTGGGGAAAATCTTGTCGGGGGTGGTGGTGGCCACCACGATGAGATCCAAATCACCCGCTTCCAGACCGGCGGCCTCCAGCGCGCGCCGGGCGGCGGGCTCGGCCAGATCGCAGGTGGTCTCGTCGCCGGCGGCAATGTGGCGCTTGCGGATGCCGGTACGCTCCTGGATCCACTGGTCGGAGGTGTCCACCATTTTTTCCAGATCCTGGTTGGTCAGGATCCGTTCCGGGAGGTGCCCCCCGGTACCGACGATGCGAGACCAGGCAGTCACGCAGAGGCCCTTTGCTGCAGCTGCTGGGCCACGCGATCTTCTATGCGGGCGGAAACGTCCGCGAACACCGCTTTGGCGGCGATGTCGATGGCATGGGTATAGGCGAGCACGTCGGCACCGCCATGGCTCTTCACCACCACCTTGCGCAGGCCGAGCAGGCTGGCGCCATTGTATCTGCGGGGATCGATGCGTCGGCTGAGCCCCTTGAGCACCGGAAGAGCGCAGAGCCCGGCCACCCGGGTGAAGAGATTGCGGGTGAAGCCCTCTTTCATGTAACCCCGGATCATCTTGGCCACCCCCTCGGTGGTCTTCAATGCGACGTTGCCCACGAAACCATCGGTGACCACGATATCCACGTCCGGATTGAGATAGATGTCGTCTCCCTCCACATAGCCCAGGTAGTTGAGAGAGGAGTTCCGTAACAGCCGGTCGGCCAGCTTCACCTGCTCGTTGCCTTTGATCTCTTCCTGGCCGATGTTGAGCAATCCCACCGTGGGTCGCTCGATACCATCCAGAACGGTCACCAGTTCGGAACCCATCACCGCGAATTGCAGCAGGTGCTCGGCGCTGCAATCCACGTTGGCACCCAGATCCAGCATCCAGGTGCGGCTGCCACCGGCGCAGGGCAATGCGGTGATGATGGCGGGCCGGTCCACGTTGGCAAGCATCTTGAGCACGAAACGCGCAGTGGCCATCAGGGCGCCGGTGTTGCCGGCGCTCACGCAGGCATCCGCCTTCCCTTCCTTCACCAGGTTCAAGGCCACGCGCATGGAAGAGTCCTTCTTCTTGCGCAACGCAATGGAGGGCAGCTCATCCATGCCCACCACCTGGGAGGCATGATGGATGGTCAGCTGTTCGGGCAGGCTTCCCGCAGGCAGGTACGCCCTGAGCGCCTCCTCCTGGCCGACCAGGATCAGGCGGTGCTCCGGCCGTGCCTCCAGGTGGCGCAGCGCCGCCGGCACCACCACGGAAGGGCCGTGATCCCCTCCCATGGCGTCCAGTGCGATGGTTATCTCTCCGCTCACCTTGTTGGCAGGTCAGGAGCCGTCCCGGGAAACGGCGATGCGGCCGGAAGCCCCCGGCCGCCGCCACATCGACTCAAAAGAACCGTCAACCCGTCTCAGTCGTTGACGACCTTGCGCCCGCGATAGAAACCGTCGGGGGTCACATGGTGACGCAGATGGGTCTCTCCGGAAGTGGGGTCGATGGAAAGCGCTTCCGGCTTGAGCGCGTCATGAGACCTGCGCATGCCTCTTTTGGAGGGGGTCTTGCGATTCTGTTGTACCGCCATGGATCTTCACTCCTGCAATTTCTCAACTGTGGGTGCTGCCTTTCTTCAGTCCGGCAAGCACGGCAAAAGGGTTGTCGTTCAGGGCCGCCTCGTTGCCCTTTTCCAGCTCAGGAACCGACTCCTCTGCTTGATGCGAGCAGACGCCGGCAGCATGGCGGGGCGAGACGGGAATGCTCAACAGCAACTCGTCCTCCACCAGGTCCTGGATTCTCAGCAGTTCCTGCGCACCGACCAGCAACGGGTCGAGTTCCCCTGGAAGCTGCTCCGCCTCCATGGGCCCCTGGACCAGCGCCAGGGATCCCGCGGCGTGCACCGGGTAACTCAGGGACTCCAGGCAGCGTTGGCAGGTGAGCCGCAGCTCGGCACGCACCAGGCTCCGAATGATATGCCGTCCCTGGTCGTCCCGGCCGAAACGAAACTGGTAGCTCGCCTCGCCCAGTGTTTCGCTGAGCAGCGGCGCCAGCCTCGGCAACTTGGAAAGCGCCACGCGCCCCTCCACCACTGCCTCCCGTTCAGCAAGCAGCCAGGGGTCGAATCGCTCGGAAAAAGGCCGCGCCATAAGCCGCGTATGATAGGAAAATTCACCAGCCAGGTCAAAAGCGCTACAGGCCGGCCGCCACTCAAGGCAACCGGCCCGCAGCTTTTACACCCGGACCAGGGAGTGGAAAAATACCCGCGCGATCCGAAAGTTATCCTGGCCGGTGATTCTTCAGGCCGCCCTGCTCTCCAGGGTGGCGGACTCCTTCTTGTTGCCGCAGCCGGTCTGTTCCTTCTCCATCCCGCGGGCTACCAGGTCGGCCAGCGTGATGTCGGTGAGGAACTCGTAGATCTGACGGCTCAGGTCGTCCCACAGGCTGTGGGTGAGGCAGCGCTGGCCGCCGCGACAATCCTCCTTGCCCCGGCACCGGGTGAATTCCACCCATTCGTCCACGGCGCAGATGATGTCGGCGATGGAGATCTCGTCGGCCGGCCGGCCCAGGAAGTAACCACCCCCGGGACCGCGCACGCCTCGAACCAGCTTGCGCGCCCGCAGGGCGGCGAACAGCTGCTCCAGGTAGGAAAGGGAAATACCCTGATTTTCGGAAATGTCCGACAGGGTGACAGGGCCGTCCTGCCCGTTGAGGGCCAAGTCCAGCATGGCCGTCACTGCATAACGGCCTTTGGTTGAAAGTCTCATGCTCTTCACTCCTCCTCGATTCTGTGCGAGGAACTATTAACTTAGGGAACCTCTGATCTAATCCATGAACTCGCATCTTATCCTCCTCCGGCCCGATTACTGCGTTGAAGTTCTTGCCAATAGCCTGCTATTGGCTGCGAACTTCGCCTTGTACTCGAACCGGAGGAGAACAACCTGCTTCGCCCAGGATTAAATCAGAGGTTCCTTAGTAATTTACTCGGTAATTAAGCCTACCATTAACCCTGCATTTCAGTCAACAATTCCGATCGGCAGTGGAAATGGTGGCCCTGGTGCCTGCAATAGGCGAGCCATTTGGAAAGAAAGAGTTGGACTTTCCAACGGTTTTGCAGGCTGGGATGGGCATAACCGGTGATCAGAGGTAACGCGCTCTGACGCAGATTGATCACCTCCACCTGCGCAGCGTCATGATAGAGCCGCAGTACCGCATCCGGATCGGGCACCTGCCCCTGGTGATGGGAAAAGTAATAGGTGAGATGCACCACCGTGGTGTAAGGAGTCTGCTCAAGCACCTCCAGGTAGAGATCCATCTGCCCTTCCCGGCTTGAGGTCATGAGCCCCCGGGCCCGCTCCAATCCGGGCGCCATCTCCATGATCTGGCAATAGTTCTCCTCGCAAAGATCGAGCAGCCGCCCCACCGTCGGGGTGGCATCCAGCAATGCACCGATCTGGGAAACCCAGGGAAAGCGCATCACCGTTCTCCGCAACGAAAACCGGGGGCGCCTGGCCCCCGGTCCCTGGTGGTGCGGAAGGGAAAGGGATCAGGACGACTCGCCACCTTCCCCCTGGCCCTGACTCTCGGCGATCTGCCGCCGCACATCGTCCATGTCCAGCGCCTGGGCCTGCTCGATGAGCTGCCGGAAAGCGCTCTCCGGCAAGGCCCCCGCCTCGGCGTAGATGATGATCTGATCCCGGAAGATCATCAGCGTGGGAATGGAACGAATCTGGAAATGCATGGCAAGTTCCTGTTCGTCCTCGGTATTCACCTTGGCGAAGACGATGTCCGGGAAGTCCTCGGAGACCTTTTCATAGGTGGGCGCGAAGCTCTTGCAGGGGCCACACCAGGGAGCCCAGAAGTCGATAATGACGAAGGGGTTGTTGTTGACGGTCTCTTCGAAGTTCTCTTTGGTCAGTTCTAGTACGGCCACGCAAGGTCTCCAGGATGTGTGGGAAAGGGTGCAGGGGCAGTATAGCAAAAACCGGGGCACCGCCCCGGTTCCGCTGTTGGATCAGCCTTCCAGGCCGGCGAAGATGGCGTCGCGGATCTCTTCCACGCTGCCCACGCCGTTCACCTTGACGTACTTGACGTTGCCCTGCTCCGCCTCCTTGGTGTAGAAGTCGATGAGGGGCTCGGTCTGCTCGTGGTAGACCCGCAGGCGCTCGCGCACCGTCTCCTCCTTGTCGTCGTCGCGCTGCACCAGGGGCTCGCCGGTAACGTCGTCCTTGCCCTCCACCTTGGGTGGATTGTAGATGACATGGTAGGTACGACCGGAAGGCAGATGCACCCGGCGGCCCGACATGCGCTTGATGATCTCCTCGTCCGGCACGTCGATCTCCACCACCGCGTCGATGCCGATGCCTGCCTCCTTCATCGCCTCGGCCTGGGGAATGGTGCGGGGGAAGCCGTCGAACAGGTAGCCGTTCTTGCAGTCGTCCTCCTTGATGCGCTCCTTCACCATGCCCATGATGATGTCATCGGACACCAGCCCCCCTTCGTCCATGATCTTCTTGGCCGCCTTGCCCAGCTCGGTGCCCGCTTTGACGTGGGCCCGCAGCATGTCGCCCGTGGAGATCTGGGGAATGTTGTACTTCTCCTTGATGAAATTGGCTTGAGTGCCCTTGCCGGCACCGGGTCCGCCGAGGAGGATGATTCGCATCTTGCTACCCCTTTACGCTTGGATTGATTCGAGTGCCCGAGTGTGCCACAGAGGTGGCGGCGGGAGTATTCGAGGTTGCCAATGGGGAGATTGAGGAGATTTATGTTTGTGTGGAAACAACCACGAAGGCGCAGAGCGTACAGAGAGTTCAACCGTAGGAGGCGCGTCCCCGCGCCGAACGACGAAAGCGTTTCCGCCGTCGGAGGTTCGCGGCGGGGACGCCGCTCCTACGGGATGTTTTTCCATGATTCGGGGTGAACCCCGATTTCATGAATGTTAGCGGGCAACCGCGAAACGCCGTAGGTCGGACTTCAGTCCGACAAGACATCCGGTCGGATGTCGGGCTGAAGCCCGACCTACAAAGGCGCTGAGGAGAAAGTTCAGGCGGTTTCGCCGCTTGCCGACATCTCCAACATCAGCTTGTTGATCCGGTGGATGAAACCGGCTGGATCTTCCAGCTGACCACCTTCGGCCAGCAGTGCCTGATCGAAGAGCAACCGAGCCAGTTCGCCGAATCGCGCCTCGTCCTGCTCCTTTTCCAGGCGCTGCACCAGGGGATGCTCCAGATTGAGCTCCAGGGTGGGGGTGGGCATGGGCGCATCCTGACCGAGCTGCTTGAGCACCTGGGCCAGGTTGCGGCTCATTTCGTATTCGTCCACCACCAGGCAGGCGGGGGATTCCACCAGGCGGCTGGAGACCCGTACCTCCTTCACCTGGTCGCCCAGCACCTTCTTCACCCGCTCCAGCAGATCCTTGTGCTCTTCGGCGGCCTTTTCCAGCGCCTTCTTCTCCTCTTCGCTCTCCAGCTCGCCCAGATCGAGCTGCCCCTTGGCCGCGGAGCGGAAGTGCTTGCCCTTGTACTCGGTGAGATGGGACATGAGCCACTCGTCCACCCGGTCGGTGAGCAGCAGCACCTCGATGTCGTGCTTCTTGAACACCTCCAGGTGCGGGCTGTTGCGGGCCGCGGTGAGGCTGTCGGCGGTGATGTAATAGATGTGTTCCTGCTTTTCAGGCATCCGCTCGATGTATTCATCCAGCGAGACGTTCTGCTCGTCGCCCTCCGACTTGGTGGTGGCGAAACGCAGCAGGCCGGCGATGCGCTCGCGGTTGGCGAAATCCTCCGCCGGTCCCTCTTTCATCACCTTGCCGAACTGCTCCCAGAAGGTCTTGTATTTCTCCGGCTCGTTCTTGGCCAGGCTCTCCAGCAGACCCAGGATGCGCTTGACGTTGGCGGCGCGGATGCTGTCGATCACCTTGTTGTGCTGCAGCAGCTCGCGCGAGACGTTCAGCGGCAGGTCATCGGAGTCCACCACCCCCTTGACGAAGCGCAGGTAGTGGGGCATCAGCTTGTCGGCCTCGTCCATGATGAAGACGCGGCGCACGTAGAGCTTGACGCCGTGCTTCTGCTCCCGGTCCCACAGGTCCCAGGGCGCCTTGGAGGGGATGAAGAGGAGCGAGGTGTACTCGTGCTTGCCCTCCACCCGGTTGTGGGTCCAGGCCAGGGGATCCTCGAAGTCGTGGGTGATGGACTTGTAGAACTCCTTGTACTCCTCGTCGGAGATCTCCGACTTGTTGCGCATCCACAGGGCGGTGCCCTTGTTCACCTGCTCCCACTCGGTCTCCTCCTTCTTCTCCTCGTCGTCGAGCACCTCCTTGGGCATCTCGATGGGGATGGGCAGGTGGTCGGAGAACTTGTGGATGATCTGGCGCAGCCGCCAGGGCTCGAGGAACTCCTTCTCGTCCTCGCGCAGGTGGAGGGTAACCTCGGTGCCGCGGCTGGTTTTTTCGATGGTCTCGATGGTGTAGCCGCCCTCTCCGGTGGACTCCCAGCGCACCCCGTGCTCCTTGCCGAAACCGGCCCGGCGGGTGGTGAGGGTCACCTTGTCGGCGACGATGAAGGCGGAATAGAAACCCACGCCGAACTGGCCGATGAGCTGGGCGTCGGCCTCCTCGTTGCCGGTGAGCTTTTCCAGGAACTTGCGGGTGCCCGAGCTGGCGATGGTGCCGATGGTCTCGGTCACTTCGTCGCGGGTCATGCCGATGCCGTTGTCGGCCACGGTGAGGGTGCCGGCCTCCTTGTCCACCCAGATGCGGATGCGCAGGTTGGGGTCGTCCTCGTAGAGGGCGTCGTCAGAAAGGACCTCGAAGCGCAGCTTCTCGATGGCGTCCGAGGCGTTGGAGATCAGCTCGCGCAGAAAGATCTCCTTATTGCTGTAGAGGGAACGGATCACCAGGTTGAGCACCTGGCTCACTTCCGCCTGGAACTCCAGGGTCTCTTTGTGTGCTTCGACGCTCATCTCGTCTCCTCGAAAGGTGAACAATCTCTCCCCCAAAGGGGGGCAGGTGAACTGACGCCCTCCCCCTCCGGGGGAGGGCTGGGGTGGGGGAATCAACCCCGGATCAAACACCCCATTTGGGGCCGCCACTTCCCGATTTCAAGTCGCAATTCTTTCACTCCGTGCCATACTTTCCCGATATGAAGCAAACGGCTTGGATCCTGCTCCCTCTGCTGCTGGCCTCCACCCCGGCGCCGGCCTTCCTGTTCTGCCCCCTGGGCAAGCAGGATCAGGCGAGGCAGCAGCAGCCACGCCATCCCCTGCCACGAAGCGCGCCACGATTCGCCTTTCGTCCACCGCCACCGCCCTCCCAGCCGCCGGTGGACGGTTACCTCGGCCGCAAGGCCCGCCAGGCCACGCCCTCGACCCCGCCTGCAACCCCCCGCTGGCGCCCCGACAAATAGGTCGGGCTTCAGCCCGACACCCCATTCCCACACGCTTTCAGCGTGTGCCGATGATTTCCTGCCGGTAAAATAACCAGTCCGCTCGAAAGCGGGTGCCGGGTCGTCCCTGGCGGGGTTCGGCAGCAGGGGTGAGCCAAACCGAAAGTCCAGCGGACTTTCGCAGTTGGCGAACGCCTTGCCAGGGATGGCAAGGCTGGGCTTTCTTGCGAAGCAGGGACTGCATAGCAAGAAAGCTGCCGTAAAGCCTACAGGGATGTATTCACGGCGTCCCCGCCAGGGACGACCCGGCACCCGCCCCAACGACATCAGGAGTTTCCCGTGCAAGAAAAACAAGTGGAAGTCGCCATCATCGGCTCCGGCACCGCCGGTCTCAACGCCATGAGCCGCGCCAAGCGCGCGCACAAGAAGTTCGTGCTCATCAACGGCGGCGAACCCGGCACCACCTGCGCCCGCGTGGGCTGCATGCCCTCCAAGGCCCTGATCCAGGTGGCCGAGGACTTCCACCGCCGCACCCTCTATCCCCGCATGGGCATCGAGGGCGGCGAGGCGCTCAAGGTGAACATCCCCGAAGTGATGGAATATGTGCGCGAGCTGCGCGACACCTTCGTGGACCGGGTGCTCTCCAACAGCACCGATCACCTCAGCGAAGAGGAGTTCATCGAACAGTACGCCCGTTTTGTCGAGCCCGACCTGCTGGAGCTGGAGGACGGCACCCGCATCCGCGCCGAACGCATCGTCATCGCCACCGGCTCCACGCCCGTCGTGCCCGAGGCGTGGCGCGCTTTCGGCGACCGCATCATCACCACCGACGAGCTGTTCGAGCTGGAGGACCTGCCAACCTCCATGGCAGTGGTGGGGCTGGGGGTCATCGGCCTCGAGCTGGGGCAGGCCATCGCCCGCTTGGGTGTGGAGACCACCGGCTTCGAGCTGAGCGACCGTGTCGGCGGCGCCAGTGATCCCAAGGTGGTGGAAGCGGCGCTGGAGGTAATCGGTAAGGAGTTCCCTCTCCATCTCGGCAAACCGGTGGAGGTCACCGAGGCCGGGGATGGGCGCCTGAAGGTCTCCAATGGAGAGACCGAGGTGGTGGTGGAGAAGGTACTGGCCAGCATGGGCCGCCGCCCCAATCTCGACCGCCTGGGGCTGGAGAAGCTGGGCGTGGAGCTGGACCAACGCGGCATTCCTCCGCATGACCTCAACACCATGCAGATCGGCGACCTGCCCATCTTCCTGGCCGGCGATGTCAACGGCGAGCGCCCCATCCTCCACGAGGCGGGGGACGACGGCAAGATCGCTGGCTACAACGCCGCCCACTGGCCGGAGATCCGCCGCTTCAAGCGCAAGCCGCGGCTCTCCATCACTTTCTGCGATCCCAACATCGTCAGCGTGGGCCAACGGTATGAAGAACTGGATCTGGAAAAGACCGCCATCGGCGAGATGAAGGTGGCTCCCGTGGGCCGCGCCCTCATCATGGGACGCAACCGGGGTACCATCCGGGTCTACGCCGACAAGGCCAGCGGCAGGCTACTGGGGGCCGAGCTGTGCGCGCCGCGCGGCGAGCACCTGGGCCACCTGCTGGCCTGGTGCCTGCGCCACGAGGTGACCGCCGGCGAGCTGGTGCAGATGCCTTTCTACCATCCGGTGATGGAAGAGGCGCTGCAGGCCGCCCTAAACGCCCTCTACCACCAGGTGGAGGCCAAGAACGGTTCGCCGGTTTCGGAGCTGGAGCCGCTGGAGTGACTCGTGGTCACCGGTTGTTCGGCGCGGGGACGCGCCTCCTACAGGGTGGCAAGGTAATCCCGCCCCGTAGGAGCGGCCTCCCGGCCGCGAACCCGGCACGTACTACGCCCTTCGGCGCGGGAGCGCGCCTCCTACGGCGAATCACACATCCAAGTGTAGAACAGATACCAACCAGGAAATCACGACAATGCCCTACTTCGTCTTCGAAATCACCATCAACCCCGATTCGGGCCAGAAGATCGCCCGTTTCCTGGAGAGCTATCCCAAGTACCGCGAGGCCAAGGAGCGGGTGAAGGCCGAGCGTGAGACCAACGGCGAGAACGACCAGCGCATGTTCCGCATGGCTTTCGCCAAGACCCAGGTGGAGGCGGAAAAGCTGCTCACCACACCACGAGAAGGACAACCCATCATCAACGAGGACTGAGGCCTGCCAAAACCTCTCCTATCCATCCTGCTCCCTTTCCGGGACGCCGCCGCTACCCTGCCCGGCTGTCTCGACTCCATCCTGGCCCAGCGCGAAGCCCGCTGGGAACTGGTGGCGGTGGACGACCACTCCAGGGACGGCTCGGCGGAACTGGTAAAGGAGAAGTTCCGGAAGGATTCCCGTCTGCGCCTGGTGGACAACCCGGGCCGGGGGCTGGTGGCCGCTCTCAACGCCGGGCTCGACGCATGCCGCTCCGATCTCGTCGTGCGCATGGACGCCGACGACCTGATGCACCCGGAACGGCTGGCCGCCCACCTGGCCCACTTCGAACGAAATCCCGATCTCGCCCTTTCCGCCGTGCAGGTGGAGCTCCTCTCCGAAACGCCGGTGCAGGCAGGCTTCCGCGAGTACCTGCGCTGGCAGAATGGCTGCCTGACCAGGGAACAGATCACCCGCGATCTCTACATCGAATCCCCTTTCGCCCATCCCGCAGTGGCCTTCCGCCGCCAGGCGGTGCTGGCGGCGGGCGGTTATCGCGATGGCCCCTTTCCCGAGGACTACGAGCTCTGGCTGCGACTGCACCTTGCCGGCCACCGCATGGAGAAGCTGCCGCGCGTGCTGCTCAAATGGCGGGACCATCCCCGGCGCCTGTCACGCACCGATCCACGCTGCTCACGCACCGCCTTCGACCGGTTGCGCGCCCGTTACCTGGCCCGCGATCCCCGCTTCCTGGCTCACGCCGGCAACTTCGTCATCTGGGGCGCGGGGCGCAAGACCCGCAGGCGCGCCGACCATCTGCTGGCCCACGGATATCGCCCACGCGCCTGGATCGACATCGACCCGCGCAAGATCGGCAACCAGGTGGGGGGAATCCCGGTGGCGGGACCGGAGTGGCTGCTGGAAAACGGCCGCCCTTTCGTGCTGGTCTATGTAACCAACCACGGGGCACGGGAGGAGATCACGGAGGAACTGGAAGGAATGGGTTACCAGCCGGGGGTGGATTGCCTGGCGGTGGGATGAAAACAAAGCCCCTCTCCCTCCAGGAGAGGGGTTGGGGTGAGGGGATCAATCCAGAAATGCCACCATCCCTTTACTCATGAACTCCTTAACCTTATTTACATAAGTTATTGTTTCTCTGTATGGCGGAATCGACTGGCCATATCGATCCACCGCCCCCTCGCCGGCGTTGTAGGCAGCCACTGCCAGTTCGAGATCGCCGTCGTACCGGTCCAGCAACCATCGCAGATAGGCAGCGCCACCGCGGACGTTCTGCTCGGGATCCCAGGGATCATCGACCCCCAGACGCCTGGCCGTCTGCGGCATGAGCTGCATCAGGCCCATGGCTCCTTTCGGGGATTTGGCGTGGGGGCGGTAGGCCGATTCGGCCAGGATCACGGCATGGATGAGATCGGGGTCCAGCCCATAGCGGCGGGCCACGTTTTCGATCAAGGGGGAATACTTGCGGATCCGCGCCCTGAGCTCGTCCAGCCGCGGCGCCCGGCCGCCGCTGCGCGGATGCTCGTAACTGAAACGGAACCGCTTGAGCAGGGTCATCTCCCTGCCCAAACGGGGATCGTCGGTCAACAGGATGCGACCCTCGGCATCCTGGTATTTGTAGATGGTGGTGCCGGCATGGGCCAGCACCGGAAACAGCAGTATCAGCGAAAGGCTAGCCCTTGCCACAACACTTCTTGTATTTCTTGCCACTACCACAGGGACAGGGATCATTGCGCCCCACCTTGGGCATTTCCCGTTTGACCGTTTTCGGCTTGGGCATCTTGCCATCGACGTAGTACCAGGTTCCACGTTCCTTCCGGAACAGGCTCAGTTCATGATGCCGCTTGAGCTGTCCCTTTTCCGTGTAACTGGCCACAAATTCCACCACCCCCTCGGTATCGTCCTCGCCCCCCTTGTCGGTGCGCAGGATCTCCAGGCCGTGCCACTGGGCCTCCTCGGCCCAGCGCCGCGTGGCCGGCTCGTCCCAGTCATGGCGGAAATCGGGGTGAAGGCTTTCACCCAGGAAACCGATATTGCCCACCTGATAGGCGGAGTAGCGGGCGCGCATCAGCGCCTCGGGATTGGGCGCCGGCTGGTCGCCGGAGAGGATGGGGCCGCAGCAGTCATCGAAGTCACGGCCGGAGCCGCAATAGCATTCGGGCATGGAATATTCTCTTTGGAATGAACCTGGCACGATTATATCGGAGCCACTGCCCAGAAGTGGATTTTGGGGTGACAGTGTCGGGCTAAAGCCCGACCTACCCTTTCTTTCCAGCACGCCCTCCTGAATTTCGTCGGTCGGGCTTCAGCCCGACATCCCCGGTCAAAGCCCCAGCTCGCTCCACCGCTTGCGGATGCGCTTCACCGACACCGGCATGGCGGTCTTCACCTCCTGGGCGAAGAGGGAGATGCGCAGCTCCTCGATCAGCCAGCGGATCTCCTCCAGCCGCTTGTCCACCACCCCTTTTTCGCAGGCGGCGCGCCACCGTTCCAGCCAGGGTTCCTGCACCTGATTCAGCTCGCGGATCCAGCGCTGGTCGCGGTTGGGGTCGAGGCGCAGCTTCTCCAGCCGCAGCTCCAGGGCGCGCAGGTATCGCGGGTAGTGCCGGAGGCGTTCCCAGGGCACCTCCAGCAGGAAGCCGCGATGGACCAGCCGTTCCAGCTGGCCCTGCATGTCGGTGGTGGAGGCCAGCCAGTGGACCTGGGTGATGCCCACCAGCGATTTGCGGATGGCATGGTGGCGGGCGAGGATCTCGCCCGCCAGCCGGCCCACCTCGTCGGTGACCTCCGCCAGCCGGGCCCGGCCCGATTCCAGGGCGGCCTCGAAAGCGGCCCGGGTGCGCACCGGGCCATCGGGAAAGAAGGCGCGGTCGAGGATGAGGGCGATGAGTTCCTCTTCCAGGTTGCGTGGCGGCTGGCGGCCGGTTTTCACCGGGGAGGGCGGGGCCTTGGCGTACTGGAGAGTGAGGGTTTGGAGGGGGTTTTTTGATCCCCTCACCCCGCCCCTCTCCCGGAGGGAGAGGGAGGCGGTGGAGTTTGATCCCCTCATCCCGGCACTCTCCCCAGAAAAGAGGATGGTGGATGATGAGGCGAGTTGCTTGCGGAGATCACGAATCTGCTGCGGCAGGCTGAGCATCACCAGGCGGCGCAGGCCGGCGCGGTGGGCGCGTTCGGCGGCTTCGCGGGAGCCGAGCACGCTCAGGGCGACGCTGTCGCCCTCGTCCACCAGGGCGGGCCAGCCGGCGAGGCGTATGCCGCCGGCCGACTGTTCCACCTGTTCGGGGAGGTCGCCGAAGTCCCAGCGGGTGATGCCGCCGCGCTCCAGGGGGTGGGCCGCGCTCTCCACTGGCTGTTCCCCGCCCTCCCCTTCGAACCGCCTCTGCAGCGCCAGCAGGTCGCGGCCAGCGCCCAGGGTCTTGCCCTGACCGTCCACCACCCGCACCCGCATCTTCAGGTAGTCGGGCAGATCTTCGGGGTTCCAGGCATCTTCCGGCACCTGCACGCCGGTAAGTGCCTTGAGAGCGGCGCCCAAGGCCTGGACCAGGGGGGTGTCGGAAGGCGTGAGCCGCGCCAGAGCCTGGCGGGCATAGTCGGGCACCGGCACGAAGTGCTTGCGCCACGGCTTGGGCAGCCCCTTCATGAGGGCCACCACCTTCTCCTCCAGCAGCCCCGGCACCAGCCAGTCGAGCCGCCCGGGGCTGACCTGGCCGAGCACCGCCGCCGGCACCACCAGGGTGACGCCGTCGGCCTCGTGCCCCGGCTCGAAGCGGTATTCCAGGGGCAGCGCCATGCCGTGCAGTTCCAGCGCCTTGGGGAACTGCGCCTCGGCGGCCACCTCCCGCGCCAGTACGTCCTCCAGCCGCATGTGCAGCAGCTTGGGCTGCTTGCGGGTGGCCTTGCGCAGCCACTTCTCGAACTGGGGGTGGCTGTAGATCCCCTCAGGGATGCGGCGGTCGTAGAACTCGAAGATGCGTTCTTCGTCCACCAGCAGGTCGGGCCGGCGTGTGCGGGCCTCGAGATCCTGGACATATTCGATCAGCTCCCGGTTGTGGCGCCAGAAGGGGGCGCGGCAGCGGAAATCCCCCTCCACCAGGGCCGAGCGTATGAAGATCTCCCGCGACTGCGCCGGGTCGATGGGGCCGAAGTTGATCCGCCGCCGGGGCACCAGGGTGAGGCCGTAGAGCGTCACCTTCTCGTAGCCGCCCACCTGGCCGCGCCGCGCCTGCCAGTGGGGCTCGGAGTAGCTGTGCTTCACCAGGTGGCCGGCCAGGGCCTCCACCCACTCGGGCTGGATGCGGGCGCAGATGCGGGCGTAGAGCCTGGTGGTCTCCACCAGCTCGGCGGCCATCACCCACTTGGGCGCCTTCTCGAACAGGCCGGAGCCGGGAAAGATGTGGAAGCGCCGTCCCCGGGCGCCGAGGTAGCCCTCCTTCTTCCTGCCGCTGTCGCGAAAGCCGATGTGGCTCAACAGCCCCGAGAGAATGGCGCGGTGGATGGTCTCGTAATTGGCCGGCTCGGTGTTGTCGCGGTAGCCCATCTCGTGCATCAGCACCCGGAGCTGACGGTGGATGTCGTGCCACTCCTGCACCCGGGTGTAGCCGAGAAAGTGGTCGCGGCAGAGGCGCCGGAATTTGCGCTGGGTGAGATGGCGGCGCTTCTCCTCCAGAAAGTTCCAGAGGTTGAGAAAGGCAATGAAGTCGGAGTCCTCTTCCTTGAACAGGGCGTGGGCCTCGTCGGCTTCCTGCTGCCGCTCCAGGGGGCGGTCGCGCGGGTCCTGCACCGATAGGGCGGCGGCGATGGGCAGCACCTCGGCCAGGCAGCCGGTGTGGGCCGCCTCCAGCAGCATGCGGCCGATGCGCGGGTCCACCGGTAGGCGCGCCAGCTTGCGCCCGAGCTGGGTCACCTTGCCCAAGCCGTCCAGGGCGCCGATCTCCTCCAGCACCCTGTAGCCGTCGCGCACCTGGCGGCTGTCGGGGGGATCGACGAAGGGGAAGCGCTCGATCTCGCCGAACCCGAGCACCTTCATCTGCAGGATCACCGCCGCCAGGTTGGTGCGCTGGATCTCCGGCTCGGTGAACTCGGGGCGGGTCAGGTAGTCCTCCTCGGCATAGAGGCGGATGCAGATCCCTTCGGCCACCCGGCCGCAGCGCCCCTTGCGCTGGTCGGCCGAGGCGCGCGAGATGGCCTCCACCGGCAGCCGCTGGATCTTGCTGCGCGGGCTGTAGCGGCTGATGCGGGCGTAACCGGTGTCGATGACATAACGGATGCCGGGCACCGTGAGGGAGGTTTCGGCCACGTTGGTGGCCAGCACGATGCGCCGCGCCCCCGAGGGCTGGAACACCCGCGCCTGCTCCCGGGGCGAGAGCCGGGCGTAGAGGGGCAGCACCTCGGTGCCGCGCAGCCCCTTCTTGCGCAGGTTCTCCGCCGCCTCGCGGATCTCCCGCTCACCGGGAAGGAAGACCAGGATGTCGCCGCGCCCCTCGCGGCCCAGCTCGTCCACGGCGTCGAGGATGCCCTGCTGCACCGGGTCGTTTTCCTCCCCCTCCTCCGGCGGCCGGTAGCGCACCTCCACCGGCCAGGTGCGGCCCGAGACCTCGATCACCGGCGCGCCGCCAAAGTGGCGGGAGAACTTCTCCGGGTCGATGGTGGCGGAGGTGACGATGAGCTTCAGCTCCGGGCGTTTGGGCAACAGCTGCTTGAGATAGCCGAGGAGAAAATCGATGTTGAGGCTGCGCTCGTGAGCCTCGTCGATGATGAGGGTGTCGTACTCGTTGAGCCAGCGGTCGCCCTGGATCTCGGCCAGCAGCATGCCGTCGGTGAGCAGCTTCACCTGGGTGAGCTCGGAGACCCGGTCGTGAAAACGCACCTTGTAGCCCACGGTGGTGCCGGGCCCGGTGCCCAGCTCGGCGGAGATGCGGCCCGCCAGGGTGCGGGCGGCGATGCGCCGGGGCTGGGTGTGGCCGATGCGGCCATAGACACCCCTTCCCAGGTCGAGACAGATCTTGGGCAGCTGGGTGGATTTGCCCGACCCGGTCTCGCCGCAGAGGATCACCACCTGGTGGTGCCGGATCAGCTCGCGGATCTCCTCCAGCCTGCCGGTGATGGGCAGCTCGGGCGGAAACTCCGGTTTCGGCAGGCTGGCAGCGCGCCGCTCGGCCAGGGCCGCCGAGCGCTCGATGTCGGCCTCCACTTTCGCCAGCGCCTCCTCCGGGGCGTGGCCCTCCCGCGCCCGCCGGGCGATGGCGTGCAGCCGCCGGCGCAGGCGGTGGCGGTCGGCCAGCATGCAGCGGTCGAGCAGCTTGAAATAACGGTGGGGAATACTGGTCACCAAAGCAAATCGTCGATCGGGCCCAAGTGCAGTGATGCCGGGGTCAACACCAGGAGGGAATGTCCACCCTGCGTTCCAGCAGCTCCTGTACGTTGGCGGCGATGGCGCGGTAGCCCACGTTGCCGTAGAGCCGCTGGCGACCTTCGTTCATCAGGAAGGTGGGACTGCCCTCGATCATGCGCTCGCGCTGCGCCTCGATGTCCAGCGCCAGCTCGGCATGGGCCTTCCCGTTGGCGATGAGCTGCTCCACCGCGGCCACGGGGATCCCCAGCTCCTCCAGGTGGCGGTGCAGCACCGACTGCTCGGAAATGTTCTCCAGGTCGCGGAAGAAGGCCCGGCGCAGGTTCCAGGTCAACCTCTCGGAAGGGCTGCCCTGCGCCGCGTCCAGCTCGCCCTGCTTTTCCAGAAGCTGCACCGCTTTGAGCACCAAGTGCACCGGCAGCGAGGAGGCGGGCGCATTCTCGCGCCAGATCCGCGGGTGCACCTCCACATGGGGGAAGTTGCGCGCCAGTTCAAGCACGAAATCGGGATAGTCCGGCCCCACCCGCTGCTCACAGCAGCCGAAGATGGGGATGAAGCGGTGGCGAATCTCGATGCGGCCGGCGAACTCCCGTTGGAGCTCGTCCACCTTCACCTGGCCGAAATAGGCCCACACGCAGAGCATGTCGCTGTAGTACTCGATGGTGATGCGCTCTTGTTCCGTCACTACTGAAAATGCCAAGCCTGCCTCGGGATGGGCAAACATAGCATGTTAGGATTCGCAGCGTCAGTCATTGCCGGAGGAGATTCCCGTGAGAACCGCAACCCTCGTGACCCTGGCCATCATCGCTGCGGTGGTGCTCTACGTCATCGCCATCTACAACCGGCTGGTGACCCTGAAGAACCGCTACAAGAACGCCTTCGCCCAGATCGAGGTGCAGCTCAAGCGGCGCTACGACCTGATCCCCAACCTGGTGGAGACCGCCAAGGGTTACCTCAAGCACGAGCGGGAGACCCTGGAGGCGGTGATCGCCGCCCGCAACGCCGCCGCCAATGCCCTGCTGAAGGCCGCCGCCGAGCCAGGCAGCCCCCAGGCGATGAGCGCCCTGGAGGGGGCCGAGCAGCAGCTGGCCGGCGCCCTGGGCCGCTTCAACATGGTGATGGAAGCCTATCCCGATCTCAAGGCCAACCAGAACATGATGCAGCTCAGCGAGGAGCTCATCAGCACCGAGAACAAGGTGGCCTTCGCCCGCCAGGCCTTCAACGACGCGGTGATGGCCTATAACACCTATCGCCAGTCCTTCCCGGCGGTGGTCTTCGCCGGGCTGTTCGGCCACACCCAGGACGCCAAGCTGCTGGAGTTCGCCGACAGCGCGCAGATCCAAGAGGCGCCCAAGGTCTCCTTCTGATCCCCGCAGACCCCAACGGGCTCCCGCATCCCGCCCATGGACTTCTTCGCTGCACAGGACGACGCCCGGCGTAAGACCCGCTGGCTCATCCTGCTGTTCGTGCTCGCCATCCTCTCCCTGGTAGTGCTCACCAACCTCTTCATCATGCTCTTCGCCGAGTATTCCACCGACTACTACGTGCAGGGGCACACCCCCGCTACCTTCTGGGAGCGCTTCAACTGGGAGCGCTTCTTCTGGATCGGGCTGGGCGTCACCACCGTGATCCTGCTGGGCAGCTTCATCCGCACTCTTACCCTGCGCGGCGGGGGCCGCACGGTGGCGGAGATGATGGGCGGGCGGCTGGTCTCCGGCAACCCGCGCAGCCCACTGGAGCGGCGCCTGCTCAACGTGGTGGAGGAGATGGCCATCGCCGCCGGAGTGTCGGTACCCCAGGTCTACGTGATGGACGACGAATCGGGCATCAACGCCTTCGCCGCCGGCTTTGGCACCGGCGACGCGGTGGTGGCAGTGACTCGGGGCACCCTGGAGAAGCTCAACCGGGCCGAGCTGCAAGGGGTGATCGGCCACGAGTTCAGCCACATCCTCAACGGCGACATGCGGCTCAACATCCGCCTCATCGGCATTCTTTTCGGCATCCTCATGGTGGCGCTCATTGGCCGCCAGCTGCTGCGCTGGGGCGCCATCGCCGGCAGTGGCCGCAGCAACCGCGACAGCAACGGCCTGCCCATCGTGGTGCTGGGGCTCGGACTGCTGGTGCTGGGCTACGTGGGGGTCTTCTTCGGCAATCTGATCAAGGCCTCGGTGAGCCGCCAGCGCGAGTACCTGGCCGATGCCTCGGCAGTGCAGTTCACCCGGGAGCCCCAGGGTATCGCCGGCGCGCTGAAGAAGATCGGCGGCGATGCCGAGGGCTCGCTCATCCGTCATCCCGATGCCGAGGAGCTGAGCCACGCCTATTTCAGCGAGGGCATCCACTACCTGTTCGGGCTGAACAGCCTGTTCGCCACCCACCCACCGCTGGAGAAGCGCATCCAGCGCCTGGATCCGGCCTGGGACGGGCAGTTCGTGGTGCCCCGGCCGGTGCCCCCGGAAGAGGTGGCGCGGGAGGAGGAACGCCACACCCCGCTCTCCCCCGAAGGGCTGATGGTGGGCGGCATGGTGCTCACCAGCGTGCTGGACAACATCGAGCAGGGCGGCGCACCGGACGCCGGCAGTCTCGAGCGGGCCGGCCAGCTGCTGCAGGCCGTTCCCGGGGAGCTGGAAGAGGCGGCCCACGAGCCCCATGGGGCCCGCGCCCTGATCTATGCGCTGGTGCTGGACCGGGATCCCGCCATGCGGCAGCGCCAGCTGGATCACCTCGACCAACGAGCGGATGCCGGCGTGGCCGAGGCCACCCGACGCTACCTGGCGCAGGTGCAGCGGCTGGCCCCCGAGCTGCGTCTCACCCTGGTGGACCTGGCCCTGCCTGCGCTGCGCCAGCTCTCCCCGGAGCAGTACCGGCTGTTCCGGGAAAACCTGCAGCGGCTCATCGAGATGGACGGCGAGATCTCCGCCTTCGAGTGGGCGCTGCAGAAGATCGTGCTGCACAACCTGGAGATGGAGTTCGAGGGACGTCATCCGCCGCTGGGACGCATCGGCAGCTACCGTCCCCTGCGCCACGAGATCGGGATCATGCTGGGCTTCCTGGTGAGCCGGGTGCAGCCAAGCCACATGGACCGCCTGCATGCCTTCCAGGCGGCGGTGCGGGAGCTGGAGATGGCCGGCCTGCAGCTGCCTGCGGAAGAGGAGCTGACCCCTCAGGCGCTGGACCGGGCGCTGGAGCGGCTGGCCCACCTCAAGCCCCTGCTCAAGCCGCGCCTGCTCAAGGCCTGCGCCGCTGCGGTGGCGGCCGACGGGCGCATCGAACCGCTGGAGCGGGAACTGCTGCGGGCCTTTTCCGCCATTCTCGACTGCCCGCTGCCACCGCTGGTGGCCCCGAAATAGCGTGAAAATCGCCCCCGCCCTGGGGAAAGAAGATCCACCCCCTCCCCAAC
>JALXAM010000057.1 GCA_026992075.1 Sedimenticola sp. | reverse complement strand
CCCCCGGGAGGAAACCCCTCCCCTGCCCGACACCAGCCACCTCCAGGCGTTGCCGCCCGAGACCGGCACCCTCGAGGACTGCGCCCCCCGCAGGAAGCCGGCACCCCTCCCGGACACCAGCGGACTCTCTCTTGAAGAGTGACCCTGCCATGGGAACCGCGGGTCAGGCGGTACCCGCCATCTCCTTGCGCAACCGTTCCAGCTCCTCGCGCTGGCCGATGACCACGATGACGTCGTCCACATCGATGCGGTGGCGCTTCGGATTGGTGGCGAATATGAGGTGGTCGCCGTAGTCCCGGTCCACCACCCCCAGCACCACCAGGTTGTAACGGCTGCTCAGCGAGAGCCGGTCCAGGTACTCGCCGTCGAGAAAGCTCCCTGCCGGAACCGGGATCTCGGCGATCTCGAGGTCCACATCCGTGCCGAACACGGTACGGTCCATGATCTCGGCGATCACCGGCCGGTGCACCATCTCGTAGATCCGGTAGCCGGAGATCTGGTAGGGGTCGATCACCTTGGTGGCGCCTGCGGCCTGCAACCGCTTCACCGTCTCCTCGGTCTCGCTGATGGAGACGATGGAGATCTCCGGCGCCAGCGCCCGCGCGGAGATCACCAGGAACACGTTGTCCGCATCGTTGTCCAGCAGGGAGAAGAGCACGTCCACCTCGGTGCCCAGCCCCAGGGAAAGCAGTTCATCGTCGTCCTGCAGGTTGACCTGCTGCACCTCGAAACCGGCGAGCCGCGCCTTCTCCAGCCGCTCGCCGTCGTAGTCGACCAGGCACAGCGCCTCTCCGCGGTCACGAAGCTGCCTGGCCACCTCCAGGGCCACGGGGCCCGAGCCCGCCACCACGATCTTTCGCCGTCCCGTTGCACTCATGTCTTCAACCGGTGTCGCAGGCGCAAAATGCTGTAACGATGCCCGAAGACCAGCAGCATGTCCTCGCCGAGGAGCACGAAGTCGGCCCCCGGGTTGAACTGGAAACGGTGCGTGCGCAGATCGTAGTGGTGCCTGACGTGGTCGCTCTCCCGTTCCAGGGGCGTGATCACCCCGAACAGGATCAGGCGGAGTTCTTCCAGCGGCGCCTCCTCGACCCGCCGGCCATCGAGCCAGGAACCCTCGGGCACGCGAACCGCCTCCAGCGCAATCTCCTCCTGCCCCATGAGGATCCCCTGGACCGCCTCGAAGGCCACTGGCTGACCGATGTACTCCCCGGCGATCAGGCCGACGACCTTGAAGGGTTCCACTGCGTGGCTCGCGCCCGCCAGCATCAGCTTCTTCATGGTCCTGTGGTGGTTGGCCCGGGAGATGATCTCGATCTTCTCGTCGAGCTGGCGTGCAGTGAGGGTGATGTAGACATTGACCACGTCGTCCCCGGTAAGACAGAGGATGCGCCGGGCGTTGTATCCCACGCCCAGCTTGCGCAACATGCCCAGCCGCTGCGCCTTGCCGTGGACCGCCAGGTATCCCTCGCGGCGCGCTGCCATCACCACCTCCCGGTTTTCATCGATGATGACGAAGGGCTGACGGTCCTGGTGCAGGTAACCGGCCACCACCTGCCCCACCCTGCCATGGCCGCAGATCACGGTGTAACCCTTCTTCTTCTGCAGCTGGCTGAGCACCTGCCGGTCGCGCACCTCGCCCAGCTTCTCCTGGAAGGCGGAGACCACGATGGAAGTGAAGAAGGAGATCACGCCGATCCCACTGAGGATGAGCACCATGGTCACCAGGCGCCCCTCGAAAGTCTGTGGAGTGATGTCGCCATACCCCACGGTGGAAAGGGTCACCAACGCCCAGTAGACCCCTTCGAAGAAACCGTGGATCTGCCCACCGTAGTTGGAGGACTCGAAGAGATAGATGGCCGACGAACCGACGATGAGAATGAAGAGAAGGAAGGTGAGGAGCGTGAAGAACTCCGCCTGCTTCTCGCGCAGCACCGACCCGAACTCCTGGATGTTCTGCGCGTAACGGAAGAGCTTGAACAGCCGGAACAGCAGGAACAGCCGCAGGATCCGCAGCGGCCGGTAGCTGGGAAAGATGGCCAGGAAGTCGATCACCGCCATGGGGCTGCTGACGTAGGCCCACTTGTTGCGCAGGATCTCCCTGAACGCCCGGGAGACGCGGAAAGGCTCGTTGATCAGTTCGCTCTCCTCGTATACCTCGATGATGTGCCTGTGGATGTCATCGTAGACCCACAGCCGCGCGAGATACTCGACGATGAAGATCAGCACCACCAGGTTCTCGAACTTCACCGCCCAGTGGCCGAGCTGGTGACGCACGTCGTAGAGCAGGATGAAGACGCTGCTCAGCACCAGCGTCATCATGAAGAAATCGAAATAGGGGCGGATTCTCGAGTGGGGATTTTCGAGCAGATCGTAGGCGGCCCGTTTGACCTTGCGGTAACGCTGCGACTCCTCCAGCCAGTAGGCAGAGCGGATGACCAGGTCGGAGAGCCTCATGGCGCGGCTGTCACCTCCATGCGCTCCGTATCGGCGAGCCGCACCTGGCGTCCGTCCACGGTTTCGAAACTGCGCTCCTTCAGCCGGTCACGGTAGACGGCGTAGCGGCTGACCCGGCCGGTGCCGGAGTCGATGACCGTCACCCGTACCACCTGGTGGGCGTCGTTCCAACGCAGGTAGGCCACTGCCAGACCACTCACCACCATGACGGCGAGAACCGCCAGGGCGATCCCCCTCACCGGCCTCGCACCGCCACTTTGGTGGGAAGGGGCTACTGGGCCAGGCCTCTGCCGGAACCGGATCAGCCAGATCACCACGCCAACCACCGCGAGGGTGAAGAGGATTTTGGTTACCATGCCCAGCCGCCGTTGTTATGATGAAATGCAAAGTAACATCAAACGCCCCTCATGAAAACAGCTCTGCCCTTGATCCTGGCACTCCTGCTGGTCACCGCCTGTTCCGGGCCGGAAAAGCCCACGGTAACCCTCTACCTGGCCATGCAGCGGGGCGACATCGAGCAGATCGAACGGCACATCCGCTGGGGCAGCGACATGAACCGGCTGAACCGGGAGGGCTACACGCCCCTGCAGGTGGCGGTGAAAAACGGCCGCACCGCCATCGTCCGCCTGCTGCTGCGCAGCGGCGTGGAAGTGGACAAGCCCGACCGGGAAGGCCGCACTGCCCTCTGGCACGCCATCATGGGTGGCCACACGCTCATCGCCGACCTGTTGCGGAAAGCCGGTGCGCACATGGAAGCCACTGCCTGGATGCTGGACGCCGCCCACCTCGGCATGCGCAAGCGGGAGACCGTGGAGTACCTGGTCCGCCACGGCGCGGACCTGGAAGCGCGAGACGAAAAAGGCGACACTCCCCTGCTCATCGCCATCCGCCAGGGCAACCACAAGCTGGCCAAGCACCTGGTCAAGGCAGGGGCCGACGTGCGGGCGGTGGACGCACAGGGGAGGAGCGCCCTGCAAATTGCAAATTCCCTGGGATTGGGCGATATTGCGCTGCTTTTGAAACGCAACGGAGCGACCTGAACATGGCAAGCACCCCCGAAGAGCTGACCATCACCTACCGGGAAGGCGACCTGGAACTGGTGAGGGAGCTGGACAAGGAGATCCTGAGCAAGGGCGCCTGGACCACCATCCTCTTCCGCTACCAGGAGTGGAACAACGCGAAGCAGGAGTATGGTCCCGAGAAGTACAGCATCCGCCGCTACCAGAAGCGCAACGGAGAGTACCAGCAGAAGTCCAAGTTCAACATCTCCAGCAAGGAGCAGGCGAGGAAGATCATCGAGGCGCTCTCCCGCTGGGCCGGGGAGTAGGCGCGGCGCCCCGCCGCGAATGGTTCGAAATTCGGCCCGGGGACGGGCCTCCTAGAGGCGGGAGCGGCAGCATTCCTGTAGGAGCGGCGCCCCCGCCGCGAATGGCCCAAACTTCGGCCCGGAACGGGCCTCCTACCGAAATCGAGCTGAATGGAAAAATCCCTGGAAATCGGCGCCATCCTCATGGGCCTCTTCGGCGGCCTGGCCATCTTCCTCTACGGTATGGAGCTGATGACCGGGGCGCTGAAGGCGAGCAGCGGACAGCGCCTGAGGCGCCTGCTGGCGCGCATGACCACCAACCGCTTCAAGGGGGTGCTGGCCGGCGCCGTCACCACCGCCATCATCCAGTCCTCCTCGGTGACCACGGTGCTGGTGGTGGGCTTCGTCTCCGCCGGGCTGATGAAGCTGGAGCAGACCATTCCCATCATCATGGGC
>JALXAM010000056.1 GCA_026992075.1 Sedimenticola sp. | reverse complement strand
GCCCTGGACGGGCGGTGGGGGCGGTTGCAACGCTTGGTGCTGGACTACCCCGGTGTGCTCCATCTCGAAGGAAAAGGGAAGTGGGATCACCAGGGTCCACGGGAGCTGTCGCTGGACTGGCGCTCGGAGGGGCTGCCCAGCCTCTACCAGCTGGCGCTGCAACCGCTGCTCATCGGCACCGCGCTGGACGACCTGCAGCTCAGCGGCAAGGGTAAGGGCAGCCTGGAGCTGGCGAAGGGCGCTCTCCGCCAGGCCAGCTTCATTCTTTCCGGGATCGGCCTGGAGGATGGGGCTGGACGCTTTGGCGCCCGGGGCCTGCAAGCCGACCTTCACTGGCGGTCGCAGGGAGAAGCGGAGGCTTCCCGGTTGCAGTGGCAGCAGGCCCACCTCTACCGGGTGGAGCTGGGCGCCACCATGCTGAAATTTCGGGCTGGCGGGGACCTGGTTTCGGTGGAACCCTTCACCATTCCCCTGCTCGGCGGGCATCTGCGGGTGAGCGGGCTGCGCCTGGAAGGCCTCCTCGCCGGGTCGCTGCAGGCCCAGGCCGGGGCCCGGCTGGAATCGGTGCAGCTGGCCAGGCTCAGCCGGGCGCTGGACTGGCCCCCGCTGGAGGGGACCTTGGACGCCGCTCTTCCGAGTCTCCATTACGCCGCCGGTCGCCTGCAGCTGGAGGGCGAACTGGTGGTGCGGGTGTTCGGTGGACGGGTGGTGGTGGAGGGGCTGGTGATCGAGGACCTGCTGGGACCGGCGCCGGTGCTGCGCACCAGCATCCGGCTGGAGAACCTGGACCTGGCGCAGATCTCCCGGACCTTCTCCTTCGGGCGAATCGAGGGCAGCCTCGAAGGCCATGTGCGTGATCTGCGACTGGTGGGCTGGGAGGTGGCCGGATTCGATGCGGAACTGCGCTCGCCGGCGAAGGATCCGCGCCGCCACCGGATCAGTCAGCGCGCCATCGACAACCTCACCGAGCTGGGCAACGGCGTTGCCTCGGGGCTTTCCAACACCTTTTTAGGCCTGTTCAAGGATTTCGCCTACGACCGCCTGGAGCTGAAGGTGAGGCTGCGGGGAGATACCGCGCAACTGGATGGTGCTCCGGGCCCCAAGGGCGGCTACTATATCGTCAAGGGGGCCCTGCTCCCCCGCGTGGACGTCATCGGCAGGAACCGGCGCGTGGCCTGGAAAGACCTGCTCAGGCGCCTGCGCAACATTCGTGTACAGGGTATCGTCGTGGAGTGAAGCCATGTTGAAGAGAACCGGTTGGCCCCTGCTGGGCCTGTTGCTGCTCAGCGCCTGCGTGACCATCAACATCTATTTTCCCGCCGCGGCCGCCGAGGAGGCGGCGCGGGTGATCGTGCGGGACGTGCTCAAGGGAGACCGGCAGTCACAGCCATCCCAGGACCAGGAACAGGCGCCTGCCGATGAATCGCAACCGGATCGGGGTTCGCTGGAAGTGCCCGCCGCCATGCGGGTGGCCGGCCGTCTGCTGGAATGGCTGGTGCCGGTGGCCGAGGCTGCGGGTCGCGCCGACATCAACATCGACACCCCCGCCATCGCCCGCCTGCGCAAGTCGATGGCGCAGCGCCAGAAACAGCTGGCCCCCTGGTACCGGGCCGGCGCCATCGGTTTCAATGAATCGGGGCTGGTGGAGGTGCGTACCCTCAAGCCGGTGCCGCTGAATCAGCGCAACCGGCTGAAGAAGCTGGTGGCGGACGAGAACCGGGACCGCAACGCACTCTATCGGGAGATCGCCCGTGCCAACGGCCACCCCGAGTGGGAGCAGGAGATCCGCCAGACCTTCGCCCGTATCTGGATCGAGGAGGCGCCGGCCGGTTACTGGTACAAGAAAGGAGGCGCCTGGAAGCGGAAATGATCGGCGCCCGGCGCCGGTCGTTGATGAGTAGTCTGCAGCCGGTCTGTCAGCGATCCGGTTGTCGATGGTCGAGAGCCGGTTGCTGATTGCTCATCCACCTTCGTCGGGACTTTTGCCATTCTCATGGTGCTGCTCGCCGCGGCGGCACCCTTCTGGCCGCCGGTGCTGTGGAGCCTGGTGCTGATCCTTCCGCTGTCGGCGGTCGGTTTCTACGACCTGTTTCAGGAACGCCACTCGATCTGCCGCAACTTTCCCCTCTTCGGGCGCGGACGTTGGCTGATGGAGGCGCTGCGTCCCTACGTGCGGGAGTACTTCGTGGAGTCGGACACCGACGGCACGCCGGTGAACCGCATGTTCCGCAGCATCGTCTACCAGCGCGCCAAGGGGGCCAGGGACACGGTGCCCTTCGGCGCCCGGGTGGACACCTATCGCACCGGCTACGAGTGGATCGGCCACTCGCTGGCTGCGGTGGATGCGGCAGAGGTGGAGCCGGACCTGCGGGTGAGCGTGGGCGGACCCCAGTGCGGCCGGCCCTACCAGGCCAGCATCTTCAACATCTCGGCCATGAGCTTCGGTGCCCTGAGCCCCAATGCGGTGCTGCCGCTGAACAAGGGTGCCAGGCTTGGTGGCTTTGCCCACAACACAGGTGAAGGAGGGATCAGCCCCTACCACCTGGAGCACGGCGGCGAGGGGGGAACCGGGGCCGCCCCCCTGGAGTATGCCAACTCCATCGGCATGCCGCTGCGCGAGGCGCTGGCGCTGGTGGTCGACTGCCTCATCGGCTTCGGTCTGCGCCACCAGGTGCGGGTGATCGCCTCGGGCAAGATCCTCACCGGCTTCCACCTGGTGAAGCACATGGCGCTAGGGGCCGATCTGTGCAACGGCGCTCGTGGCATGATGTTCGCCCTCGGCTGTGTCCATTCGCTGGTCTGCAACACCAACCGGTGCCCCAGCGGTGTGGCCACCCAGGACCCGCGCCTCTACCGCGGCCTGGTGGTGAAGGACAAGGCCCGGCGGGTGGCCCGTTACCATGCCGGCACGGTGCGCGCCACCGCCGAGATCATCGCCTCGGCGGGGCTGCGCCACCCGCGTGAGCTCAACCGTTCCCACATCCACCGCAGGGTGAGCCAGAGCGAGATCCGGCGCTACGACGAGATCGATCCCTATGTTCCCGAAGGTTCCTTGCTGGGCGGAGAGATTCCCGAATCCATGCGACTGGCCATGGCCGAGGCCGATCCCAACGCCTTCGCCCCCTGCGCCTGGCTCCCGTCCATCGGGAAGGAGACGAAAGAGATCGCCGGGGGCTGGTGAGCGAAAGTTGATCCAGAGGCAAAAACGCCCTGCATCGTGCAGGGCGTTTGAATATCGCAACTTCTGGATCTTGATGGTGCCCAGGGGCGGAATCGAACCACCGACACGAGGATTTTCAGTTTTTTCGGGCTTCTTCCCAGGTCCGTCGCAGTTCTCCAGATTGTCTCTGACGATCATCTGAAATCGATAAAAATACAAACAAACCAGTTCCCTGCGGGTCTTCTTCGTGCACGGGGTGTAGTGATGGCTCGCCGCGTCTCTACCAAGCTGGCCCGGACGGCCGGCGAGGGGGGGAGGAAAGCACTGACCCTGACTCGCCGCGGGTCGCCTCATCATGACCCGGCTACCGTGCCGGGTTTCTTTTACCCGCTGCGGAAAAGGCAAGGCCCCGTCACTGCGGGGCCTTGTGTGGGCGTTGCTTCCATGCGGGCTGTGCCGTCACTGGCGCGGTGCCTGGGGACAGGGTAGGGCATCGCCCCGTTAGTTAGGCCGGGATGAAACCCTTGTAGGGCCCGCCCTGCGGCATCTGGGTCAGGCGATCTTCTTTTCCGAATCGCTATCGTCCTCCGTCTGCTCTTTCTTTGCCTGTTTTGCCATCTGTGCGGCGTAGTTGTTCAACAAGCGTCTTTTTTCCGATTCGGCGAACCGCTCAAGGATCTGCCGCATGAGCGGCTGATATCCAAGTCCGTGAATCTGCGCCAACTTCTTGAAATCATCGATGAGGGACTCAGGCAGGCGGATGGAGATCATCTTCATCCCGGCCGCCCGGTCAACCAACGCCTCATCGATTTCCGACACGGCGACATACTCCTCGTCGGCGCCCAGGCGCCGCTCTTCCCAGGCCTCCACTGTCCCCTCAATCCTATCGGTCCCGCTGCTCATGCGAACCTCCTATCGGCCTTATTCCGATATACCAAGGCCGTATTTTCTGTATATACGTATCTCTGTTTCATTGGGTTCGTAATTCTACTTTGTCAGATTATCCCCTTGCGGCATGTCATCATGAGAGTATCATTAAGTTATTGTTTTAGAAGGAGTATTCACGATGACCTCGTGAAAATCCTGAAACCCTGCTTGGTGATGCCCTTCAGAGGCTCCCACAGCGCTTATGCCGCCATCTTCGGCCATTTCCCCCTTTTTTCTCGTC
>JALXAM010000055.1 GCA_026992075.1 Sedimenticola sp. | reverse complement strand
GCCGGCAAAATCGATCGCTGTAAGCGATTGATTTTGTAGCAAGCCGCAAACCGCGTTTGCGGCGCAGCGCGCCCTGATAAAGCCAAGGATGGCTTTTATTCAGGGGTCCCCAAGGGACGAAAACAAAGAAGCCGAAAGAATCAGACTTCGCGCTTGCGGTGGAAGCTGGTGCCCCCGCACTTGGGACAAGGGGGGATATGGCCGGGCTTGTGGAAGTGCAGCTCCTCGCCACAGTTGTCGCACACCAGGGTACCCGGCCCCACCACTTCCCCGGTGTGGTAGCCCGCCAGCTCCGCCTGCTCACGCAGCAGGTTGAGCTCCACGGTGGTCTGGTCCGCCGCCTTGAAGAAGGCCTCGGCCCAGCGCTCCTCCAGTAGTTTCAGATCGAAACCGAGCCAGCTCTTCAGGTCTTCGCCGGTCTCCACCAGGTATTCCGCGGCGTCGCGCAGGTCGCGCTTGAGATATTCCGAGACCTTCTCCAGCTCCTCCTCGGTGAACTCGCCCAGTTCCGAGAGCTTCTCCCTGGCCTTGTCGATGAGCTCATGCAGCGCCGGGCCGGTCTTGCGCTCCAGCTTTTCGACATCCTCCATGGCGGTTTCGAGCAGCCGCTCATAGGCCTGGCCCAACACTTCCGCAGGATCCTTGGGGGGTGGCAGATCGTCTTTCTTGCTCATCTCGGGTCTGTCTCTTGGCAAAAGGGAGTCTGACCCAATTACACCACATTCTGGCAGAATGGGGGCACAGGTCTCGAAAGCCCATCCTCTCATGGCCACTCTCAAACTGCGATCCGTCGCCATCGACACCTACCGCGAGAACGTCGCCTACCTGCACCGCGACTGCCATGTCTATCACAGCGAGGGCTTCCAGGCGCTGAACAAGATCGAGATCCGCCGGGAGGAGAATGGCGAGGCGGTGATCGCGGTATTGAACATCGTGGACGACGAGTCCATCACCGCCCCCGGGGAGCTGGGTCTGTCGGAACAGGTGTTCCAACAGCTGGGCCTGCCGGAGGGGACGCCGGTGCGGGTACGCCATGCCACGCCGCCGCGCTCCATCCAGGCGGTGCACCGCAAGATCGAAGGAGAGGCACTTTCGGCGCAGGACTACCGGGACATCATCCAGGACATCGTGGAGAACCGCTACTCCAAGATCGAGATGGCCGCCTTCCTGGTGGGCTGCGCCGAGACCGGTTTCGAACGCAACGAGGTGCTCCACCTCACCCGGGCCATGGTGGAGACCGGCGACCGGCTGCAGTGGAACGAACCCCTGGTGGCGGACAAGCACTGCATCGGCGGCATCCCCGGCAACCGCACCACCATGCTCATCGTGCCCATCGTGGCGGCCCACGGGCTCTGCATGCCCAAGACCTCCAGCCGCGCCATCACCTCCCCCGCCGGCACCGCCGACACCATGGAGGTGCTGGCCCAGGTGGATCTCTCCCCGGAACGGATGCGCGAAATCGTGCATCAACACCGCGGCTGCCTGGCCTGGGGCGGCACCGCGCGGCTGGCGCCGGCGGACGACATCCTGATCTCGGTGGAGCGCCCCCTCTCCATGGACTCCCCGGGGCAGATGGTGGCCTCCATCCTCTCCAAGAAGGTGGCCGCCGGCTCCAGCCATCTGCTGCTGGACATTCCTCTGGGCCCTACCGCCAAGGTGCGCAGCCACCGTGACGCCCTGCGCCTGCGCAAGCTGTTCGAGTACGTGGGGGACCGCATGGGGATCACCCTGGAGGTGGTGATCACCGACGGCACCCAGCCCATCGGCCGCGGCATCGGCCCGGTGCTGGAGGCGCGCGACGTGATGCAGGTGCTGCGCGGCGACCCCGCCGCCCCGGTGGACCTGCGGGAAAAGGCGCTGCGGCTGGCCGGCCGCATCCTGGAGTTCGATCCCGACGTTCGTGGCGGCCAGGGCTACTTCCTGGCCCGGGACATCCTGGACTCCGGACGGGCGCTGGCGCGCATGGAGGCGATCATCGACGCCCAGGGGCGCAACCCCCATCCCCCGGAACCGGGAAAACTGGTGCGGGAGGTGCGCGCCTCCCGGGATGGCCGGGTGGCGGCCATCGACAATCTGCGCATGGCCTCCCTAGCCCGCCTGGCCGGCGCCCCCCTGGACAAGGGGGCGGGAGTGGACCTCCACCGCAAGGTGGGCGACCCGGTGCGCAGGAACGAGGTCCTCTACGTGATCCACGCCGATTTCCCCGCCAACTTCGAGTTCGCCTGCGAGGCGGCCAGCCAGGACGACGGCTACACCCTGGAGGAGGTATGACCCTGCTGCTCGGCTTTCCTGAATACAGCGAACCGGCCCGGCGCCTGGCGCAGGCCCTGGAGCTGGACTACGGGGAGGTGGCGATCCACCGTTTTCCCGACGGCGAGAGCCTGCTGCGCACTCCGCCTGAGCTGCCCCGAAAGGTGGTGCTGTGCCGCTCGCTGCACTTTCCCAACGACAAGCTGGCCGAACTCTTTCTGGTGGCCGGCCACCTGCGGGAACAGGGGGTGGAACGGATCCTGCTGGTGGCGCCCTACCTCTGCTACATGCGGCAGGACAAGGCCTTCCACCCCGGCGAGGTGGTGAGCCAGCGCATCCTGGGACGCCAGCTGGCCGCCCTGGTGGATGGTCTGTTCACCGTGGACGCCCACCTGCACCGGGTCCACCGGCTGGAGCAGGCGGTGCCGGTCTCCCCTGCCGTGAACCTCACCGCCACCGAGCCCATGGCCCGTTTCCTGGAGCAGGAGATGCAACGGCCGATGTTGATCGGCCCGGACGAGGAGTCCGAGCAGTGGGTGGCCGCCATCGCCCGCCACGAGGGACTGGACTACCGGGTGGCGCGCAAGACCCGCCGGGGCGACCGCGAGGTGGAGATCCGGCTGCCCCCGGGAGACTACGCCGACCGCCACCTGGTGCTGGTGGACGACGTGGCCAGCACCGGCCGCACCCTGGAGATGACCGCCCGGGCCCTGACACCTCACCGACCCGCCTCCATCTCGGTGCTGGTGACCCACGCCCTGTTCGTGGGCGATGCCCTGCGGCGGCTGTCGGACGCCGGTGTGAAGCAGGTGTGGAGCTGTGACGCCATTCCCCATCCCAGCAACCGCATCCGGCTGGCGCCGCTGCTGGCGGAGTCCATCACTCCCTGGTTGGAAGAGACCTGAAAGGAGGGAAAAGGCCGGCGCCCCGGCCCGGTTTCACTGTTTCGCGGCTTCCTGCCGCGGCAACAGGGCGCGCACCTTGTCCAGCAGTTCCGGGTCGTCCCACTCCCGGCCGCCGATGGCTCGATAGACGATGCGGCCCGCGGGGTCCACCACATAGGTGGTGGGCAAGCCGCGCACCCCCCAGGGGCCCACCACCTCCGAATCCTGGTCCATCAGCAGCGGGAAGGTGACCGGATAGTCGGCGGTGAACTGGAAGATGGTGTCCTCGTCCTCGCCCACGTTGATGGCCAGGATCACGATGCCGTTACTGCGCTCCTTCTTCCAGGCCCGCTCCATGGAGGGCATCTCCGCCCGGCAGGGAGGACACCAGGTGGCCCAGAAGTTGACGATGAGCGCCTTGCCCCGGTAATCGGCCAGGCGGTGGATGTTGCCATCGATGTCCTGCAGCGTGAAATCGGGCGCTTGTGGATGGCCCGGCACCTCGGTGAGCCCCTTGCCCGGCTGGATCGCCTGCAACGGCATGGTCACCAGGAGCAGCAGAAAGAAAAGAGTCTTGCGCATGGGTCAATTCTCCGGAAGTTTCTCAGGAGCGCATTCCAGGCCGGGGATCACCGCCCGTAGCGGTTCCCCTCCCACTGTCAGATTCAGTTCCAGGTCGAACCGGGATCCGGGCGGCAGGCCGTAGCTGGTCATGCCCCAGTTGTAGTCGCCAGGTTCGAAATGTTGTCGCGTAGGCAACAGCGACCAGTGGAAGGCGATGCGACCCGTCTTGGGTACCTCCCTGGCGGCCAATCGCTCATCCCACCGCTCACGGGTCATCATGAGACCCACTTGCCCGTCGTGCAGCACCCGCCAGTCATTCAGATCGAAATCCAGCGGCTTCCTTCCATCGTTGCGGAACATGGAGCCGAACAGGCAGGCCCGGGCCACCTCGTCCGCCACCGGCGCAGGAAAGCCACGCGCCAGAAGATAGGCCCGGGTCTGGTCGGGTAGTCTCTGGACCAGGCGGAGGGAAATTCCCTGATTGCGCCACTCCCAGGTCTTGAGCCCGGTACTGGGTCCCACCTCCACGGTTACCTCCCCTTGGACAGGCGTCCCAGATCCCAGAAACAATCCCGCCAACAGGATCGGTATTGTCCCCGCCAGCAAGCTCCGCGGATCAGTGGGAGGCATGGACGGGAAGCCCTTTCATACGCCACTCCGGCAGGCCGCCGTCGAGACGGCTCGCCTCCAGCCCCTTCTCCCGCAGCAGGGAGACGGCATCGAACGCCAGCACGCAATGCGGCCCGCGGCAATAGGCCACCACCTCCTTGCCGGGCTCCAATTCGTCCAGCCTCTCCTCCAGCTCGGAGAGCGGCAGGTTGATGGCGCCCGGCAGGTGGCCGGCGGCATACTCCTCCGGCGGCCGCACGTCGATCACGGTGACCACCCCCTCATGGATCCGCTTGAGCAGCTCCTCTGGTGGCACCGGTTCCAGCTGGTCCTTCACCTCCAGGAAACTGGCCACCAGGCGACGCACCTCGGAAAGATGGCGTTCCGCCACCTCCCGCAAGGCGTTGCAGAGCCGCTCCACATCGGACCCGGTGAGGCTGTAGAACACCTTCTGTCCCTCCTTGCGCCCCATCACCAGTCCCGCGTGGCGCAGCTGTTGCAGATGCTGCGAGGTGTTGGCCACGCTCATGCCGGAAAGGCGCGCCAGCTCGTCCACGCTGCGCTCCGCCTGGGAGAGGAACTCCAGCAATTCCAGGCGGTTGCCGTTGCTCAGCCCCTTGGCCACGCGCGCGAACTGGTTGAAAAGCTCTTTCTTGAATCCGGACATCTCACTCCTCCCCTTCTTTATTTTTCTGAAACCCGGAGCCGTAGACATCAGGGACCCGGCCCGGGATGGATTGTTATCGAATGCTCAAGTCCCATCTTGAACATCCTTTTCACGGTATGATAGCCCAAACTCCGGGGAGTGCCACCTACATGCCCGCTCCAGCTCCCTCTTTGCTTTTCGTCTACAACGCCGACAGCGGCCTCTTCAATACGCTGGCCGACATCGGCCACAAGCTCTTTGCGCCGGACAGCTACCCCTGTGATTTGTGTGCGCTCACCCATGGGTATCTGCGGGAAAAGGCGCAATGGCGCCGGTTCGTGGAGGAGCTTGGAGTCCCCTGCCAATTTCTTCACCGCGACCAGTTCCGCCACCGTTATCCCGACGATACCACCCCACTGCCAGCGGTCTTTCTGGTACAAAACGGCTCGTTACGGCCCTGCCTGGATAAAGAAGCGCTTGCCACCTGCCAGGATCTCGAATCACTGCAACGACAGCTTCTGGTCCGCTGCCTGCAGGGAGCTGAGGCCCGCTCCTGAGTTCACAGGCTGCCGGGAGCGGACAGCCGGCAGTGCGCCGGCTCGTCCCTTTCGATCTGGATGGTGGTGTGGTGGATCCCAAAACGGCTGCCCAGCTCCCCGGCCACCTGCCGTAGGAACCGGTCGTTATCAGGACATGTGTCCATGGTGAGATGCACGGTGAGGGCCACCTCGGTGGTGCTCATGGCCCAGATGTGCAGATCGTGCAGATCGCTCACCCCAGGCAGGCTACGCAGATAGGACTCCACTACCGCCGGATCGATGTGGGCCGGCACCGAATCCATGGCCAGCGCCAGCGACTCCCGCAGCAGTCCCCAGGTACCGATGAACACCAGCACCACGATCACCAGGCTCAGCGCGGGATCGATCCAGGACCAGCCGGTATAAAGTATGGCCACTCCGGCCACCACCACCCCCAGGGAGACCGCCGCATCCGCCGCCATGTGCAGAAAGGCACCGCGCAGGTTTAGGTCGTGCTTCTGGCCGCGAACGAACAACAAGGCGGTGGCGGTGTTGATCACCACACCCGTCAACGCCACCCAGATCACCACCTGACCCGGAACCGGCGCCGGCTCGCGAAAACGCTCCACCGCCTCCAGGGTGATGGCCCCCAGCGCCGCGATGAGCAGCATGGCGGAGAGCAACGAAGCCAGGATGGTGGCGCGGCGGTATCCGTAGGAACGGCGCGGCGTGGGGGGACGCCCAGCCAGCCAGGCGGCGCCCCAGGCCAGCAGCAGGCTGAGCACATCGCTGAGATTGTGGCCGGCATCGGCCACCAGCGCCAGGGAGCCGTAGGCCAGTCCGAAACCCGCCTCCGCCAGCACGAAGCCGAGATTGAGTGCCACCCCCAGGGCAAAGGCCCCGTGGTGCGCATCCGGCGCCGGTGGCTCTGGATGGTGGTGATGATGTGCCATGGATCCCGAATCCTGTAGTAGAGTGCCGGATCATGTTACCCCGAGCGACGGCACGAGCGTGATCCTCTCCTGGTGGCGCCGGTTCCGGCTGCGTCGCGCCCTGCGTCGTTCCCCGCTGGACGACCACACCTGGCGCAGGTTGCGGCAAACCCTGCCCCTGCTGCAACCTCTGCAGGTGAAAGAGGCGGTGAGACTGCGCGAACTCACCACCCTGTTCCTGGAGGATAAGGTCTTCAACGGGGCCGGCGGGCTGGAGGTGGACCTCTGGAAACGGGCGGTCATCGCCAGCCAGGCCTGCCTCATGGTGCTGGAGCTGGGCTTGGAGAGCTACCACGGCTGGACCGAGATCATCCTCTACCCGGAGATCTTTCGCGTGCAGCGGGAAGTCACCGACGAGGTCGGCATCGTGCACCCCCAGACAGCGGCGCTGAGCGGTGAGTCCTGGGAACGCGGCCCCCTGGTGCTGGCCTGGAACGAGATAGAGCGGGACAGCCTGCACCTGCACCCGGGTCGCCATGTGGTGATCCACGAGTTCGCCCACAAGCTGGACGCCCTGAACGGCCGCGCCAACGGCATGCCGCCGCTGCACCCGGAGATGCCCATCGAGGAGTGGACCCGCTCTCTGAGCGAAGCCTACGCCAGGCTGCAGGAACAGGTGGAACACGGCAGCCACCACACCTGTATCAACCCCTATGGCGCCACCGGTCCGGCGGAATTCTTCGCCGTGGTCAGCGAATATTTCTTCACCGCGCCCCACCACCTGGAGGAGAGATGTCCCCGCGTCTTTGACGAACTGCTGGCCTACTACCGGCAGGATCCCCGGAAACGGATGGAGCGAAGACCGTCGGGTTGAAGCCGGCCTGCCTTGGCGGCAGGATCTTTACCACCTCGTGGCTCACAGTCCCTGGTAGACCGGATGGGGCTCGTCCGGGTGGTAGTACTTCATCATCTGCGGAACCAGCGCCTGCAACGCCTTCTGCCGGCTCTCCGGTGCCGGGTGGGTGCTGAGAAACTCCGGTGCCCTGCCCTCGCTCACCCTGGCCATCTTCTGCCACAGGGTGACAGCGGCGCGGGGGTCGTAACCGGCCTTGGCGGCCAGTTCGATGCCGATGCGGTCGGCTTCCGCCTCCGCCTTGCGGCTGTAGGGCAGCTCGATGGCCAGCGACGCGGCCAGCGCGGCGCCGGTGAGCGCGGCGGTGCGATACCGGCTGTCGTGCAGCGCGGTGGCCGACAGGATCGCCAACCCCACCTGGGAGGCCAGCGCGATGGACATCTGCTCCGCCACGTGATTGGCCACCGCATGGGAGATTTCGTGCGCCATCACCTGCGCCAGCTCGTCGTCGGTGGGCTTGATCTTCTTCAGCAGCCCGCTGTAGACCGCCATCTTGCCGCCCGCCATGCACCAGGCATTCACCGTATCCGGATCGTCGATCACCACCACCTGCCATTTCCAGGCGCGGGTGTGGGGGTAGTCCTTGATCGCCTCCGCCACCAGGCGCCCGGTGATCTCCTTTACCCGGCGCACCTGTTCCGGGTCGTTATCGAGCTTGCCCTCGCGGGCGAATTTCTCCAGCAGCTTGGGATAGGCCTCGGCGGAGGCCTGGACTGCGGACTCTGGGCTCACCAGCATCAACTGGCTGCGCCCGGTGGGCGTGGTGGTGCAGGCGGTGGCCAGCAATGTCAGCAGCAGGACGACGACTCGGACTTTCATGAGTGATTTCCGGGTTCTGGTATCATTTCGACATATTGGATGTCGCCCATTGTAACGGGTATCTCCTTGGAAAACGCCCTGAGAGAAAACCGCTGGCTGCTCTACGCCCGCCTGATGCGGTTGGACAAGCCCATCGGCATCATGCTGCTCCTGTGGCCGACACTGTGGGCGCTCTGGATCGCGGGCGAAGGTCATCCGCACCCCTGGGTGGTGGCAGTGTTCGTGGCCGGCGTGGTATTGATGCGTTCGGCCGGCTGTGTCATCAACGACTTCGCCGACCGCGATTTCGACCGCCATGTGAAGCGCACCGCAGAGCGCCCCATCACCTCCGGCAAGGTGTCACCGCGGGAGGCGTTGGTGCTCTTCGCCCTGCTTTCGGGGATGGCACTGCTGCTGGTGCTCACCCTCAACGGTCTCACCCTGGCGCTGTCGCTGGTGGGCGCCTTCCTGGCCGCCAGCTACCCCTTCACCAAAAGGCTCACCCATCTGCCCCAGGCCTACCTGGGGGCCGCTTTCGGCTGGGCGGTTCCCATGGCCTTCGCTGCCCAGACCGGCCATGTCGATCCGCGCAGCTGGTGGATCTTCCTGGCGGTGGTGATCTGGGCAGTGGTGTACGACACCATGTATGCCATGGTGGACCGAGACGACGATCTTAGGATCGGCATCAAGTCCAGCGCCATCCTCTTCGGCCGCCACGACCGCCTGGTGATCGGCCTTCTGCAGATCGCCATGCTGGCGGTGCTGTTGCACGTGGGACGAATCTTCCACCTGGGCACCTTCTATCATCTCGGCCTGGCGGCGGCCGCCGGGCTGATGCTCTACCACCAGTGGCTGATCCGGGATCGCGAACGGACGCGCTGCTTCCGTGCTTTCCTCCACAACCAGTGGGTGGGCGCGGTGATCTTCGCCGGCATTCTGCTCGACTACCTGGCAAGATGAACGGCGCATCGCTGGTGGCCCGTGACCGGGCCCACCTGTGGCATCCTTACGCGCCCCCCGTTGCTCCGCTTCTCTGGCCGGTGGTTTCAGCGGAAGGGGTGCGGCTGAAGCTGGCCGATGGCCGTGAACTCATCGACGGCATGTCCTCCTGGTGGTGCGCCATCCACGGCTACAACCACCCGGTGCTCAACGCCGCCATCAGGGAACAGCTCGGGCAGATAGCCCACGTCATGTTCGGCGGCCTCACCCACGAGCCGGCGGTGGCCCTGGGCGAAAGGCTGACGGTCATCGCCCCGGCAGGGCTGGAGCGGGTCTTCCTGGCCGACTCCGGCTCGGTGTCGGTGGAGGTGGCGCTGAAGCTGGCGATCCAGTACTGGCGCAGCCGAGGCGAGTCCCGCAGCCGCTTTGTCACCGTGCGCGGCGGCTACCACGGCGACACCTTCGGCGCCATGTCGGTGTGCGATCCGGTTACCGGCATGCACAGCCTCTTCCAGGGCTTCCTGCCGCAGCAGCTCTTCGCCCCGCGTCCTCCCTGCCGATTCGGCGAACCCTGCAGCGAGACAGACTTTGCGCCAATGGAAGCATTGGCACGCCGCCACGCCGGCGAGATCGCCGCGGTGATCCTGGAACCGGTGGTGCAGGGCGCCGGCGGCATGTATTTCTACTCGCCGGAATACCTGCAGCGGCTGCGCGCCCTGTGCGACGAGCTGGGGCTGCTGCTGATCCTGGACGAGATCGCCACCGGCTTCGGCCGCACCGGCCGCCTCTTCGCCAGCGAATGGGCCGGCATCTCCCCCGACGTCCTCTGTCTGGGAAAAGCCCTCACCGGCGGCTACATGACCCTGGCGGCCACCCTCACTACCAGTGAGATCGCCGAGACCATCGGCAACGGCGAGCCAGGGGTGTTCATGCACGGTCCCACCTTCATGGGCAACCCCCTGGCCTGTTCGGTGGCCAACGCCAGCATCGACCTGCTGCTGAGCTCCCCCTGGCAGGCGCGCATCCGGACCATCGAGGCGGGTTTAGAAACCGGCCTGGCTCCCTGCCGGAATCTCCCGGGTGTGGCCGAGGTGCGGGTGCTGGGAGCCATCGGTGTGGTGGAGATGGAGAAGCCGGTGGTCATGGAGAAACTCCAGCCGGCCCTGGTGGAGGCGGGCGTCTGGGTGCGCCCCTTCGGCAGGCTGGTCTACCTGATGCCGCCCTACGTCATCGACGAGGAGTCGCTGGCGTTTCTCTGCAGGGCGGTGGTCCAGGTACTCTCGGAAGAACGGTGAACCCTGGTTCACACCGGCTCATGGCGAACCTTTCACCCGTAGGAGGCGCGTCCCCGTACCGAACCACGCGAATCCGTTGCGACAGGATGCCTTTGCATCGTTCGGCGCGGGGACGCGCCACCTACAGAACCGATATTGGAAACAACCACGACTTCCCCGCTCATCCTCTGAATCCTCCGTGGTGATTTCCCCACAAACATCCCTCTGGGCCATCACCGCCCACCCTGGCCAGGAGGCAGAGGCGGAAAAGCTGGCCCGGCGCAGCGGCCGCCCCCTGGTGCCACCCGATGAGACCCGCTTCCCCTTCCTGCTCGCCTGCACCGCCCGGGGACTGGAGCTGCGCCAAGTGGGCTCGAACACGCCCGGTCCCCTGCACATCGACTTCACCGGCGGGCGCATGCACCAGCGCATCCGCACCAGTGGCATCCGCTCTCCCCTGCCCCGCGCCCTGGGCCTCAAGCCCGGACACCGCCCGGCGGTGGTGGACGCCACCGCCGGGCTGGGCCAGGACGGTTTCCTGCTGGCCACCCTGGGCTGCCGGGTCACCCTGGTGGAGCGCGCCCTGCCCCTCTACCTGCTGCTGGAGGAGGCGTTGCAGCGCGCCCTGGCCCATCCGGCCACCGCCGAGGCTGCCGGCCGCGTGACCCTGGTCCACGCCGATGCCACCACCTGGCTGGAAAAGGCTTCCTCCATGGAGGCGGTCTACCTCGACCCCATGTATCCCGCCCGCCGCCGCCACGCCCTCTCGGGCAAAGGAATGCAGATGCTGCAAAAGCTGGTGGGAAAGGACGAGGACGCCGGGGAGCTGCTCTCCGTGGCCCGACGCAGCTGCAGCGGAAGGGTGGTGGTGAAGCGGCCCATGCGGGCCGGGCCGCTGGCGGGGCAGAATCCCGATTTTTCGGTCAAGGCGGGGAAGACGCGGTTCGACGTCTACCTCTCGTAGGAGCGCCTCCCCGTGCCGAACGATGCAAAGGCATCCTGTCGCAACGGATTCGCGTGGTTCGGTACGGGGACGCGCCTCCTACGGTCTTTTCGAGGCCACCATCAACGCCAGATCCGCCACCGGGTCCTCTTCTCCTCCCAGCGGCGCGTCCTCGCGGTAGTAATGGAGCCGCAGGCCGGGAAAGAGCCGCAGCAGCTCATTGGGCGCCAGCCGCCAGTCATCGCTGCCCGGCCCTCGTCCCAGGCTCACCTCCCGCACGAAGGTCTGGTAGCAGAGCAGTCCGCCGGGACGCAGGGCAGCCACCAGCTGGGGCGCCAGGTTGCGTTCCAGGAAATGGCTCACCAGCACCAGGTCGAAGGTTTCCGGCCGGGGCGGCCGGGCCACCACGTCGCGCACCTCGCCACTCACCTCCAGGCCGCGTGCCGCCGCCTCCTCCCGGAGCCGCTCGATGGCCACGGGTGAGAGATCCCAGGCATACACCTCCAGCCCCCGTTCGGCCAGCCAAAGGGCGTTGGCACCCCGGCCGCAGGCCAGGTCCAGCGCCCTGCCCTCTTCGGGCAGCAGGTGGGCGTTGCGCAGCAGCACCTGGGCCACCTCGCCGGGCCCCTCGGCCTCGGCGTGGCGGCTGTTCCACTTCTCGAGAATGGGATCGTCCAAGAGGGGACGCTACAGCAGATCCAGCCCACGCGCGATGTCGGCCTGGATGTCAGCCACGTCTTCCAACCCTACGGAAATGCGGATCAGGCCGTCGGAGATGCCGGCCTCGGCGCGCTGCTCGGGGGTGAGGCGGCCATGGGTGGTGGTGGCGGGATGGGTGACGGTGCTCTTGACGTCGCCCAGGTTGGCAGTGATGGAGATCATCTTCATGGCGTCGATCACTGTCCAGGCCGCTTCCCTGCCGCCCGCCACCTCGAAGGCGAGCATGCCGCCCGGCAGGTCCATCTGGCGCGCCGCCAGGTCGGCCTGGGGATGGCTGGGCAGGCCGGGATAGTGGACCCGCTCCACCTTGGGGTGGTTCTCCAGCCAGTTGGCCAGCAGATCGGCGTTGTGGGAGTGGGCCTTCATGCGCAGGGCCAGGGTCTCCAGGCCGTGGAGGAAGACCCAGGCGTTGAAGGGGCTTATGCTGGGACCGGCGGTGCGCAGCACGCCGAACACCTCCTCGCCCACCCGTTTTTCGTCGCCCACCACGGCACCGCCCATGCAGCGTCCCTGGCCGTCGATGTACTTGGTGGCCGAGTGGATGACGATATCGGCGCCCAGCTCCAGGGGGCGCTGCAGGATGGGGGTGCAGAAGCAGTTGTCCACCACCAGCAGGCAGTCATGGGCATGAGCCAGGTCGGCCAGGGCGCGGATGTCACCCAGCTCCATGAGCGGGTTGGAAGGGGTCTCGACGAAGAGCAGCCTCGTCTGCGGCCGGATGGCCCGTTCCCACGCCTCCAGGTCGGACAGCGGCACGTAGCTGGTCTCGATGCCGAAGCGCGACAGGTACTTGTCGAACAGGATCACGGTGCTGCCGAAGATGCTGCGCGAGCTCACCAGGTGGTCCCCCGCCTGCAGCAACCCCAGGCAGGTGGAGAGGATGGCGGACATGCCGGAAGCGGTGGCCACGCAGCGCTCTCCCCCTTCCAGGGCCGCCAGCCGCTCCTCGAAGATGCGCACCGTGGGGTTGGTGAAGCGGGAGTAGATGTTGCCCGGTTCGTCGCCGGAGAAGCGCGCCGCCGCCTGGGCCGCGCTCTCGTAGACATAGCTGGATGTGGTGAAGATGGGTGGCGAATGCTCCCCTTCCGCGGTGCGGCGATGACCCAGCCGGATGGCCCGGGTGGCCGCTCTCCATTCCTCTTCGATTCCCATCTCAAGCTCCATTGTGCAGGTCGATGACATCCACCTTGTCGCCTTCCCGAGCGCTCTTGGCGCCATCGTTGCGGCAGTTTTCCAGGGTCTTCAGGTACTCTTCGGTAACCCCACCGGTGACATAGTCCCCATTGAACACCGAGGTATCGAACCTGTCCACCTCCACCTTGCCCTTCTTCTGCACCGCGTCGATGAGGTCCTCCAGCTCCTGGTAGATGAGCCGGTCGGCACCGATGAGCTCGCACACCTCCGCCTCTGTGCGACCGTGGGCCACCAGTTCGGAAGCGGCGGGCATGTCGATGCCGTATACGTTGGGATAACGCACCGGCGGCGCCGCCGAGGCGAAGTAGACCTTGCGCGCCCCGGCATCCCGCGCCATCTGCACGATCTGCTGCGAGGTGGTGCCGCGCACGATGGAGTCGTCCACCAGCAGCACGTTCTTGCCACGGAATTCCACGTCGATGGGGTTGAGCTTGCGTCGCACCGACTTCTTGCGCACCGTCTGCCCCGGCATGATGAAGGTGCGGCCGATGTATCGGTTCTTGATGAAACCCTCTGTATAGGGCACCCGCAGCTTGTTGGCCAGGCTCAGCGCCGCGGTACGGCTGGTGTCGGGGATGGGAATCACCACGTCGATGTCGTGATTGGGCCACTCACGCAGAATCTTGTAGGCCAGCTTCTTGCCCATGCGCTGGCGCGCCTTGTGCACGAAGATGTCGTCGATGATGGTGTCGGGCCGGGCGAAGTAGACGAACTCGAAGATGCAGGGAGAACGCATCGGATTCTCGGCGCACTGGCGGGAGAAGAACTCCCCATTCTGAGTAAAGATGATGCACTCCCCCGGCGCCACGTCCCGGATCAGACGGAAACCGAGGGTGTCCAAGGCCACACTCTCTGAGGCCACCATGAACTCCTTGCCCTGGGGCGTATCGCGCTCGCCGAACACCACCGGCCGGATGCCGAAGGGGTCGCGGAAGGCGATGACGCCGTAGCCCGGGATCATGGCCACCGCCGCGTATCCCCCTTTGCAGCGCTCGTGCACCGTGCGCACGGCGCGGAAGATGTCCTCCTCGGTGAGCTTGAGGTGGGGCGGCCAGGAGCTGAGGCCGTGGGCGAAGATGTTGAGCAGGATCTCCGAGTCGGAATCGGTGTTGATATGGCGCAGGTCCTCGCGGAAGAGATCCCGCTTGAGCTCCTCGGCGTTGATCAGATTGCCGTTGTGGGCCAGCACGATGCCGTAGGGCGAGTTGACGTAGAAGGGCTGGGCCTCGGCGGACGACGAGCAGCCGGCAGTGGGATAGCGCACGTGCCCCACCCCCATGTTGCCGCGCAGGCGCAGCATGTGCTCCTGGTCGAAGACATCGCTGACCAGGCCGTTGCTCTTGCGCAGGTGGAGCCTCCCGTTCTCGCAGGTGACGATGCCCGCCGCGTCCTGTCCCCGGTGCTGTAGCACCAACAGGGCGTCATAGAGGGACTGGTTGACCGGCTCTCGCCCGACGATTCCAACGATTCCGCACATGATGGTGCCTCTCCTTCAAACGAGATACTGGAACTTCTCCGCCACTTCCGGCGGCAACATCTGCTTGAGCCAGAGGGCCAGCTCCTGGAAATAGGGGATCAATCTGGATTCCTGCCACCAGGGATCGGCCGGCAGCGGCGTGAGCCCCGCCAGCAGCACCAGCACCGCCACCACCAGTATGCCCCGCGCAGCGCCGAAGATCATGCCGATGAAGCGGTCGCTGCCGCTCAGGCCGGTCTTCTGCACCAGCCGGATCACCAGGTAGTTGACGATGCCGCCCACCAGCAGCGCCAAAAGTAACAGCCCTGCGAAGGCGATCCCCAGACGTACGGAAGGGGTGTGGATGAAGGATTCCAGGTGGATAGAGACCTGACGGAAGAAGGTCCAGGCGATCCAGAAGGCCAGAACCCACACCGCCAGCGAAAAGGCCTCGCGGACGAACCCGCGCACCAGGCTGATGAAGGTAGAGACCAGGATGATCACCAGGATCGCCAGGTCGGCCCAGTTGAGCTGCGTCGCGGCCATGTCAGATCACCGGCGGCATCAAGGGTAGCGCACCACCCGGCCGCGGGTGCCGGTGAGCTTCTGGATCAGCGCCTGGTGACGCTCGGCATTCTTCTTCGCCACCTCGGGCCCCACCAGCACCCGGTAATAACGCTTGCCTTTCACCTTCACCGGCTTGGGATCCATGGTGTCCAGGCCGGCCTGGCGCAGTTTCTTCACCAGTTTACGGGCGTTCTCGAGGCTGGAGAGACTGGCCACCTGGACCGCCCAGGCGGAGGGCGAACCCTTTTTCCCTACATTCTCCTTCCGCGCCGGCGGCTTGGAAGCGGGCTTGGCGGGTGCCGGCTTTTCCGCCACCAGCTGCCCGGATGGCTTCGCGACCGTTTCACCGGCGGAAGGCGTCTGAGCTGCAGGAGGTGGTGCCTCCGGCTTCTGGGCAGGCCCGGATGCGGCCTCTTGGGCGGCCTCTTTCAACAGCTTTTCATCGAACTGGCGCGGCGGTTCCTCGGGAATGGGCTCCATGGGGAGCGGCTTCAGATTGGCCGGCTCATGCTCCAGCAACATGGGCAGGAAGATGATGGCCAGAGCGACCAGCACGGTGGCGCCGACCAGCCGGCGCTTCAACTGTTCATCCACAGCTCGGTCGATCCCGGAAACCTGGAAAACGGGGCGATTATATCACTGCTGCGCCGGGGCTACCCTTCGCCCCTCGGACACAGCCCCTTCCCCACTTTCGGGTTCGGACCGGAAGAAAAAACGGGCTGGTGCCCCCTTGGATCTCCCAGGAACCGGATACCAGGATCAGTGGTCTCTCGGCAAACCTTCCTGCCGGTCGGTTTTTCGTGAACCCAGAAGGCTCAATGCCTCGCCAACCGTATGAAAGGAGCCGAGTACCACCACTTGGTCGCCGGGAGAGGTCTTCTCCAGCAGCGCTGCCACGGCTCCGGCCACAGTGGCATGCTGCTCACCGCAAATATAGCGCGCCAGCTCCGCGGCGCTGCGCCCCCGCTCCACCGCCAGGCCTGCCAGGTGCCACTGGTCCACCAGGGGCGCCAGAGGTTCGGTGATACCGGCCACGTCCTTGTCTTCCAGCATTCCCAGCAGGGCGTAACGGCGGCCATGAGAGGGGAAGGCCGACAGGGCGTCGGCCAGGGCGCGGGCGGCATGAGGGTTGTGGGCCACGTCCAGCAGCCAGGTGACGCCTTCCTTTTCGATCCGCTGCATCCGGCCGGGCAGGCTGGCCAGGACCAGTCCCTGGCGGATGGCCGCATCGGTCACGGGAAGCCGCTCGTCCAGAAGCTCCAGCGCCATGAGCACGCCGGCGGCGTTGTCGAGCTGGTGGCGGCCCGGCAGGGCAGGCAGGGGCAGCGCCGAATGACGGCTCGCCCTTCCCTGCCAGTGCCACTGCTCCCCTTCCCGCTGGTAATGGAAATCGACCCCGCCCCGGAAGAGCGGCGTGTCCAGCCCTTCCGCCACTTCGGCCACCGAGGCGGGCATCTCGGGCGAACTGAAGACCGCCGGCCGTCCGGGCCGGAAGATGCCTGCCTTTTCGCGGCCGATGGCCTCGCGGTCGTCACCCAGCCACGCCTGGTGATCCAGGTCCACCGAGGTGACCAGCGCCAGGTCGGCATCCACCAGGTTCACTGCATCCAGCCGCCCTCCCAACCCCACCTCCAGCAGCGCCACCTCCACCGGCTGGCGCGCCATGATCCAGAGGGCCGCCAGGGTGCCGAACTCGAAATAGGTGAGCGGCAGGTCTCCCCGCGCCCGGTCGATGGCGTCGAACGCTGCCATGATGGTCTCGTCGTCCACGGGGCGGCCACCCAGCCGGATACGTTCGTTGTAATGGTGCAGGTGGGGCGAGGTGTAGCTGCCGATGGAATAACCGCCGGCACCCAGGATGGCCTCCAGGAAGGCGATGGTGGAACCCTTGCCGTTGGTGCCGGCGACGCTGATGACGGTGATCCCCTCCAGGGAAGCACCCAGCCGTCGCCACACCGCCGAGACCCGTTCCAGCCCCAATTCGATGGATCGCAAGTGGAGCCGCTCCTGCCAGTGGAGCCATTCGTCGAGGGTGGAGAACCTCATCAGTACGCCACCACCCCTGTCAGGCAACCTCGGTCAGGAGTACCGCGATATCGGGAAAACAGGAGACGAGCTTTCGATCCATGGTCACCAGGCGCACGCCAAGCCCCCTTGCCAACGCCGCGAACTCGCAATCGTAGGCAGAACAGCTGCTCTGGTTGACCAGCGAAAGCACTTCCAGGGAAGCCACTTCATACTCTCTTCCCTGAAGCAGCGACTCCACCTCCTCCTGGATCTCCAACGCCTCCTCGAAGCGGATCAACCCTTTGCGAAGATAAAGGGAGAGCACGTTCCAAAACTCGCTGCGCCAAAGGAGGGGCGCCGCCCAATCCGGTTCCCGTAGTAGCAACCGCTCCGCGGCTTCGGTGTAAGGAGATGGCATCGCCAGATAGGCGATGACGTTGGTGTCGACGACGATCACGGTCGGCCCTGATCGATGGCCTCCTGGATCTCTTCCGTGGAAACGGCGGAAGGTGGAATATCAGGACGCACCCGGCGCAGCCGGTCCAGCCGCTCACGGGGTGAAACCGGTCGGGGCCTGAGGGCCTTCTCCAGGCAACGGATCAGCTCGCCATCGACGGAACGGTGATGCGCCCGCGCGGCGGCCTCGAGACGTTCGTACAGGTCGTCGGGAATGTTTTTGAGCGTGATGGAAGCCAAAGCGCTTACTGAAGATTGGCGTGGTTGAGCATGCCAAGAAGGTTGTGGATGCGGTCGCGCAGTTCGTTGCGCGGCACGATCATGTCGATGGCGCCGTGTTCGAGGAGGAACTCGCTGCGCTGGAAGCCTTCGGGCAGCTTTTCGCGCACGGTCTGCTCGATGACGCGGGGGCCAGCGAAGCCGATGAGGGCGCCGGGCTCGGCGATGTTGACATCCCCCAGCATGGCCAGGCTGGCGGAGACCCCGCCCATGGTGGGATCGGTCATCACCGAGATGAAAGGGATGCCCTCGCCGGCCATACGCTTGAGCACCGCCGAGGTCTTGGCCATCTGGAAGAGGGAGAAGAGCGACTCCTGCATGCGCGCGCCGCCGCTGGCGGAGAAGCAGACATAGGGGATGCGCTTCTCCAGGCAGACGTTGGCGCCGCGCACGAAGCGCTCGCCCACCACCGAGCCCATGGAGCCGCCCATGAAGCGAAACTCGAAGGCCGCCGCCACCAGCGGCATTCCCTTGAGCGCCCCCTCGATGACGATGAGCGCATCCTTTTCTCCGGTGGCTTTCTGTGCCTGGGCCAAGCGATCCTTGTACTTCTTGCTGTCCTTGAACTTGAGTGGATCTTCAGCCTGGAGCTCGGCGCCGATCTCGTTGCGCGGCTCCTTGTCGAGGAACAGATCCAATCGCCGCCGCGCGCCGATGCGGTTGTGGTGGCCGCACTTGGGGCAGACGTCCATGTTGTGTTCCATTTCGGTGCGGTAGAGGATGGCGCCACAGCCGGGACATTTGCTCCAGAGTCCCTCGGGAACCGCCTTCTTGGCTCTTCCCTCGGTGCGAATGACGCTGGGCAGTAGCTTGTCGAACCAGTTCATGATCTCGCCCTCGACGTTCAGGCCTGATCCATGGCCTCACGCATGCCATGCACCAGGTGATAGATTTCCTTTTTTATCTTATCAGGTTCCTTGACATTTTCCTCGATCAGCGCCACCAAGGCGCTGCCCACCACCACGGCATCGGCGATCCGTGACATGGTTCGCGCCATCTCGGCGTTCTTGATGCCGAATCCCACCCCCAGGGGCAGGTCGGTGACCTGGCGGATCTCGGCCAGTTTTTGCGCCACTTCGTCCACCACAAGGTTGGCGGCGCCCGTGACCCCCTTGAGGGAGACGTAGTAGATGAAACCGCTGGCCGCCGCGGCGATCATCTCCAGCCGGCGGCGGTCGGAGGTGGGCGCGGCCAGGAAGATGGGATCCAGGCCGTGACTGCGCAGGGCCTGCACCAGGTCGTGGCTCTCCTCGGGCGGCATGTCCACGGTGAGCACGCCGTCCACCCCCGCCTCTTCGGCGGCGGTGGCGAAATCCTCGTAGCCCATCACCTCCACCGGGTTGAGGTAGCCCATGAGGATCACCGGGGTGTGGCTGTTCTCCTGGCGGAACCGCTGCACCATGGCCAGCACGTCACGCAGGGAGACGTGGTGGGCCAGGGCCCGCTCGCTGGCGCGCTGGATCACCGGGCCGTCGGCCATGGGATCGGAAAAGGGCACCCCCAGCTCGATGAGGTCGGCCCCCGCCTCCACCAGGGTGTGCATCAGGGGCACGGTGAGGTCGGGATCGGGATCGCCGGCGGTGATGAAGGGCACCAGGGCGGTGCGCCCGGCCTTTTTCAGCTCGGCGAAGGTCTGCTCGATGCGGCTCATAGCTTGATCCCCTCCCGCGCGGCCACGGTGTGCATGTCCTTGTCGCCCCGGCCGGAGAGGTTCACCAGCACCTTCTGCTCTGGCCGCATCTGGCGCGCCAGCTTGAGGGCGTAGGCCACGGCATGGCTCGACTCCAGGGCCGGGATGATCCCCTCGGTGCGGGTGAGGGTGTGGAAGGCGGCCAGGGCCTCCTCGTCGTCGATGGCCACGTACTGTACCCGGCCGATGTCCTTGAGCCAGGCATGCTCCGGCCCCACGCCGGGATAGTCGAGACCGGCGGAGATGGAGTGGGTCTCGATGATCTGGCCGTCGGCGTCTTCCATCAGGTAGGTGCGGTTGCCGTGCAGCACCCCGGGCTTGCCGGCGCACAGCGGCGCTGCATGGTGGCCGGTCTCCAGCCCCTCGCCCGCCGCCTCCACGCCGTACATGGCCACCCCCTCGTCCTCGAGGAAAGGATGGAAGAGGCCGATGGCGTTGGAGCCGCCGCCCACGCAGGCCACCAGGGCGTCGGGCAGATCGCCGGTGAGCTGGCGCATCTGCTGGCGCGCCTCGCGGCCGATCACCGCCTGGAAGTCGCGCACCATGGCCGGATACGGATGGGGGCCGGCCACGGTGCCGATGATGTAGAAGGTGTTGTCCACCGTGGCCACCCAGTCGCGCATCGCCTCGTTGAGGGCGTCCTTGAGCGTCTTGGAGCCGGAGGAGACGCTGCGCACCTCGGCCCCCAGCAGGCGCATGCGGTAGACGTTGGCCTCCTGGCGCGCCACGTCCACCTCGCCCATGTAGACCACGCATTCCAGCCCCAGGCGCGCCGCCACCGTGGCGGTGGCCACGCCGTGCTGGCCGGCCCCTGTCTCGGCGATGATGCGGGTCTTGCCCATGCGCCGCGCCAGCAGGGCCTGGCCGATGGTGTTGTTCACCTTGTGGGCGCCGGTGTGGTTGAGATCCTCGCGCTTGAGATAGATCTGGGCGCCGCCGTTCTCGCGGCTGAGCCGCTCGGCGTAATAGATGGGCGACGGGCGGCCCACATAGTGCTGCAGGTCGGCGTCCAGCTCGGCCAGGAATTCTTCGTCCTTGAGATATTTCTCGTAGGCCGCACGCAGCTCCTCGAGGGGCTCCATGAGGGTTTCAGCCACGAAAAGGCCGCCATAAGGGCCGAAATGGCCGTGTTCATCCGGCATGTGCCGGTAGTCAGGCTTGTCCAAGGGTTGCTCCTTCGATGAATCGTTCGATCTTGCCGGCGTCCTTGACGCCGGGGGCCGACTCCACGCCGCCGCTCACGTCCACCGCCCAGGGTTGTACCTGGCGCACCGCCTCCGCCACGTTGTCGGGAGTGAGCCCGCCGGCCAGCACGATGCGGGGGCGCAGGCCGGCCGGAATGCGGTCCCACTCGAAAGTCTCGCCGGTGCCACCCGGCACGCCGGGGCGGTAGGCGTCAAGCAGCAGGGCGCGGGCGCCGGCGTAGCGTTCGGCTTCGCGTTCGAGGTCCACATCTTCTTTCATGCGGATCGCCTTGATCCAGGGGCGGCCGTGCTGGGCGCAGTAGTCGGGGCACTCGTTGCCATGAAACTGCAGCAGGTCGACGCCGGTGGTCCGCACCACCTCGGCGATGGTGTCGGCGTCGGCGTTCACGAACAGCGCCACGGTGGTGACGAAGGGCGGCAGCGCCCCCATGATGCGTGCCGCCTGATCCGCCTCCAGGTGACGCGGGCTGGGCGGGTAGAAGACGAAGCCCAGGGCGTCGGCACCGGCGCGGGCGGCGGCCAGGGCATCCTCCAGCCGGGTGATGCCGCAGATTTTCACTCGGGGGCGCATGGGTTGGGGGAGTATATCAGATCGATCCCCTCCCCCCAGCCCCCTCCCGGGGGGAGGGGGAGGTATAAGAGCTGGCCTCCTTCCGGGGAAAGAGGTCTCACAAAAACCGTAGCGGATCAGTCGAGGTGCGGCAGGGGCGGGGAAGCTGGAACTCGGGGGGATAGTCTACGTGGTGGAAATAGAGGCCGTCCGGAGGCGCGGTAACGCCGCCGAGGGTGCGGTCACGGTGTTCGAGCACCTCTTTCGCCCAATCGGCCGGTTGCTCGCCGGAGCCGATGGCGATGAGCACGCCGGCGATGTTGCGCACCATGTGGTGGAGAAAACCGTCGGCGCGCACCTCCAGGCAGAGGAGGTCGTCCTGCCGCTCCACCCGCAGGTGGGTGAGGGTCCGCACCGGGCTCTTCGCCTGGCAGTGGACGGTACGGTAGCTGGTGAAGTCGTGGGTGCCCACCAGCGCCTGTCCCGCACGGTGCATGCGCTCGGCATCCAGGGGCCGGTGGATCCAAGTGACGCGGCGGTGAAAGATGGCGGGGCGGCTGAGGCGGTTGAGAATCCAGTAGCGGTAGGTGCGCGCCAGCGCCGCGAAACGGGCGTGGAAACTGTCCGGCACCTCGGCGGCCCAGAGCACGGCCAGATCCCGGGGCAGGTTGACGTTGGCCCCCATCACCCAGCCGTGGGGAGGACGCCTGGCGCCGGTGTCGAAATGGACCACCTGCTCGGAGGCGTGCACGCCGGTGTCGGTACGCCCGGCGCAGGTGACGGCCACCGGCTCGTCGGCCACTTTCGACAGCGCCTTTTCCAGCTCGAGCTGCACCGTGCGCACACCCGGCTGCTGGGTCTGCCAGCCATGGAAGCGGCTGCCGTCGTACTCCACGCCCAGGGCGATGCGCAAATCGATCCTCCGTCGACAAAAAAGGAAGGGCGCCGTAGCGCCCCGGAATGGCCGTTACCAGATTTCCGCTCAGCCGTCGATCTGGGCGAGCAGTTCCGCCGCCGATTCTTTCTGCTGCGGTGTGCCGTCGGCCTGCACCTCCTGCAGGATGCTGCGGGCGCCGTCTGCATCGCCGATCTCCAGGAAGGCCTTGGCCAGCTCCAGCTTGGTCTCCACCTCGTCACCGATCTGCGAGTCCTTCACCGGCTCTTTATCTTCCAACGGACTATCCAGCGGTTCAGAGACCGCGAGAGACTCCAGCTCGTCCAGCGCGCTCTGCTCGATGTCCAGCGGCTGGTCGATGATGCGGGAGTCGGCCATCACTCCTTCCAGGTCGCCGGCGAGATCGGCCAGGGTCTCGTCCAGGGTGGTGGCATCCACCTCGAGATCCCCCAGGTCGGAGAGATCCGCCAGCTCGGTGTGCAGTTCGGTCTCGTGCAGTTTCAGGTCGTCGCTCCGGCTCTCCTGTCCCGCTTCCTCGTCGCGCACTTCCGGCTCGATCTGCAGGCTGGGCAGCTCCAGATCCAGGTTGCTGAAGGCCTCCAGGGATTCACTGTCGGGATTGAGCTGGGAGTCCACCTCCTCGGCCAGGGTGCTCAGGTCCAGGGAGAGATCGCTGTCCTGCTCTTCCAGGTCGCTGTCCGCGGCTGCCGCCATGGCACCAGCCGCCGCGGCTGCGGCAAACAGGGGATTGCTCCGGTCCAGATCACGCCCCATGGTCTGCACATGCTCCCACATCTTGGGGTCTTCCTTGTCCTGACCATCCGCCACCATCTGTTCCGCCAGCTTGCGAAACTCATCCTTCTTCTGAGTGGCGTAATAGACCTCAAGCATCTTGTGACGCACCGCAGCGCTCTGGTCGCCGTTCTTCATGGCCTCCTGCAGGATCTCTTCCGCCTGGCTGTAGCGACCGTAAGCGATGTAGACATCTGCCTCGGAAACAGGATCCACCTCGGTGGTGTCCTCGTGCAGAGCGCGCAGCTCCTCGGTGGAATATTCGCTGAGGAAGGAGGTATCGCCCATGGCACTGTCTTCCATGCCGGCCGCCGCCTCCGCGTGTGCCCCCTGCTCGACGGAGGCATCGGCCGTCTGCGCCTGACTGGAAGGAGCCTGCGCCACTGCAGCCGATGGAGGAAGTTCCTGTTCCTCACCGGCTTTTCTGCGACGGACGGCAGCCAGACCGATGAGCGCCAGAACCAGGGCGCCCCCACCGGCCGCCATCTGCCAGTTGTCGGTGAGCCACTGCTGCCAGTAGGGCAGTCCTTTCTCTTCCGTGCCATCGGTGGCCGGCACCTTCTTCTCCGGCTCGGAAGCGATCTGCGTTGCGGCAGGTTCGGTCACCTCTTCCGAGGTTTGTTCGCTCTTGGCCGGCAGGGATTCCTCGGCCGCGCTCTCTCCACCCCGCTGCACCTCCTCAGCCGGTTGCATGGGACTTTCCACCACCACGGGTGCACCGGCGGGAATCGACTCTTCCGTAGGCTGCGGGGCATCCACGGTAGGCATTGGGGCTGTCGACACCTCCGGCGGCTCAGCCTCCAGAGAAGTGGTTTCCGGCTGCGGCTGCTCCGTTGGCGCGGCTTCGGGCTGGGTTTCGGCAATGGCCTCTTCCATCGGCGCAGCAGCGGTTGCACCGCCAGTCGCCGCCTGGGCCTGCAACTGGGCCAGCTCCTGGTTGCGCAGGGTCAACAACCGCTTCATGTCCTGGAGCTGTTTTTCCAGTGCTGCCATGCGCTCCTTCAAGTCATCCGCCTCCTGGCGCGCGGTGGCCGCCTGCTCTTCCACCAGCAGCAGTTTCTGTTTCAGGGCCTGGACATCCTCGCCTCCTTCCCCGGTCTGCTCTGCGGCTCCCGGCTCTCCGGTGGTGCTCTTTTCCACTCCGGCGATACGCAGGCGACCACCCTCTTCAGGAGCAGCTTCCACCCCTTGCTCTCCCTGTCTCTCCACCTGCTCCTGCGATTGTCCCTCTTCCACCGTGGGAGGCGCCACCGGTTCCGTGCGGGCCAGGGCTGCTGCATTACCGGCATTGGCCAGGCGCTGGAATTCTGCCAGAGCTTCACGTCGACCAATGCTCCTCAGCTCGGCCAGCTCGGGCACATGCAGTACTCTGCCTTTTTTCAGCAGGTTGATGTTGCCATGGAGGAAAGCATCGGGGTTGGCCCGATAGAGCGCCACCATCATCTGATGCACACTGACGCCCCGGGGGCGAATACGTTCTGCAATCTGCCAAAGGGTCTCGTTGGCCTGCACCGGGCCGTAATCACCCCCAGGGGCAACCTCGGGGGCAGCCGAAGAGGTCACCGGTGCGACAGTCGTCGCTTTGGCACGGCTGCTGGCCTGTTTCACCCTGGGCGCACGACGATGGGTGGTGACCGGGGGATCGAGCAGCACAGTGTACTCACGCACCAGTTTGCCCTGGGGCCAGGTCACCTGCACGAAGAAATCGAGGAAAGGTTCACGGATGGGAACATCACTGCTCACCAGGATGACGGCCTTTCCGTTGCGTTTTCGCACCGCCTTGAAACGGAGCCTGGAAAGGAGGAAGGGACGTTCCACCCCCGTGCGGGCGAAAACCTCGGCGGGCGCCAGCTCGACCTTCAGCGTGTCCAGCTGCCCCTTCTCCACCGAAAGGAGTTCGATCTCCCCCTTGAAATTCTCGTTGAGCGCAGAACTGGTCCGGATCTCTCCCAGACCCAGGGCATAGACCGGCAGGGTCAATGCACTCCCCACCGCCAGTGAAACCGCCATCGCCAGTTTGCGGACCATATCTCCTCCCGGATGCAACCGCTGTAATGGTGCGACCTGGTCCCGGCCAACCGGGGTGCGCCCCGCAAAGCGGACCATCTCCCCCTCCAGGTGTCTCAGGATGCTCGTGATAAACGCAGCCTAACTATAGCGCAGGCCATTTTTTTCCACCAACCGCGAAGGTCCCAAAGTGCGACCTGGCGCAAATGGCGGTCAACGTTCCAGGAGAATGCGCAACATCCTGCGCAGGGGCTCGGCCGCTCCCCACAGCAGCTGATCACCCACGGTGAAGGCGGAGAGGTACTCGGGCCCCATGTTCATCTTGCGCAATCGGCCCACGGGCACCTCCAGGGTGCCGGTCACTTTGGCCGGGGTGAGCTCGCGCATGGTGATCTCGCGCTCGTTGGGAACCACCCGGGACCAGGGGTTGGCCTCGTCGAGCATGGCCTCGATCTCGTCCAGGGGCACATCGCGCCTGAGCTTGATGGTGAGGGCCTGACTGTGGGAGCGCATGGCGCCGATGCGCACGCAGATGCCGTCGATTGGAATCGGCTGCTCGCCACGACCCAGGATCTTGTTGGTCTCCACCTGCCCTTTCCACTCTTCCCGGCTCTGGCCGCTGTCCATCTTCACGTCGATCCAGGGGATGAGGCTGCCGGCCAGGGGCACGCCGAACTGGTCGGTGGGGAAGTCGTCGCTGCGCATCGCCTCGGTGACCTTGCGGTCGATCTCGAGGATGGCCGAGGCGGGGTCGTCGAGAAGATCGGCGGCGGCAGCGTGGAGGGCGCCCATCTGCTGGAGCAGCTCCCGCATGTTGCGTGCGCCGGCGCCGGAGGCGGCCTGGTAGGTCATGGCGCTCATCCACTCCACCAGGTCGTGTTGGAAGAGCCCGCCGAGGGCCATGAGCATGAGGCTCACGGTGCAGTTGCCACCGATATAGTCCTTGATGCCGTCGCTCAGGGCGCGGTCGATGACGGCGCGGTTCACCGGGTCGAGGACGATGATGCTGTGGTCGGCCATGCGCAGGGTGGAGGCGGCGTCGATCCAGTAGCCCTGCCAGCCGGCGTCGCGCAGGGCCTGGTGGACCTGCTTGGTATAGCCACCGCCCTGGCAGGTGAGGATCACCTCCATCTGTTTGAGCTCGTCGATGTCGGTGGCGTCTTTGAGCGGCGGAATGGCCTTGCCGATATCCGGGCCCTGCTGCCCCACCTGGGAAGTGGTGAAAAAGACCGGCTCCTCGATATCGGCAAAGTCGTTCTCCTCACGCATGCGCTGCATGAGCACCGAGCCCACCATGCCACGCCAGCCTACGAAACCCACTCTCTTCATCATCATTCCACCTTCATAATCACAGGTCGGGCTTCAGCCCGACAAAGCAGCCAATAGCGCTCGCAGGACGGTAGCCCGGTGTTCGTAGCGGGACCTCGGAGGCAGGATGCCGACGCGGAGCCTACAGGGATGTATTCACGGCGTTCCCGCTACGAGCACCGGGCTGCCGGCCCGGGAAAGCATTCCTGGGTCGGGCTGAAGCCCGACCTACAAAACTGCCACCACGGCGTCGCCCATCTGCGAACAACTCACCTCCCGCATCCCTTCCGAGAGAATGTCCGCCGTGCGCAGCCCTTCATCCAGCACCGCGTTCACCGCCGCCTCGATACGATCGGCCATCTGCTCCTCGTTCAGAGAGTAGCGCAGCATCATCGCCACCGAAAGGATGGTGGCCAGGGGGTTGGCGCGGTCCTGGCCGGCGATGTCGGGGGCGGAGCCGTGGATTGGTTCGTACATCCCCTTGCCGTTCTCGTCCAGCGAAGCGGAGGGAAGCATGCCGATGGAGCCGGTGAGCATGGCGGCGGCATCGGAGAGGATGTCGCCGAACATGTTGGTGGTGACCATCACGTCGAACTGCTTGGGCGCTCGCACCAGCTGCATGGCGGCGTTGTCCACGTACATGTGGCTCAGCTCCACGTCGTCGTACTCCCTGGTCATCACCTCGGTGGCCACCTCGCGCCACAGCTCGGTGCACTCCAGCACGTTGGCTTTGTCCACCGAGCAGACCCGCCTGTCCCGCTTGCGGGCGATGTCGCCAGCCACGCGCACGATACGCCGGATCTCCGATTCGCGGTAGACCAGGGTGTTGAAGCCCTCCCGCTCGCCGCTCTCCAGGGTGCGCACGCCGCGCGGCTGGCCGAAATAGATGCCGCCAGTGAGTTCGCGCACGATCATCAGGTCGAGCCCGGAAACCACCTCGGGCTTGAGGGTGGAGGCGTCGGCAAGCTGGGGATAGAGCAGCGCCGGGCGCAGGTTGGCAAAGAGCCCCAGTCCGGAACGCAGCCCCAGCAGCCCCTTCTCGGGGCGGATGGCGATCTCCAGATGCTCCCACTGGGGGCCGCCCACGGCGCCGAGGAGCACGGCGTCGGCGGCCTTGGCCTTTTCCAGGGTTTCGTCCGGCAGCGGCCCGCCGGTGGCGTCGATGGCCGCGCCGCCCACCAGGGCTTCGTCCAGCTCGACGTCGAGCCCCTCGCCCTGGAGCTTCTCCAGCACCTTCACCGCCTGGGCGACGATCTCGGGGCCGATGCCGTCGCCGGGGAGGATGAGTATCTTTTTGGTCATCAGGAGTCTGGTCCCTTTTGAATGGTTTTGCGTTAATACAGTTTTTTGACCCCCTCACCCTGACCCTCTCCCTGGGGGAGAGGGAAATTTTCTCCCCCTCCCTCCGGGAGGGGGCTGGGGGGAGGGGATCAAAAACTTTCTATGCCCTCAGATCCTGGAACAGCCAGGGCGCTTCCTTTTTGCGCCGCTCCTCGTAGGCCCGGATCTCGTCCACGTGCTGCAAAGTCAGGCCGATGTCGTCCAGTCCCTCCAGCAGGCAGTGCTTGCGGAAGGCGTCGATCTCGAAGGGGATCTCGCTGCCGTCCTCCAGGATCAGCCGCTGGTCCTCCAAGTCCACCGTGATCTTCAGCGCCTGCTCGCCGCCGGCCTTACGGAACAGTTCGTCCACCGTCTCTTCCGGCAGCACCACGGGGAGGATGCCGTTCTTGAAACAGTTGTTGTAGAAGATGTCGGCGAAGCTGGGGGCGATGATCACCTTGAAGCCGTAGTCGAGCAGCGCCCAGGGGGCGTGCTCTCGGGAGGAGCCACAGCCGAAGTTCTCCCGCGCCAGCAGGATGGAGGCGCCCTGGTAACGGGGATCGTTGAGCACGAAGTCGGGATTGAGGGGCCGCTGGCTGCAGTCCTGCCCCGGCTCGCCCACGTCCAGGTAGCGCCACTCGTCGAACAGGTTCGGCCCGAACCCGGTGCGCTGAATGGACTTCAGAAACTGCTTGGGAATGATGGCATCGGTATCCACGTTGGCGCGGTCCAGCGGCGCCACGATGCCGGTAAATTTCTCAAATTTATCCATGCCTGTTCACCCAAAACGTAGGTCGGGCTTCAGCCCGACAGATCAGGCAGCCAGCTCCAGCGCTTTCGCCGGGCCGCTGGCCGACCCTTGGTGGCGGGGACGCCGTGAATACATCCATGTAGGCTTTGCGGCAGCATCCCTGCTGCCGAAACCCCGCCACCAAGGGTCGCCCATCGGCCAGTCAGCACTTTTGGCTGGTTCGTCGGGCTGAAACCCGACCTACCATCACAAGTTCCGAACATCGACGAAGTGCCCCGCCACCGCAGCGGCGGCGGCCATGGCGGGGCTCACCAGGTGGGTGCGCCCGCCGGCACCCTGGCGCCCCTCGAAGTTGCGGTTGGAGGTGGAGGCGCAGCGCTCACCCGGCTCCAGCCGGTCGGCGTTCATGGCCAGGCACATGGAGCAGCCCGGCTCGCGCCATTCGAAGCCCGCCTCGGTGAAGATACGGTCCAGCCCCTCCTCTTCCGCCTGGCGTTTGACCAGCCCCGAGCCGGGCACCACCAGCGCCTGCTTGATGTTGTCGGCCACCTTCCGCCCCTTGACCACTTCGGCGGCGGCGCGCAGGTCCTCGATGCGGGAGTTGGTGCAGGAGCCGATGAAGACCTTGTCCACGGTGATGTCGGTGATGGGCGTACCCGCCTCCAGCCCCATGTACTCCAGGGCGCGACGCATGCCCGACGCCTTCACCGGATCGTGCTCCTCCGCCGGATCGGGCACCCGGCCGCCCACCGGCACCACCATCTCGGGAGAGGTGCCCCAGGTGACCTGGGGTTCGATGTCGGCGGCCTCGATCACCACCACCTTGTCGAACTCGGCCCCCTCGTCGGAGTGAAGTTGCCGCCAACTCGCCACCGCCTTTTCCCACAGCTCGCCCTGGGGCGCGTAGGGGCGGCCCTTGACATAGTCGATGGTCTTGTCGTCCACCGCCACGAAGCCCACCCGGGCGCCCGCCTCGATGGCCATGTTACAGACCGTCATGCGCCCTTCCATGGAGAGATCGCGGATCGCCTCGCCGCCGAACTCGATGGCGTAGCCGGTGCCACCGGCGGTGCCGATGCGGCCGATGATGGCCAGCACGATGTCCTTGGCGGTGACCCCCAGGCCCACCTTGCCGCGCACCTCGATGAGCATCGACTTCGACTTCTTCTGGATCAGGCACTGGGTGGCCAGCACGTGCTCCACTTCGGAGGTACCGATGCCGAAGGCCAGAGCGCCGAAGGCGCCGTGGGTGGCGGTGTGGGAGTCGCCGCAGACCACCGTCATCCCCGGCAGGGTGGCGCCCTCCTCCGGCCCCACCACGTGAACGATCCCCTGGCGAGGGTCGTTGATGGGGAACTCGGGAATGGCGAAGGCCTCGCAGTTGCGGTCCAGGGTGGCCACCTGCAGGCGCGACACCGGATCGTGGATCGCCTCCACCCCGCCATGGCGATCCTCCGGCACCGTGGGCACGTTGTGGTCCGGCGTGGCCAGGTTGGCCCCCGGCCGCCACGGCTTGCGCCCCGCCAGCCGCAGCCCTTCGAAGGCCTGGGGCGAGGTGACCTCGTGAATCAGGTGGCGGTCGATGTAGAGCAGGCTGGTGCCGTGCTCGTCGGTGCGCACCACGTGATCGTCCCACAGCTTGTCGTAGAGGGTTCTCGGTTTCATGGCGGTTTCGTCTTCGAGCTGATGTGGAAACCATAACCGGCTACAATCAATTACACAAATTCATATTTTTCATCTATTCGATTCTTAAGAGGAATCCATGGAGCTGAGCGAACTGCAGGCCTTCCTGGCCGTTGCCGACCGGGGCTCCTTCTCTGCGGCGGCCCAGCACCTCTACCTGACGCAACCCGCTGTGAGCAAGAGAATCAAGGGGTTGGAAGAGGAACTTCAAGTCATGCTTTTCGAACGGATCGGCCGTAAGGTGCGCCTCACCCACGCTGGCGAGGCGCTGCTGCCCCGGGCCCGGGAGCTGGTGCTCCAGGCCCAGGACCTGAAACATCTTGCCAGCAGCCTGCTGGAGAAGGTGAGCGGCCCCCTGCTGCTGGGTACCAGCCACCATATCGGTCTGCACCGCCTGCCGCCGGTGCTGAAACGCTATCGCAACACCTTTCCGGAAGTCGCGCTGGACATCCGCTTCATGGACTCCGAAAAAGCCTGCCGCGAGGTGGAGAAGGGGGAGCTGGAGCTGGCGGTGGTCACTCTCCCCACCCGTCCCGCGCCCGCGCTGGAGACCCTGACCCTGTGGGACGATCCGCTGGAGTTCGTAGCCGCACCCGAGCACCCCCTGGCGGGACGCCAGCGGGTCTCCCTGGCCGATCTGGCCGCTCACCCGGCCGTGCTGCCGGGAGCCACCACCTACACCCGGGCGATCCTCGACCGCCAGCTTCGCGAACAAGGTCTGGATATCACTATAGGAATGTCGACCAACTACCTGGAAACACTAAAGATGTTGGCCGAAATCAACCTGGGGTGGACGCTGCTCCCACGCACCATGATCGGCGATCATCTAAGCGTCCTGCCGGTGCCGCTGCGCCTGGCCCGCCAGCTGGGGGTGGTGATGCACCGACAGCGCGTCCTCTCCGGGCCGGCCCAGGCGCTGCTGCAGCTGCTGTCCGGTCAGGCCCGCGCCACCACCACCGCCCGCACCGGTGCCGGGTGACCCTCCACCGTCCGTCCGGGGTCGCGGGGATCGAGCGCCTCCGCCAGGGACTCGAACCCCATCCAGTCGGTGCGCCGCTGCTCGGCGGGGGTGGTGGGGGTGACATCCACCACCCTCGCCTCCCTGAACCCCACGCGCTCCAGCCAGCCCAACAGGGCCGTGGGCGAGGGGATGAACCAGACGTTGCGCATGCGGGCATAGCGCCCCCTGGGAACCAGCACGGCGTCATCGCCCCCCTCCACCACCAGGGTCTCCAGCACCAGCTCGCCACCGGGCCGCAGGCAGCCGCGCAGCGCCTCCAGGTGCTCGAAGGGCGAGCGCCGGTGGTAGAGCACACCCATGGAGAAGACGGTATCGAAGGCCTCGAGCCGGGGCGGCACCGCCTCGATCCCCAGGGGCAGCAGATGGACCTGAGGCGATTCGGCCATCAGCCGCCGCACGGCCAGGAACTGCACCAGGAACAGTAGGCTGGGATCGATGCCCACCACCAGGCGCGCGCCCATCCCCGCCATGCGCCAGGCGTAGTAGCCGTTGCCGCACCCCACGTCCAGCACCCGCCGGCCGGCCAGGGGCTGGATGTGGGACGCCAGCCGCCGCCATTTCCAATCGGAGCGCCACTCGCTGTCGATGTGGATGCCGAACAGTTCGAACGGCCCCTTGCGCCAGGGCTGCAGGGCGCGCAGGACGCGGTGCAGCTCCTCGCGCGCCGCGGCAGGAATCTCCTCCGCCCGCCCCACCCGCACGGTATCGGCGGCCAGGTCGACATCGGCGCTGCGCACCGGCGGCAGCAGCTCCAACAGGTGGCGCCAGCGATCGAAATCGCCATGGCGCCGGGGCGCCAGGGCCTGGTCCAGTTGGCCGGGCAATAGTTCGGCCCAGGAGGAAAGACCTTCGGATTCGAACAGGGCGCACAGGTTGGAGAGGTCGGGCAGCATGATCCGTAGTCAGGCTGAAGCCTGATAGCCCCGGCGCTTTCCGGACGCCGCTGCCCCGGTGTTTGCAGCGGGGACGCCGTGAATACATCCCTGTAGGCTCTGCGGCAGCATCCCTGCTGCCGAAGCCCCGCTACAAACACCGGGACATTGGCTTTCGAGCAGAAAGTGGGTTATTGAGCCAGTTGGGATAATCAATGGCTTAGGCGTATTCCCCAACCAGGGCCTCAAGGCCGCGCCACGAAAGAAACGAAGTTGAAACACTGGAACCAGGGCTGCACCTGGCCGAAGCCCGCCTCAGCCAAGCGCTCCCGGTGGGCCGCCACCGTTTCGGGCACCAGCACCTTCTCCAGCGCCACCCGCTTCTGGGCGATCTCCAATTCACTATAACCGTTGGCCTGCTTGAATGCCTCGTGCAGCTCCGCCAGCCAGGCCGACTCGTCGGGCGTGGCGCCGGCCACCTTCTCCGACAACACCAGCACCCCGCCCGGCAGCATCCCCTGGCGGATGCGCCTCAGCAGCGGCAGCCGCTCCTCCACCGGCAGGAACTGGAGGGTGAAGTTGAGCACCACCACCGAGGCCCGGTCGATGCCGACGTCGCGGATGTCGGCGCAGACCAGGTCCACCGGCAGCGTCAGGGAGCGGGCGCCCAGCTCCCGCCGGGCGCGCTCGACCATGGCCGGCGCCTTGTCCACGGCGACCACGCGACAGTTCGGCTGGGTCACCGATTCGGCCATCACCGCGCTGGCGGCGCCCAGGGAGCAGCCCAGGTCATACAGGCGGCTGCCCGGCTGTGCATGGCGACGGGCCAGGATGCCGGTGGTGGCAAGGATGGTGGCGTAACCCGGCACCGAGCGGGAGATCATGTCGCCGAAGACCCGCGCCACCCGCTCGTCGAAGACGAAGGACTCCACCTGCCCGCGCGGCTCGGCATAGAGCCGGTCCGGTTCAGAGCGATTCCTGGAACTCGTCACCATAGTAGAAGGTGATCTCCTCACCCGCCTCGATGTCGCGCAGGGCGTAGAGATCGAAACCGTCGAACTCGGCATTGCAGTCCGCCGAGTGGTTGAGATAACGCAACAGGTTGCGCCCGCTGCGCCCCACCCAGGCGTTCTCGTCCTCCGGATCCTCGCTCACCCAGAGTACGTAGGTGCCGTTGCGCTTTGCCTCCGGCCCCCAGTAGGTGCCGATGTAGGTGCCGGCAGCGATGGGACGACGGGCGAACAGCCCGGTGCCGTGGATGGGCGAGCGGTCGGCATAAACCCACTTGGCCAGCTCGGAATCCCGGTAGCGCAGCGGCCTGGCCATCAGAGCTCCACCGGCAGGCTTTGCGCCGCCACATGCTCCTTGCGCCCCGGCACCTGCGCCCAACCCACCTGGTGTACCGGCAGTTTTTCCAGGTCCAGCTCTGCACGGATGTCGCCCAGGGTACGCAGGGTTCCCTCCTGGCCTTTCCACATGACGATGAGTTTCTCCATCACCTCCAGGTATTCCAGGCCCTCCTCCTCGGCGCTGGCACTGTAGACATGGCCGTGCGGCAGCAGCCGCCGGGACTCGGCATAGAGATATTCATGCACGTTGGCCGGCGTCACCTCACCCTGGCTGAGCATCTCGCGCAGGGTGGGCAGGGTGGTGGGAATCTGGGGGCAGCGGGAGACGATGTTGTGCAGCTGGGGAAAGAAGGGAAACTTCCCCCGCACGTCGCTGGCGAAACTGAAGTTCCTTCGCTCCTCCATGCCAAAAAGGTGGGCATTGGGCTGCCAGTAGGGAGCCGCGAAACGGTCCGCCACCTGCCCGGTGAGCGCCTCGAACCGTTCCATGCCCAGAGCCAACTGGTGACGGGTCCAATCGGCATCGGCAAAGGCGGCCTGTTTGCGCCAACTCTCCGCCTCGTTACCCAGCAGCCCGACCTCATGCCCGGCCTCCAGCGTCTTCTGCATGGAGGCTTCCAGATCGAGCCCCCCGCCACCACCCAATGCGAACAGGGAGGCGGCCCGGCGGACCAGCCCGCGCACCGGGTTGAAGTCCATGGCAAAGAAGAAGGTGGCACGTACCTGGTAGGTCCCCAGAAGCTCCAACAACCGGGGAACCCCTTCACCCACCCCGCGCTCGGTAGCGACGTCGACCTTGAGAGCAATGCGCATGGAAGCCAGGCCTTCAGAGACAACAGCTGTCCTTGTAGACGGCCATGATGCTCTTGATCTCTTTCAGCACTTCAGCCCGCTCGTTGGCATCCAGGCCCGACAGCTCTGGCAGCACCTGACCGCGATCCATGCGTTCGATGTCCGTCCAGAGTGCCTTGCAGCCCTTCTGGCAAAGCCGCTCCACGCAGTCTTCGATCCGCTTCTTGTCCATCCGCGCCGCGTCGTCATTGGCAAGGCGCGGATTATGCCACAGCTTTCCTCCCCCGTTGCAGGGAATGGCCTGCCCTTTCGGGAAAATTTCGACTTGATAAGTTCTCTGTTTGTTCTAGAATAGAACTTCGAGAGAACATTGGTTGGAGGAAAGCACGAGATGGTCACTTCCAGTTACATCATGAAGGATCAGCGTCAACGCACTTCCCGGGAGCCGCTTCTGCGGCGCGTCGTCGAGGTGGCTGCTTTCGCCTGCGCCCTGGCCGCTTATCTCGCCGCCCTGACGCTGGTAGCCTGATCACGCAGCCTGTCAGGCGTTGCCTGAGCGCCGGCCGGTCGTCATCTCGGGGGAACGGCAGCTGAAATCCAGATTGTCCACGCCGAATTGCTGACGCAGACCCCCCACCAGCTGATCGGAGGGATGGATGCGCCAGCTCTCCCCGAGATGCAGGGTCACGGCGGCGTCCCCACGCACATAACGCACCAGAAAAGGCACCTGCCCCCCGGAATGGGGCTGCAACAGCTCCAGCAGCCGCTCGCGCAGAGCGCGCAAATCCCAGCCCTGCTGATGCAGGAATTCTTCCCGAATGGTCAACTTGAGGGCGGAAAGTCGTTCCGCCCGGTACTGTTCGAAACGCCAGGCACGCTCTGCATGGAGCGCCAGGCTGTCGCGGTAGCTGTCGTGGACCAGCTCTCCTCGCACCACCACCACCTTGTCCACCTCCAGCAGCCCCCCGTACTGCTCGAAAGCCTCGTTGAAAAAGGTGACCTCGATGCGACCACTCTTGTCGTCCAAAACCACCGAGGCCATGGTGCCACGCTGGGTGTTGCGCCGGCTCACCGAGACCACCAAGCCGGCCAGGGTGACCATTTGCCCGCGCCGACCCCGTTCCCCCTGCCCCAGAGACAGGTTGGAGATGCGCCGTCCCACCAGCAGTTCAAGCTCCGACAGGTAGAAATCCATGGGGTGGCCGGTGAGAAAGAGCCCCAGGGTCTCCTTCTCGCCCCGCAACCGCTGCTCGTCGTTCCACTCCTCCACCGCGTCGGGCAGGATGCCCAGGCTGGGGGCCGCCTGGGGCTCGCTGAGACCGAACAGGTCGTCCTGGCCCGCCGCCTGCTGGGCGTGGTGCTGCTCGGCCATCTTCAGCGCCAGCGGCAGCTGCACCATGAGGGTGGCGCGGTTGGGCCCGAGCCCGTCCAGGGCGCCGGCGCGGATGAGGGACTCCAGCACCCGGCGGTTGCACTTCTTCAGGTCGATGCGGCGGCAGAAATCGAACAGGTCCTGGAAGGGACCGTCGCGGTCGCGCGCCTCCACGATCCCTTCGATGGCCGCCTCGCCCACCCCCTTGATGGCCCCCAGGCCGTAGACCACCGTCTTCTCCCCCTCCACGGTGAACATATAGCGCGAGCGGTTCACCTCCGGCGGCAGCACCTCCAGCCCCATGTCGTGGCACTCCTCGATGAGATGGACCACCTTGTCGGTGTTGTCCATGTCGGCCGAGAGCACCGCGGCCATGAAGGCGGCCGGATAGTGGGCCTTGAGCCAGAGGGTCTGGTAGGAGACCAGGGCGTAGGCCGCCGAGTGGGACTTGTTGAAGCCGTAGCCGGCGAACTTCTCCATCAGGTCGAAGATGTATTTGGCGGTGGCTTCCTCCACGCCGCGCTCCACCGCCCCTTTTAGGAAGATCTCGCCCTGCTTGGCCATCTCCTCGGGCTTTTTCTTGCCCATGGCGCGGCGCAGCAGGTCGGCGCCCCCCAGGGTGTAGCCGGCCAGCACCTGGGCGATCTGCATCACCTGCTCCTGGTAGAGGATGACGCCGTAGGTGGGCTTGAGGATGGGCTCCAGCTTGGGGTGGGGATACTCCACCTTCGCCCGGCCGTGCTTGCGGGCGATGAAGTCGTCCACCATGCCGGAACCCAGTGGGCCGGGCCGGAAGAGGGCCACCAGGGCGGTGATGTCCTCGAAGCAGTCGGGCTGGAGCTTGGCGATGAGCTCCTTCATGCCGTGGGATTCGAGCTGGAAGACGGCGGTGGTGCGCGCCGACTTGAGCAGCTCGAAGGATTTGGGGTCGTCCATGGGAATGGACCCGATCTCCACCGGCGGCTCGCCCGCCTGGGCGCGCTGCTCGTTGATGGTCTTGAGGGCCCAGTCGATGATGGTGAGGGTGCGCAGGCCGAGGAAGTCGAACTTCACCAGCCCCACCGCCTCCACGTCGTTCTTGTCGAACTGGGTCACCAGGTTGGAACCGTCCGCCTCGCAGTAGAGAGGGGTGAAGTCGGTGAGCTTGCCGGGGGCGATGACCACGCCGCCGGCGTGCTTGCCGGCGTTGCGGGTGAGCCCCTCCAGGCGGCGGGCCATGTCGATGAGCTGGCGCACCTCCTCGTCGTTGGCGTAGGCCGCCTTCAGCTCCTCGCTCTCCTCCAGGGCGCGGTCCAGGGTGATGCCCAGGTCGAAGGGAATCATCTTGGCCACCCGGTCGGTGAAGCCGTAGGGGTGGCCCAGCACCCGGCCAACGTCACGCACCACCGCCTTGGCGGCCATGGAGCCGTAGGTGATGATCTGGGAGACCGCCTCGCGGCCGTACTTGCGCGCCACGTAGTCGATCACCTCGTCGCGGCGATCCATGCAGAAGTCGATGTCGAAATCGGGCATGGAGACCCGCTCGGGGTTGAGGAACCGCTCGAACAGCAGCTCGTGCTCCAGGGGATCGAGATCGGTGATCTCGAGGGCGTAGGCCACCAGCGAGCCGGCACCGGAGCCGCGCCCCGGCCCCACCGGGATGCCGTTGTCCTTGGCCCACTGGATGAAATCGGCGACGATGAGGAAGTAGCCGGGGAAGCCCATCTGGATGATCACCTCCAGCTCCCGCTCCAGCCGCTCGTCGTAGGGCTTGCGCCGCTCGGCGAAATCGGGCGCCGTGGGGTCGAGGATCTTCTTCAGCCGCGCCTCCAGCCCTTCCCGCGAAAGCTGGCGGAAGTACTGGTCCACGGTGAGCCCCTCGGGCACCGGGAAGTCGGGGAGGTAGTTCTTCCCCAGCTCCAGCTCGATGGTGCAGCGGCGGGCGATCTCCACCGTGTTGGCCAGCGCCTCGGGGATGTCGGCGAAAAGCTCGGCCATCTCCTCCGGGCTACGCAGGTACTGCTGGGGCGAGTAGTCGCGCGGCCGGCGGGGGTCGTCCAGGGTGCGCCCCTGGTGGATGCAGACCCGCACCTCGTGGGCCTGGAAGTCGTCGGGCTCCAGGAAGCAGACCTCGTTGGTAGCCACCACCGGCACCTGGCGCTCCGCCGCCAGCGTCACGCTGGCGTGGAGGCACTCTTCCTCCTCCGGCCGGCCGGTGCGTACCAGTTGCAGGTAGTAGCGGTCGCCGAAGCGCTCCAGCCACCAGTCGAGGAGCGCCCCGGCCTGTTTCTGGTGGCCGGCCAGCAGCGCCCGCCCCAGGTCCCCCTGGCGGCCGCCGGAGAGGGCGATGAGCCCCTGGCAGCGCTCGGGCGTCAGCCAGTCGCGCTCCAGCATGGGCCTGCCCAGGTGCTGCCCCTCCTGGTAGCCCCGCGACACCAGCAGCCGCAGGTTGGCATAGCCGGTGGCGTTCTGCGCCAGCAGCACCACCCGGTGGGGCTGGTTCACCTGCTCCTCGTTGCGCAGCCAGGCGTCCACCCCCACGATGGGCTTGATCCCCGCCGCCAGCGCCGCCTTGTAGAACTTCACCAGGGCGAAGAGGTTGCTCTGGTCGGTGAGGGCCACCGCCGGCATCCCCGCCCGGGCCACCATCTCCATCAGCGGCTGGATGCGCACCACGCTGTCCACCATGGAGTACTCGGTGTGAAGGTGAAGATGGACGAAGGTGTTGGTCATGGGTCGTTCTGTTTCAGGGTGAACCTGCCGCATTCCAGCTTGGAACCTGGTTACTCCAGGCACCGCTTCACCGGCCCGAAGCTGCGCCGGTGCACCGCGCTGACGCCCAGCCGCTGCAAGGCTTCGAGGTGCTGCCGGGTAGGATACCCCTTGTGGCCGGCAAAGCCATAGCCGGGATAGCGCCGGTCGAGTTCCATCATCTCCCGGTCGCGGGCGACCTTGGCGAGGATGGAGGCGGCGGAGATGGCGGGCACGCTGCCGTCGCCGCCGACGATGGCCTCGGCGCTGCAGGGGAGCCCCTCGGGCAGGCGGTTACCGTCCACCAAGGCGTGATCGGGCACCAGGGGCAGAGCCTCCACCGCCCGCCGCATGGCCAGCAGGCTTGCCTGGAGGATGTTGAGGCGGTCGATCTCCTCCACCTCCGCGCGCCCCAGGGCCCAGGCGCGGGCGTGGGCGAGGATCTGGTCGTGGAGGGCTTCGCGGCGGGCGGGGGTGAGCTTCTTGGAGTCGGCCAGGCCTTCGCTGGGACGGTGGGGATCGAGGATAACGGCGGCAGCGATGACCGGGCCGGCCAGGGGGCCGCGGCCGGCTTCGTCGATGCCGCAGATGAGAATCGAGGTCATGGCTTTGGCTCCCGCTCCTCAGGGCTTGCGGTTTCTTCCCCATCCGGTGTAGGTCGGACTTCAGTCCGACAAGGATCCCCACGCCCCGCCGATGTCGGGCTGAAGCCCCACCTACCCTTCCGCTCACCATCTTGATCCAGAAGTTCCAGCACGGCGTCGGCGGCCAGGTCGTCGGTCTCCATCCGCAGGAGGCGGTGGGTCTGGCGGTAGGCCGCCTCGATCTCCTGGCGCAGGCCGGGCGACCGCCAGAGCTTCAGCAGCGCCCGGGCCAGGCGGCGGGGCTCGCAGCGCCCCTGCAGCAGCTCGAGCGCCAGGGGTTCTTCGCTGAGGAGGTTGGCCATGGCCACCTGGCGGGTCTTGAGCAGCCCCAGGCCGGTGATGAGGTGGTAGGTGAGGGGGTTCATGCGGTAGCCCACCACCATGGGCCGCTTGCACAACAGGGCCTCGAAGGTGGCGGTGCCGGAGGCCACCAGGGCCAGGTCGGCGGCGGTGAGCACCTCGGCGGTGCGGCCGGGATGGATGGAGAGGGCCAGTCCCGGTGCGTGACGACGGGCCAGCTCGCGGAAGCGGGCATCTGTCCTTTCGGTTGCGGTAGGGGTGGCCACCCGCAACCCGGGAATCTCCCGCGGCAGTTGCGCCGCCGCCTGCAGGAAAGGGGGGGCGATGCGCTCCACCTCGCCCAACCGGCTGCCGGGCAGCAGCGCCAGCACCGGGCCATCATCCGGCAGCGCCAGGGCCCGGCGGGCACCGGCCCGGTCGGGCTCCAGGGGGTAGCACGCCGCCAGAGGATGACCCACGTAGCGGGCGGCCACACCGTGACGCTGGAGAAAATCGGGTTCGAAGGGAAAGATGCAGAGCACCCGATCGGCGGCGCGGCGAAGGGTCTTCACCCGGCCCTCCCGCCAGGCCCAGACGGTGGGGCTGACGTAGTGGACGGTGGGCACGCCGGTGGCGCGCAGGGCCTGTTCCAGGGCGAGGTTGAAGTCGGGCGCGTCCACGCCAATGAAGAGGTCCGGCGGGTGAGCCCGCCAGTGGCGCACCAGGCCACGGCGCAGGGCGATGAGCTCCGGCAGGTGGCGCACCACCTCCACCAGCCCCATCAGCGACAGCTTCTCCATGGGAAAGCGGCTCTCCAGCCCCTGCTCCGCCATGGCGCGGCCGCCCACGCCCTCGAAGCGGACGCCGGGCAGCCGCCGGCGCAGCACCGCCATCAGCCCCGCCGCGAGCTGGTCTCCCGAGGGCTCGGCGGCGACCAGGGCGATACGCATTAGCGGACGATGCTACGGGCCGGGTTTTCCAGGAAACGGGCCATCACCTCCAGCGCCTGGTGCTCACGCGCCATCTGGCGGATCTCCTCCAGCGCCTCCTCCAGCCGCAGGCCGGCGCGGTAGAGGCGGCGATAGGCCTGCTTGATGGCGCCGATCTCGTCGGCGCTGAAGCCGCGCCGCTTCAGCCCTTCGTGGTTGATGCCGCGCGGTGCCGCCGGCTGACCGCCCACCATCACGTAAGGCGGCACATCCTTACCGATGGCGCTGCCCATGGCGGAGAAGCTGTGGGCACCCACGCGGGTGAACTGATGCACCAGGGTGAAGCCGCCGAGGATGGCCCAGTCGTGGATGTGGACGTGCCCGCCGAGAGAGGCGGCGTTGGCGAGGATGGTGTGGTCACCGATGCGGCAGTCGTGGGCCACGTGGGTGTAGGCCATCAGCAGGTTGTGGCTGCCCACACGGGTGACACCGCCGTCCTGTATGGTGCCCCGGTTGAGGGTGGCGTACTCGCGGATCACGTTGTGGTCGCCAATCTCCAGCCAGGTCTCCTCGCCGTCGTACTTCTTGTCCTGGGGATCCTCCCCCACCGAGGCGAACTGGAAGATGCGGTTGTTGCGGCCGATGCGGGTGTTGCGCGCGATCACCACGTGGGCGCCGATCTCGCAGCCGTCACCGATCTCCACCTGGGGACCGATGAGGGTCCAGGGACCGATGCGCACCCCCTCTCCGATGCGGGCGCTGTCGTCGATGATGGCGGTGGGATGGATCAAAGGGGTCTCGCGGTGCACATGATCTCGGCGGTGGCCATGATGCTCTCCTCCACCTTGGCTTCGCACTCGAACAGCCAGATGCCGCGCTTGCGCCGCACCAGACGGGTCTCGAGGTGGAGGCTGTCGCCCGGCATCACCGGCCGCTTGAAACGCGCCTTGTCCACGCCGGCCAGCAGGTAGACCTCGTCCTCGCCGCTCTCCTCGGTCTCCAGCGCCAGCAGACAGGTGGCCTGGGCCATGGCCTCGATGACCAGCACCCCGGGCATCACCGGACGACCGGGAAAGTGGCCCTGGAAGAAGGGCTCGTTGATGGTGACGTTTTTGAGCGCCAACAGCCGCTCGCCAGGCTCGCACTCGAGCACGCGGTCCACCAGCAGGAAGGGATAGCGATGGGGCAGCCGCGACAGCACGCGGCCGATGTCGTAGTCGTTCAAAGGTTCTGCTCCCGGCGGTTCTTGAAGCTCCAATCGTAGGTCGGGCTTCAGCCCGACAGAACATCGGTTGGATGTCGGGCTGAAGCCCGACCTACGAGTTTGGGTGTTCCAGCCCCTTCTCTTCCCGAAGCTGCTCCACCATTTTTTCCAGTTCGCGGATCTTGCGGGCCATCTCCTCCAGCCGCTTCACCCGCACGGCGCTGCGCTTCCACTGGTCGTGGGGCACTGCCGCCAGGCCGCTGGAATAGACCCCCGGCTCCTTCAGCGAGTGGGTCACCATGCTGAAACCGGTGACGTGGACATTGTCGGCCAACTCGATGTGGCCAACCAGCCCCACTCCGCCGGCCAGGGTGCAATTGGCGCCGATGCGGGTGGAGCCGGAGATGCCGGTGCAGGCGGCGATGGCGGTGTTCTCGCCGATCTCCACGTTGTGGGCCACCTGGATCAGATTGTCCAGCTTGACCCCGCGCCGCAGGATGGTGTCGTGCACTGCGCCACGATCGATGGTGGTGTTGGCCCCCACCTCCACTTCGTCCTCCAGGATCACGCTTCCCAGTTGCGGCACCTTCTCCCAGCGCTCGCCGTAGCGCGCCAGGCCGAAACCATCGCTACCCACCACCACGCCCGGATGGAGCAGGCAGCGTCGGCCGATGCGCACCCCGTCGAGCACCGCTACCAAGGCCACCAGCCGGGAGTCCTCACCGATCACCACATCACGCCCCACCACGCAGTTGGGGCCGATCCAGGCGTTGGCACCGATGCACGCCCCCGCGGCCACCACGCTGCCGGCCTCCACCACGGCGCTCTCGTCCACCTGCGCCGCCGGGTCCACCACCGCCGCCGGATGCACGCCCGCCGGCGGCCGACCCTCCTGCACGAAGCAGCGCAGCACCCGCGCCCAGGCCAGGTAGGGGTCATCGGCCACCAGGGCGTTGGTGGCGCAGTGTTCGAGATCCTTCGGCGAGAGAATCACCGCAGAAGCCCGGGTTTGCGCCAGGTATTTGCGGTAACGAGGGTTGCTCAGGAAGGCGATCTGGCCCGGCCCGGCATCCTGCAGGGTCGCTGGACCCCGGATGAGGGTTTCGCCATCGCCATGGAGTTCGGCACCCGCTGCCGCTGCCAGCTCGGACAGCCGAATTCCCCCTGCTTCCTCCATCGAAATGGGTCAGCGGCGTTTCTTGAGTTCCTGAATCACCCGGTTGGTGATGTTGTACTGGTCCTTGGTCCAGACCACACCGCTCTCCAGCACCATGTCGAAGCCGCCCTTCTTGGCCACCTTGATCACCACCTCGGTGATCACCTTGCGCAGCTTGGCCAGCTCTTCGTTCTGGCGCAACGACAGGTCCTCCTGGAACTCGCTCTGCGCGTTCTTGAGCTTGCGCGCGCGTGCGATGATGTCACGCTCCAGCCGCTTCTTCTCCGACTCGCTCATGATGGCCGCGTCACGATCCAGCTTCTCCTTGAGCTTCTTGAGCTTTTTCTGCTCGGCCACCAGCTGATCGTCCCGACGGGCGAACTCCTTGCGAATGCGCTCCTTGATGGCTTTCACCTGAGGCGCGGCCTGCAACACCTTGGCCACCTGAACATAGGCCACCTTGGTGCCGGCGGCCACGGCGTTGCCGGCAAAGGCCACGAAAAAGAGCAACAGGAATACCATCAAAATCTTGTTTCTTGTCACGTGCATGCACTCCTCGAGTAGTCGTCGATCAGAAAACCGACCCGAAGCTGAATTGGAAGTTTTCCACATCGTCCCCGGGTTTGTCGTTCAGGGGTACGCCGTAACTCACCGTGAGCGCCCCCATGGGTGAGAGCCAGGTCGCACCGACACCCACCGAATAACGTATCTGGTCCCATTCTATCCTGTCGGCAAAGACATTGCCTGCATCGAGAAAAGTCGACAGGCGCACGGTCTGGGCAAACTTCTCCATGGGAGGCGGCATGAACAGTTCCAGACCGCCGGTGAGCTTGATTTTGCCGCCATAGGGATCCCCGGTGGAATCCCGTGGACCCAGGGTGTTGCTCTTGAAGCCCCTCACGTTGCGGATGCCCCCGGCATAGAAATGCTCGAAAAAGGGCATGATGGAGGTCTTCCCGTACCGGTCGCCGTATCCCACATCCGCCTTGGCCGAGAAGGTGAATTTCCGATAGAGCGGCAGGTAATGACGAAAAGTGTAGTAAAGCTTGTAGAACTGCAGGTCACTGCCCGGTACGGTGGCGATGAGGGTGGCGGTCTGGCGGGTACCGATGGTGGGGAAAATGGCGCTGTCGCGGGAGTCGTGCCGCCAGGTCACAGTGATCTTGTAATCCAGGTATTTTTCCCCCTCGGTGTTCACGAAGTCGATGATCTCGATCGGTGGGACACTACCCAGAGTGAGGTCGATGTATTCGATGGCGAAGGTGCCGGAGAGGCGGTTGAAGTCACTGATGGGGACACCGTAGTTCACCGAGGCCACGGAGCGATCGGTGAGATAGTCGGAGATGTTGAGCTCGTTGTAGTCGGTCTTTCGGTAGCTCAGGTTGAATCCCCGGCTGATGCCGTTGATGGTGGCATAGGGGTTGAAATAGGAAAGCTGGTAGTGGGTGTTGTAACTGCTGGTGTTGAAGGCGGCCGTCACCTTCTTGCCAGTGCCCAAAAAGTTGTCCTCGGTGATGGTGGCAGTGAAGCTGAAGCCCTGGTTCTGACTGTAGCCGACCCCGCCCGCCAGGGACCCGGATGGTTTCTCTTTTACCGTGACGACGACATCGGCCAGATCGGTTGTGCCGGGCACCGCCGGTGTCTCCAAGGTGACATCTTCGAAGAAACCCAACCGCTTGAGTCGCTCCCGCGACAGTTTCAGTTTGCTGGTGGAGAGCCAGGCCCGCTCCATCTGCCGCATCTCCCGGCGGATCACCCGGTCGCGGGTTCGCGCGTTGCCCTTGATCTCGATGCGCCGGACATAGACCCGTTTGCCTGGATCCAGGTAGAAGGTGATGGCCACCGTCTTGTTTTCTTCGTCCACCTCCGGGATGTGGTTGACGTTGGCGAAGGCATATCCCATCTCCGCCAGCTTCTGGGTGATGCGGTCGGTGCTGTCCACCACCGCGCGGCGGGAGAAAGGTTCGCCCCGGCGCAGATGGATGAGCGGGAAATATTCCTGTGGATCCACCACCAGGTCGCCGGTGATGCGGATGTCGCTGAGGGTGTAGACATCTCCCTCGTCCACGTTGATGGCGATGTAGATGTCCTTTTTGTCCGGTGACAGGGTCACCTGGGTGGATTCCACCTTGAACTGGAGATAACCGCGGTCGAGATAGAAAGACTTGAGCGCCTCCAGATCGCCGGCCAGCTTCTGCCGGGAATACTGATCCTCCTTGGTGAACCAGGCCAACCAGCCCCCGGGCCGGGATTTGAACAGCTCCAGCAGCTCGTCGTCCGGGAAGGCCTTGTTGCCCACGATCTCCACGCCACGGATACGGGCGGTCTTGCCCTCCTGGATGTCGATGTCGATGGCCACCCGGTTCCGTTCCATCGGTGTCACCCGGGTCTTGAGGTTCACGCCATATTTTCCTTCGTTGTAGTACTGGCGCCGCAGTTCCTGTTCGATCTTGGCCAACAGCGAGCGGTTGAAGGTGCGTCCTTCCGCCAATCCGGCATCCTGGAGCCCCTTCTTCAGATCCTCGGTCTTGATGGATTTGTTGCCGCTGATCTCGATCTTGGCGATGGCCGGCCGCTCCACCACCTCCAGCACCAGCACGTCACCATCACGCCAGGCCTGGACGTCCTTGAAGAAGCCGGTCTTGTAGAGCGCCCGAATGATGCGCGGCAGATTGTCCGCGTTGATGTCGTCGCCGGGTTTCACCGGCAGGTAGTTGAACACGGTGCCGGCGGAGATACGCTGCAACCCCTCCACACGGATGTCCTTGGCCACGAAAGCGCCCGCGGGAGCGGACAGCATGCCCAGTGTCAGAAAAAGGGCCAGGGCTCTCGACAAGGCTTTCATGATGGAAGGGAAACCCCCGGTTCGCGTGACCGCGTATTATAGGCTCTTCGTCATTCCGTGTGGAATTCTCCCTGAAACCGGTACCATGAGAACTCCTTGCGATAGGCGTTGAGGTAAGGGGAATGAACGACAACCAGATCCTGCTCCTTGGTTTGGGGCTTAAAGCC
>JALXAM010000054.1 GCA_026992075.1 Sedimenticola sp. | reverse complement strand
GACCAGGTGGGCCGCGCCTGGTCGGGGCGCTGGCTGAGGGCGCGGCGCGCTGGGGGTGCGGCGCCGGCGCGGCCCACCTGGTCACCGGCCACAGCGAGCCCCACCAGGCGCTGGAAGAGGCCCTGGCCCGATTCACCGGCCGCCAGCGGGCGCTGCTCTTCTCCAGCGGCTATCTCGCCAACCTGGCGCTGCTCACCACCCTGGCCGGGCGGGGCGACACCCTGCTGCTGGACCGGCTGGACCACGCCTCCCTCATCGACGGCGCGCGCCTCTCCGGCGCCCGCCTGCGCCGCTTCAGGCACAACGATACCGTCCACGCCGCCCGCCTGCTGGCCGATGCCCGGGGGGAGAAGGTGGTGGCGGTGGACGGCGTCTTCAGCATGGATGGCGACCTGGCGCCCCTGCCGGAACTGGCCCGGCTGGCGCGGGAAAACGATGCCTGGCTGGTGGTGGACGACGCCCACGGCCTGGGGGTGCTGGGGAAGACGGGGCGCGGTTCCCTGGAGCACTGGGGGCTGGACGGCGGGGCGGTGCCGGCCCTCATGGGCACGCTGGGCAAGGCCTTCGGCACGGCGGGCGCCTTCGTGGCCGGCTCCGAGGCGCTCATCGAGACCTTCATCCAGCAGGGGCGCAGCTACATCTACACCACCGCCGCCCCCCCGGCCCTGGCCGAGGCCACCCTGCGCAGTCTGGAGATCGTCCAGACGGAGGGGTGGCGACGGGCGCGGCTGCGGGAGCTGGTGGCTCGCTTCCGGCGGGAGGCCGAGGCGCTGGTACTGCCCCTGATACCCTCCGAGACCCCCATCCAGCCCCTGGTGGCCGGCAGCGCCGAGCGGGCGCTGCGCTGGAGCCGCCACCTGGAAGCGCGGGGCCTCCTGGTCACCCCCATCCGCCCGCCCACGGTGCCCGAAGGGACGGCGCGATTGCGCATCACCTTCTCCGCGCTCCACGAAGATCGCCATCTCGATCGGTTGTTGGAAGCGTTGGAGGCGCTGCCGGAATGAGCGAGCACGCTCTGGATGTCGGGCTGAAGCCCGACCTACAGGAAGCGCGCTCTGGATGTCGGGCTTCAGCCCGACACGACCATAGCGAGGTCCGGCCATGAGCGCCCCGCTCGTGCTGCTCCACGGCTGGGCCATGAACAGCGCCGTCTGGGCGCCCCTGCTGCCCTTGCTGCAAGCGCGCTTCCAGGTCACCCTGCTGGAGCTGCCCGGCCATGGCGAGGCGCCCTGGCAGGGTGGAGAAACCCTGAGCGACTGGGCGGAGCAGGTACTGGCGGCGGCGCCGCCCAGGGCCGCCTGGGTGGGCTGGTCCCTGGGCGGACTGGTGGCCCGGCAGGCGGCGCTGCGGGCGCCGGAACGGGTGAGCGCCTTCATCGGCATCGCCACCACCCCCTGCTTTGCGCAGCGGCCCGGCTGGCCCTGGGCGGTGGCGCCGGAGACCCTGCGCCAGTTCGGCCAGGTGCTGGCCCGGTCGCCGGACGAGACCATCCGCCGCTTCCTGGCCCTCCAGTTCCACGGTGTGCAGGGTGCCCGCGCCCTCCAGCGCCGCCTGCAGGAGGCCCTGGCTCAACGTCCCGCCGCCCGCCCCGAGGCCCTGCGTACCGGCCTGACGCTGCTGTTGGAGAGCGACCTGCGACAGGCGGTGCCGGCGTGCCCCAGCCTCTGGGTTCTCGGCGAGCGCGACCGCCTGGTACCGCCCACCCTGGCCGACGCCCTGGCGCCCGATCCGGTGCGGTGGGTGGAGGGTGCCGGCCACGCCCCTTTCCTCTCCCATCCCGAGACGGTGGCCGACGCCATCGGCGGAATCCTGGCATGAGCACCGGCATCGACAAGCAGCGGGTGCGCCGCGCCTTCAGCCGGGCCGCCCACCGCTACGACGAGGTGGCGGTGCTGCAGCGGGAGGTGGGCGACCGGATGATGGAGCGCCTCGACCTGGTGAAACTCCAGCCCCGGCTGGTGCTGGACCTGGGTTGTGGCACCGGCCTTCATAGCGGCGCCCTGCTCAGGCGCTATCCCAAGGCGCGGCTGCTGGCCCTCGACCTGGCCCTGCCCATGCTCCAGTGCACCCGGCGGCGGGGGCGCTGGCTGCGCCGGCCCGTCTGCCTCTGCGGCGACATGGAGCGGCTGCCCCTGGCGTCCGGAAGCATCGACCTGCTCTGGTCCAATCTCGCCTTCCAGTGGAGCAGCGACCCCGGGGCCCTCTTTCGCGAGTGCCTGCGGGTGCTGCGCCCCGGCGGGCTGCTGATGTTCACCACCTTCGGCCCGGGCACCCTGGAGGAGCTGCGCCAGGCCTGGTCCGAGGTGGACGACCGGCAGCACGTGAGCCCCTTCATCGACATGCACGACCTGGGCGACCTGCTGCTCCATACCGGCTTCGCCGAGCCGGTGATGGACGTGGACCGGCTGCAGCTCACTTATGGTCAGGTGGACGACCTGATGCGCGATCTCAAGACGCTGGGCGCCCACAACGCCACCGAGGGGCGCCCCCGCGCCCTCACCGGCAAGGGGCGCATGGAGGCCATGCGCCGGGCCTATGAAGCCTTCCGCCGCGATGACGGTCTGCTGCCGGCCAGCTACGAAGTGGTCTACGGCCACGCCTGGGCGCCGGAGGAACGGGGGGTGGAGGTTTCCCTGGAGATCCCCTCACCCCGGCCCTCTCCCGGAGGGAGAGGGGGCGGCTGAAGGGGGCGTTGCAGATTCCCTCACCCCAGCCCTCTCCCGGAGGGAGAGGGAGGAAGCAGGGGCGCGGATGACTCCCCTCTCCCTCCGGGAGAGGGGCTGGGGGTGAGGGGATCAAACCACCAGGTTCAACTTCTCCGCCACCAATCCCGGCTCAGGCCTTTCCTGCCAGGGAATGTGTCCTAGCAGCGGCGCCGGAATGCGCCCTTGCAGGGTGGCGATGTTCTCCCGTTCGAAGGGCATGTTCGGTTCCAGGCTGTTGGCCACCCAGCCGGCCAGTCGGGCGCCGGAGGCGAGAATGGACTCGGTGGTGAGCAGGGCGTGGTTGAGGCACCCCAGCCGCAGCCCCACCACCAGCACCACCGGCAGCTCCAGGGCCCGGCAGAGGCCGGCCATGTCGAGCGCTTCGGTGAGGGGCACCTTCCAGCCGCCGGCCCCTTCCACGAGCAGGTGATCGGTGGTGGCGCGCAGGGCCTCCGCCGCCGCCAGGATCTTCTCCGGCTCCACGGTCACGCCTTCGGCCGCGGCCGCCAGGTGGGGCGCGGCAGGGGTCTCCAGGCAGAGGGGATTGACCCGTTCGTAGGGCTGGGGCGGGTTGCAGCGGGCCTGGATGGCGAGGGCGTCACCGTTGCGCAGCCCTTCGGGGGTCCGTTCGGCGCCCGCCGCCACCGGCTTCATGCCGGCCACCCGGCCGCCGGCGTGGCCCAGCTTCTCCAGCAGGGCCAGGGTGGTGAGGGTCTTGCCGCAGCCCGTGTCGGTACCGGTGATGAAGAACTCCATTGCCTGAGCGCCCCCGATTGCCATGAAAAAAACCTTGGCTATGGGCCAAACCGTAGGTCGGGCTTCAGCCCGACAATACGACAGCCGGCTGTCGGGCTGAAGCCCGACCTACGAAAAACCCGCCGTTGGGGCGGGTTTCCGGAATATATCGCGGTATGGGTCAGGCTGCCATGCGGGCCTGGATCTTCTTCATGGCCGCCTTCTCGATCTGGCGGATGCGCTCGGCAGAGACGCCATACTCCTCCGCCAGCTCGTGCAGCGTGGATTTCTTCTCGCTCAGCCAGCGTCGGCGCAGGATCTCCTTGCTACGCTCGTCCAGTTCGGCCATCGCTTCGTAGAGCCGCTGGTGTTCATCACGTTCGGTGTCCTCGGCCTCCACCAGGGTGGAGGGCTCCATGCGGGTGTCGGGGAGGTAGCTGATGGGCGCCAGGTGGCCCTCATCCTCCTCATCGCCCACTGCGGGATCCAGCGCCATGTCGTAGTTGTTCAGCCGGGCCTCCATGGCGCGCACCTCTTCCGGTTTCACGCCCAGGTCCTCGGCCACCTCCTGGATCTCCTGCTCGGTGAACCAGCCCAGCCGTTTCTTGCTGGAGCGCAGGTTGAAGAAGAGTTTGCGCTGGGCCTTGGTGGTGGCGATCTTGACGATGCGCCAGTTCCGCAGGATGAACTCATGGATCTCCGCCTTGATCCAGTGGACCGCGAAGGAGGCCAGGCGCACCCCCATGTCGGGGTCGAACCGGCGCACCGCCTTCATCAGGCCGATGGTGCCCTCTTGGATCAGGTCGGGTTGGGGCAGGCCGTAGCCGGCGTACTGGCGGGCGATTCGCACCACGAAGCGCAAATGGCTCAGCACCAGCTGCCGGGCCGCTTCGAGATCCTGGTGGTCGCGCCAGCGGACGGCCAGATCGTGTTCCTCTTCCTGGCTGAGCATGGGCAGCTGAAAGGCTGCGGTAACGTAGGATTCCATGCTGCCGGTGGGCAGTACCGCGGTTGCAAGCGCCTTGCTCATTTTCTTGTCCCCCCTTGAAATTTCGGTTGGTGGCCGGCACTTTCTTCATTTGCTGGCCAGTTAAATTTTAGCACTCGCAGGGTGAGAGTGCTAATTCCGGAAAAAGTTCCCGGGCATGGCCAGTCTGGGCGTAGGAGCGGTGTCCCCGCCGCGAACGGCCCGTTACCGGGTATTACCGGGTACTGGTTCGGCGCGGGGATACGCCTCCTACACATCGGCCAGTTTTGACGGCAGTGAGTCCAACCCCAGTATCCTCACCCGTTTATTGCGTCCCGTCTCGCCGCTCTCGATCCGCACCTGCCCCTTGGCGACCTTCATCGTCTTCGCCAGGAACTTCACAAGTTCTCGATTTGCCTTGCCTTCCACTGGGGACGCCTTGAGATACAGCTTGCGCCGGCCCTCCATCACCTCGCCGAAGGCATTGCGCCCGGCCCGGGGCTGGACGCGCAGCAGTGGTACCAGGTCGCCGTTCTCCCGGTGGAACCAGCCGCTCACCCGCCCAGGGCCATCGCCAGGCCACGCAGCGGCGGCAGGATCAGCATTTTCAGCACGATGAGCGCCAGCATCACCGCCATGGGAGAGAGATCGATTCCGCCGATGGGGGGGATGAAGCGCTGCGCGGGGCGCAGCAGCGGCAGGGTCAGGCTGTAGAGCAGCGCGCTGGCCGGATTGTAGGTGCCGGGGTTGATCCAGCTCAGGATGGCCTGGATGAGGATGGCCCAGAAGAAGATGTTGATGGTCAGCTCCACCAGCTCGGGAACGGCCATGAAAAGGGACAGCAGCAGCGGAAACCGGTCGGCCGTGAGCCAGAAGACCAGCAGCAGTTCCACCGTTTTCAGGGCCCAGGCCAGCACCAGCGAAGCGGTGTCCAGCCCCCGGATCGGCGGGATCACCCGACGCATCGGCAGCAGCAGGGGGGAGGTCACCTTCACCACGAACTGGGAAATGGGATTGTAGAAGTCGGCCCGAACCACCTGCAGGAAGAAGCGCAGCAGCACCACCAGGATGTAGAGATCGAACAGGGTCTGCAGCAGGAACAGGAAGGGGTTGGTCAGGTAGCTTCCACTCATCATTCCGCCTCCAGTTCCCGGGACAATTCACGAGAGCGATCCCTGGCGGCCTCCAGCGCCTGGCGCACCAGATCGCGCAGCCCGCCCTGTTCGAAGGTGGCGATGGCCCGCTCGGTGGTGCCGCCGGGGGAGGTGACCCCGAGGCGCAGGTCCGGCAGGTCGAGCTCGCTCTCCAGCGCCATGCGGGTGGCCCCCTGGGCGGTCTGGCGCACCAGCAGCCGGGCGGTGTCGGCGGGCAGCCCCAGTTCCACCGCTGCAGCTTCCATCGCCTCCATGAAGAGGAAGAAATAGGCCGGGCCGCTGCCGGAGACGGCGGTCACCGCGTCCATCAGCGACTCCTCCTCCACCCAGACCACCACGCCGACGGCACGCAGCACGTGCTCCGCTGCTTCGCGCTGTTCCTCGGCCAGAGTGGGCGGTGCATAGAGGCCGGTGGCCCCTGCCTGCAACATGGCCGGTGTGTTGGGCATGGCCCGCACCAGGGGGACGGCCTCTCCCAGCCAGCGCTGCAGGGCGGCGTGGCGGATGCCGGCAGCGATGGAGATGCACAGCGGCCGGTTCTGTGCCAGGGCCGGCGCCAGCGCCTTCGCCACCTGTGGCAGCACCTGGGGCTTCACCGCCAGCACCAGGATCTCCGCCTCGTTGGCGGCGGCCTGGTTGTCGTCGGTGGTGCGCACGCCGAAGCGCACCGCAAGCTGCTCCCGTCGGGTGGGGTCCGGTTCCGCAACCAGGATGCGGCCCGGGTCGGTGCCGTCCTCGATGAGGCCGTGGATGAGCGCGCCGGCCATGTTGCCGCCGCCGATGAAGGCGATGGTTGGGTTCACTGTTTGGGCTCCCTGGGTCCGAAGATGGCGGTGCCAATGCGCACCATTGTAGCGCCTTCGCAGATGGCGGTTTCCATATCGCCGCTCATGCCCATGGAGAGGCTGTCCAGCGCCAGACCCAGTTCTGTGTTGATCTGTTCTTTCAACTGGCGGAGGGCGGCGAAGATGCGGTGCTGCTCACCCTTGCTGCTGCCGGCGGGGGGCATGGTCATCAGCCCCCGCAGCCTCAGGTTGGGGAGCCGGGCCACCTCGGCCGCCAGCTCGCCAGCCTGGTCCGGGCTCACGCCCCCTTTGCTGGCCTCGCCGCTGATGTTCACCTGGATGCAGAGATTGAGCGGCGGCAGCTCCCCGGGGCGCTGCTGGCTCAGCCGCCGGGCGTGCTTCAGGCTGGCCAGGGCGTGCACCCAGTGGAAACGGGCGGCGATGTCCCGGGTCTTGTTGGACTGGATACGGCCGATGTAGTGCCATTCCAATGGGAGGTCGGCCAGCGCCTCCATCTTGGGCAGCGCCTCCTGCAGGTAGTTTTCGCCGAAGGCGTGCTGCCCCGCCTCGAAGGCGGCGCGGACCTCTTCCGCCGGACGGGTCTTGCTCACCGCTATCAGGGTGATGGACGCAGGATCCCGTTCACATCTTCGCGCACTGGCGGTCAACCGCTCCCTGACCTGTGCTAGCCTCTGGCCTACGAGGGAATTCGACATGTCACCGGGGCCGCGAGGCGGCTTCAACAAGAAGGAGAATCGATGGATATTACCGAACTTCTCGCGTTCAGCGTCAAGCACAACGCTTCCGACCTCCACCTTTCTGCCGGTCTGCCGCCGATGATCCGCGTGGATGGCGACATCCGTCGAATCAACGTGCCGGCGCTGGATCACAAGATGGTCCACTCGCTGGTGTACGACATCATGAACGACAAACAGCGGCGGGACTACGAGGAGTTCCTCGAGGTGGACTTCTCTTTCGAGATCCCCGGCCTGGCCCGTTTCCGGGTCAACGCCTTCAACCAGGATCGCGGCGCGGCGGCGGTGTTCCGCACCATCCCCGCCAAGGTGTGGACGCTGGAGGATCTCAATGCGCCGCCCACCTTCAAGAGCATTTGCGAGAACCCGCGCGGCATCGTGCTGGTCACCGGTCCCACGGGCTCGGGCAAGTCCACCACCCTGGCGGCCATGATCGACCACATCAACGACAACCTCTATGGCCACATCCTCACCATCGAGGATCCCATCGAATTCGTGCACCAGAGCAAGAAATGCCTCATCAACCAGCGCGAGGTGCACCGCGACACCCTGGGGTTCTCCGAGGCGCTGCGCTCCGCGTTGCGGGAGGACCCGGACATCATCCTGGTGGGGGAGCTGCGGGACCTGGAGACCATCCGCCTGGCACTCACCGCCGCGGAGACCGGTCACCTGGTGTTCGGTACCCTGCACACCAGCTCGGCGGCCAAGACCATCGACCGGATCGTGGATGTCTTCCCTGCCGGGGAGAAGTCGATGGTGCGTTCCATGCTCTCCGAGTCCCTGCGTGCGGTCATCGCCCAGACCCTTCTGAAGAAGGTGGGCGGAGGGCGGGTTGCCGCCTGGGAGATCATGATCGGCACTCCGGCCATCCGCAACCTGATCCGAGAGGACAAGGTGGCCCAGATGTACTCCGCCATCCAGACCGGCCAGGCGGTGGGCATGCAGACCCTGGACCAGCACCTGCAGGAACTTTTGCAGCGGGGCCTCATCACCCGCCAGGATGCCCGCGCACGGGCGCAGAACAAGGAGGCCTTCAGCTGACCGGCCTCCGGCGTGAACACACCATCGAAGCGAGGTAGGAAGAGATGGAATTCAATGATCTGCTCCGGCTGATGTCGGAGAAGAAGGCGTCGGACCTGTTCATCACCGTGGGCCGGCCTCCCAGCATGAAGGTGGACGGCCACATCCGGCCAGTGGCCAAGACAGTGCTTACCGAGCAGCAGACCCGGGACCTGGCCTATTCCCTGATGTCGCCCGAGCAACGGGAGGAGTTCCGCCACACCAAGGAGTGCAACTTCGGTATCAGCGCCGAGGGCATCGGCCGATTCCGGGTGAGCGCTTTCGTGCAGCGGGATGCGGTGGCCATGGTGTTGCGGCGGATCGAGACCCGCATTCCCCGTTTTGAAGAGCTGCAGTTGCCCCCGGTGATTCGGGATCTGGCCATGGTGAAGCGGGGGCTGATCATTTTCGTGGGCGCCACTGGCACCGGTAAGTCCACCTCGCTGGCGGCCATGCTGGGCTACCGCAACCGTCATGGCGACGGCCACATCATCACCATCGAGGATCCCATCGAGTACCTGCACCAGCACGAAAAGTGCATCGTCAGTCAGCGTGAGGTGGGGATCGACACCGAGTCCTATGAGGTGGCGCTGAAGAACACCCTGCGCCAGGCGCCCGACGTGATCCTCATCGGCGAGATCCGTACCCGGGAGGTGATGGAGCACGCCCTCACCTTTGCCGAGACCGGCCACCTGGTGCTTTCCACCCTGCACGCCAACAACGCCAACCAAGCGTTGGAGCGGATCCTTCACTTCTTCCCCGAGGAGCGGAAGGCGCAGGTGCTGATGGACCTGTCGCTCAACCTCAAGGCGATCTTCGCCCAGCAGCTCATCCCGCGGGCGGACGGCAACGGCCGGCGCGCCGCGGTGGAGGTGCTGCTCAACACGCCGCTGGCCTCCGACCTGATCCTCAAGGGCGAGATCCACGAGCTCAAGGACCTGATGAAGCGCTCCCGCGAGCACGGTATGATCACCTTCGACCAGGCGCTCTACGAACTCTACCTGGAGGGCGAGATCACCGAGGAGGATGCGCTCAAGCACGCCGACTCGGCCAACGAGGTGCGGCTGATGATCAAGCTGGGCGACAACAGCCCCGGCCGCCGCACGCGCGATCTCGATGCCGCTGCGCTGGTGGACGATTACTGACCCTGCCCGTAGGTCGGGCTTCAGCCCGACAACACACGAGGCCAAGTTCGAAGGCCGACGGGGTGGTTTCCGTAGTGGAACCTCGGAGGCAAGGACGCCGACGCGGAGCCTACAGGGATGTATTCACGGCGTTTCCACTACGGGAACCAGCCCGGCGGCCCGGGAAAGCGTTTGTTTAATGGGGTATACCAACGTTGTCGCAGGGCCGGCAGGGGGAGCCTCGTGGCGGGGACGCCGTGAATACATCCTTGTAGGCTTTGCGGCAGCATCCCTGCTGCCGAAACCCCGCCACGAGGCTCCCCCTGCCGGCCTTCCGGCGGGATCGTTTGTTCTGCCGGGCTGGAGCCCGGCTCGAAGTGTGGCTCAGGCGAACACCCGGTAACCATCGAACACCGGCCCGTCCACGCAGATCCGCTGCATGGCCGGGCCAGTTTCCGTCTGCACCTCCACCACGCAGCCGGCGCAGCCGCCCACGCCGCAGGCCATGAACTCCTCCAGCGATACCTGCACCGGCAGCCCGTATTCCCGCGCCAGCGCCACCACCGCCTCCAGCATGGGGTGGGGGCCGCAGGCGAAGAGGGCCACCTCTTTTCTCTCCTCCGGTTCCAGCGCCTCCAGCCAGGCACGCGCCAGCTCGGTGACATAGCCGCGGAAGACCCCCGGCATCGACTGGTTGCTGGCCAGCCGGCAGGGAATGCCCCAGGACTCCAGCAGCGGGTGGGTGGCGAGCAGGTCGCGTGGCACCCCAGCCACCGGCAGCAGGGAGTCCTGCGGCTCGAAGGGGAAGGGCACCTCCGAGCCAAGGATCACGAGAGGTTCCAGGGTGTCCGCGCGGCCTTGGGCAGATAATCGTTCGGCCAGAAAAACCATGGGCGGCATGCCCACGCCGCCGCCGATGAGCAGCGGGCGGCGGTGGTCCACCTCGAAGGGACGGCCGATGGGGCCGAGCAGGCTGATGCGGTCGCCCGGCTGCTTCTCCGCCAGCAGTGCGGTCCCCTTGCCCACCACCTTGTAGAGCAGCTCCACCCACCCCTCTTCGGGCGAGACCCGCTGGATGGAGATGGGGCGGCGCAGGGGCAGCAGCGGGTCCACGGTGAGATGGACGAACTGGCCGGGCAGGGCGGCGCAGGCGCACTTGGGCGCCTCCAGGCGCAGCACGAACTGGTCGCCCGGCCAGGCCAGGTGGTTCAGTACGGGCGCCTCTTCCAGAAAAATGGTGTCGCGATGGTTCATGGTTGTAGAGCTTGGGTAAGGCACCCCTCGAAGTTCCGTAGGGCGGGCAAAGCGCAGCGTGCCCGCCACAAGTCGATGGGCACGGCCTGGCGGCCTTTGCCCATCCTACTCGTTGAGCAACGAAAGTCGCTCATGGTTTTTCGAGTTTCGTAGGGTGGGCAAAGCGCAGCGTGCCCGTCACAGGTCGATGGGCAATGAAAGTCATTCATGGTCTTTCGAGCTTAAAAGTGATGCGCCCCTCGAACAGGGTGTGGGTGACCCGGCCGCGGAACTCCCAGCCGTCGAAGGGGGTGTTGCGGCCGGCGCTGGCCATTTCGCTGGCGTGGAAGCGCCAGACCGCGTCGGGATCGAAGATGCAGAGGTCGGCGCTGGCGCCGGGCGCCAGGTGGCCCAGATCCAGCCCCAGCACCCGCGCGGGCGCGGCGGTGAGGCAGGCGATGGCCTGGGGCAGCGCCAGCACCTTCTCCTCCACCAGCTTGAGGGTCAGCGGCAGCAGGGTCTCCAGGCCGGAGATGCCGGGCGCGGTGGCGGGGAAGGGCTGCGCCTTGGCGTCCGCCTCGTGGGGCTGGTGGTCGGAGCAGATCACCTTGATCTCCCCCTCCGCCACCGCCTGGCGCAGCCGCTCGCGGTCGGCATGGGTGCGCAGGGGCGGGTCCACGCGGCACTCGGCGCGGAAGCCGTCCACATCGGTCTCCATGAGAAAGAGCTGGTGGATCGCCACATCGGCGCTCAGTCGGCGGTTGCCGGCGCGGGCCTGTGCGATCATCTCGGCGGCGCGCCCGGTGGAGAGGGTGTGAAAGTGGCTGCGGCAGCCGGTGTGCTCGGTGAGCGCGAGGTCGCGCGCCACCGCCACCGTCTCCGCCGCGGCGGGGATGCCGGGCAGCCCCAGGCGGGTGGCCACCGCCCCCTCGTGGACCACGCCGCTCGCCTTGAGATGGGGATCCTCGCTGCAGAGCAGTACCGGCAGTCGGAAGGTGGTGGCGTACTCCATGGCGCGTCGCGCCACCAAGGTGCTGGCCAGGGGATTGCGCCCGTTGCTCACCGCCACGCAGCCCGAGGCGGCCAGGGCGCCCATCTCGGCGAGCTGCTCGCCCGCCAACCCCTGGGTGAGGGCGCCCACCGCCAGCACCCGCGCCCGCCCGCACGCCTTGGCGCGGCGGCGGATCAGCTCCCACACCGCGGGGGTGTCGATCACCGGCTCGGTCTGGGGCATGCAGACCAGGGTGGTGATGCCGCCACGGGCGGCGGCGCGGGTCTCGCTTTCGATGGTGGCCTTGTGCTCGAAGCCGGGCTCGCGCAGGTAGGCGCCCAGGTCGATGAGGCCGGGGCAGACCACCTGGCCGCCGGCGTCGATCACCTGGTCGGCCCGGAAGCCGTCGGGGGCGCTGCCCACCGCCGCCACCTTGCCGTCGGCCAGCCAGAGGTCGAGCGGGTCGTCGATGCCGTTGGCCGGATCGATGAGCCGGCCGCCGCGGACGTGGATCCTGGGAAGCTCCTTCATGCCTCGCCTCCGCGCGCACCGAGGATCATGGACATCACCGCCATGCGTACGGCGATGCCGTAGCTCACCTGCTGCAGGATCACCGAGCGCGGCCCGTCGGCCACCTCGGAGGCCATTTCCACGCCCCGGTTGATGGGGCCGGGGTGCATGACGATGGCGTCGGGTTTGGCCCGCTCCAGCCGCTTCTCGGTGAGACCGTAGCGTTGGAAGTACTCGTGGGCCGAGGGGAGCAGCGCCCCTTCCATGCGCTCGCGCTGCAGGCGCAGCATGATCACCACGTCCACATCCTCCAGGCCGGCGTCCAGGTCGTGGTAGACGTGCACGCCCAGGCTGCGCGCCTCGGCGGGGATCAGGGTGCAGGGGCCGATGATGCGCACCTCGGTGACACCCAGGGTGTTGAGGGCCATGATCTGGGAGCGCGCCACCCGCGAGTGCTGGATGTCGCCCACGATGGCCACCCGCAGGGGAGCGAAGTCGCCCTTGTGACGGCGGATGGTGAACATGTCGAGCATCGCCTGGGTGGGATGGGCGTGCCAGCCGTCGCCGGCGTTGATGACGCTGACGCCGGGGGCGACGTGGCGGGCGATGAAATGGGCGGCGCCGGAGTGGGCGTGGCGCACCACGAAGAGGTCGCTGTGCATCGCCTCGAGGTTGCGCAGGGTGTCGAGGAGGGTTTCGCCCTTGGAGGTGGCGGAGACGCTGACGTTGAAGTTGATGACGTCGGCGGAGAGCAGCTTGGCGGCCAGCTCGAAGGTGGTGCGGGTGCGGGTGCTGTTCTCGAAGAAGAGGTTGGTGACGATGCGCCCGCGCAGCAGGGGCACCTTCTTCACCTGGCGGCCGGGGAGCACGGCGAAGGATTCGGCGATGTCGAGGATGCGCTCCAGGTGCTCGCGCCCCAGCCCCTCGATGGAGAGGAAATGGCGCAGCTCGCCGGCCTCGTTGAGCTGGAGGTTGTCGCCTCTCATGCCGGCTCCCTCGCGCCGGGGTGGCCGCTGATGCGCAGCTCCAGGGGTTCGGGGCCGAGCAGGCGGATGTGTTCGTCGTCGGCCAGGGGCGGCTGCAGACCGGCCACGTCGGGCTGGATGGGCAGCTCGCGACCGCTGCGCTCGATGAGGGTGACGAGCAGGATGGAGGCGGGGCGGCCGAAGTCGAAGATCTCGTTCATGGCGGCGCGCACGGTGCGGCCCGACTGGATGACGTCGTCCACCAGGATGATGTGGCGCTCTTCCACTTCGAAGGGGATGCGGGAGGGCCTGACCTGGGGGTTCATGCCGATGCGAGTGAAGTCGTCGCGGTAGAAACTGATGTCGAGTTCGCCCAGGGGGGTGGTGATGCCGAGCAGAGGCTGGAGCTGGCGGGCCACCCAGACGCCGCCGGTGTGGATGCCCACCATGGCGGGATCGTCGATGCCGCGCTCGGCGAGCTGCTGTAGGGTGAGCCGGGCCATGCCCTGGATCAGGTCCAGGATGGCGTCGTGCTGGAGGAAGACGCGGCCGTTCATGGGCCTGCGCTCCCCATCCGTTTCGTTTGTCGGGCTGAAGCCCGACCTACGGCGACGATGGACGCTGCCTTCCTGGTAGGTCGGACTTCAGTCCGACACGAAATGGCCGGGGCGCCCGTCTTCATGTACGTTGTTCCTCCGCGTACTGGGTGAGCCAAGTCTCCAGGATGAGCTTGGCGGCCATGGCGTCGACGCTGCCGAGGTCGTCCATGGCGCGGCCGCCGAGGCGGCTCCAGGCCTCGCGGGAGGTGAGACGTTCGTCGGCCAGGTGGACGGGCAGGTGGAAACGGCCTTCGAGCTGGCGGGCGAAGCGCAGCGCCAGGTCATGGACCTCGGCGGGGCTGTCGTCCATCTCGAAGGGGAGCCCCACCACCAGGGCATCGGGCTGCCACTCGTCGATGAGGCGGCCGATGGCGGCCCAGTCGGGCTTGCCCTTCACCTGCCGCAAGGTGGTGAGGGGCGTGGCGGTGCCGGTGACCCGTTGGCCTACGGCGATGCCGATCTTGCGGGTGCCGTAGTCGAAGCCCAGCAACGTCGCAGGCCCGGTAGCGTCTTTTTTCAGGTTCTTCGTCATTTCATGTGGATTTCAGGATGGAACCTGCTGGACTTGCGATCAGGTAGATCATGGTGATGTACGTGCTGTCATTACGGTATCCCCGCGCCCTGGAACGGGCCGCCTGGAA
>JALXAM010000053.1 GCA_026992075.1 Sedimenticola sp. | reverse complement strand
GCCCCGGCCAACACCCGTGAGGCCCAGATCCAGTTGCTCAATCAGTTGATCAATACCCTGATTCTCGCCCAACAGGGGGAGAAGAACGGCCTGGAGAAGAAGGCCAACGTGCGAGCAGCGCTCAACATGGCCCGCATGCAGGTGCTGGCGGAGGCGGAGATGAGCCATTACCTCTCCACTCACCCGGTCACCGACGCGGAAATCGAGGCGGCCTACAAGGAGCAGTACTCCGGAACAAACCTCAACGAGTACAAGGTGCGTCACATCCTGGTGCAGAAGAAGGAAGAAGCGGAGGAGATCATCCGCCTGCTGGAACAGAAGAAGGCCGATTTCGCCGAGCTGGCCAAGGCCCGTTCACTGGATGCCAGCAAGGAGAATGGCGGTGAGCTGGGCTGGATCGAACGCCAACAGGTGGTGAAGCCTTTTGGCGATGCCATGGCCGGACTTGGCAAGGGCGAATACACCAAGGAGCCGGTGAAGACCCAGTTCGGCTGGCACGTGATCCAGGTGGAGGATATCCGGCAACAGAAGGCCCCTCCTCTGGAGGAGGTGAAGGCACAGCTCACCAACAAGCTACGCCAGAAAAAACTGGCGGAATACATCGGGGAGCTGCGCAAGAAGGCGAAGATCGAGATTCCCGGCCAGGAAGCACCCAAGGAGAAGGGCGAGGGCTGATCTCTTTCCCGCCCCAAAACGCGGAAGGCCCCGGTCGTAACCGGGGCCTTCCTCTTTTCAGCGTATCACTCCTCTTCCTTCCGGGGCTTACCCACCTTGTGCAGGGGCACCACTTCCGCGGCTGGCTTCTCATCGGCGAAATAGGGACGTTCACGCACCGCGCCCGCGGCGTCGGCCAACTCCCGCTCGCGTGCCGCGATGAGGGCGAAACACTGCTTGATGTCCTTGATGGTGCTGGGCGAGAGCGGATGTTTCATGGTCTTGAACTCGGGGGTGGTGTCCTTCACGATCTGCGCCAGCACCTTGCGCATCACCATCAGGATCTCCCGTTCCTTGCTGCTGTCGTCACTCATGGTCCGGTTACCTCGGAAAGCTCGATGAGCGTCAGCATAACCGAACCCCTTCCCTGATTTCCATGGGGTAGCAACTGCCACCCCGCCGTGATTCAGGAGGTCTCAGCCGAACAGGTTCTCCACGGAAAAGCCCTGCTGCTCCAGTACCATGCGCAGGCGACGCAAAGCGTCGATCTGGATCTGGCGCACCCGCTCCCGGGTCACCCCAAGTTCCCGCGCCACCTGTTCCAGGGTGGAGTTGTCGTACCCTTGCAGACCGAAACGGCGCACCACCACCTCACGCTGCTTCTCGCTGAGCCGGCCCAGCCACTCCTCCAGATGGGCCTGGATCTCCTCCGCCTGAAGGAGATCGGTGGGCTCGGCGTTCTGCTCGTCGGCGATGCTGTCCAGCCGTGGGCGGTCCCCTTCCCTGCCCTGCGGCAAGTCCACCGAAGTGACCCGCTCGTTGAAGCCCAGCATCCGTTCCACCTCTTCCAGCGGGCGATCCAACAGCTCGGCGATCTCTTCCGCCGAGGGCTCGTGGTCCAGCTCCTGGCTGAGGCGGCGGGCCGCACGCAGATAGACGTTGATCTCCTTGACCACGTGGATGGGCAGGCGGATGGTACGGGTCTGGTTCATCAACGCCCGCTCGATGGTCTGGCGGATCCACCAGGTGGCGTAGGTGGAGAAACGGAACCCCTTGTCAGGGTCGAACTTCTCCACCGCCCGGATCAGCCCCAGGTTGCCCTCCTCGATGAGGTCCAGCAGCGCCAATCCACGGTTGACGTAACGGCGGGCGATCTTCACCACCAGCCGCAGATTGCTCTCGATCATGCGCGCACGGGCTGCCTCGTCCCCCTCCCGGATGCGCCGGGCCAGCTCCACCTCCTCTTCAGCGGTGAGCAGCCGGGCGGCACCGATCTCACGCAGGTAGAGGCGCGTGGCGTCCATGGACTCGCCCTTGCGCGCCAGTGACGACACCTCGCTGATACGGTCTTCTTCGCCCTCCTCCTGGCTCATGGCTCCTCCTCGTCGTGGTTCGGGTTTTCACCCTTTGGGCAGGTAGCGCAGCGGATCCACCGGTTTGCCATATCGGCGGATCTCGAAATGGAGTACCGCCCGCCCGGAGCTGTCCGTCCCCAGATTGGAGATCTGCTGTCCCCTTTTCACCTTTTGGCCCTCCTTCACCAAGAGCCGGCTGTTGTGGCCATAGGCGCTGAGGAACTCGTTGTTGTGCTTGATGATGATAAGCTGGCCGTAACCGATGAGTCCACTACCGCTGTAGACCACGGTACCGCTCTCCGCGGCCACCACCTTCTGCCCCCGCTTGCCCGCGATCTCGACGCCGTCCCGGTCCGGATCGGAATAGGAAAAACGTGACACCAGGGTACCGCGGATGGGCCAAGTCCAGCGCAGGCGGTGGCCAGCTACGGATTTCCTGGCGCTGGTTTTCGGCTTACGGGTACTGGTCTGGCTGCGAGCACTCCCTTTCCTGGTGCGCTGAGCCCGTTTGGAGGTGGTGGAGCGTGGTGGCGGGGTCAGCCGCAGTTTCTGGCCCGGGTAGATGGTGTAAGGGCTGCGCAGCCCGTTCCAGCGGGCCAGGGTGCGGTAGTCGATACCGGCGCGCCAGGAGATGGACCAGAGGCTGTCCCCCTTTTTCACCCGGTACCAGCTACCGGTGATACGGCTGTGGGGGCTCTTTGTCTTGCTCCTGCCAGAGTGGGCAGGGGAGTAGCTGGGCTGACTGCTGCACCCTGCCAGCGCCACCGCGAGGAGCAACACCACGACCAGCTGCCATGGACTCACGACTCCGCGTGCGCACTCCGGGTGTGCCATTCCTCTACGACATGCCACCACGATAGATCAACAGACCCAGAACCACCAGGATCACCACGCCCCAGCCGATCCATTCCATGTAACGATGCAGCCGTGCCTCCATGGCCGGGCCACCCCAGGCCATGAGCGCGGCCACCAGGAAGAAACGCGCTCCCCGGCCGATGAAAGAGGCCATCACGAACGGCAGGAAACTCATGGTGGTGACGCCTGCGGTGATGGTGAACACCTTGTAGGGAATGGGCGAGAAGCCGGCCACGAAGATGGCCCAGAACCCCCAACGATCGAACCATTCCCGTGCCAGCAGATACTTGTCGTAATAACCGGCCTGCTGCAGCCAGCCGGAGACCAGGTCGAAGGCGAGCCAGCCAATGAGGTAGCCCAGAATGCCTCCCGCCACCGAAGCCAGGGTGGTGAGCAGGGCGAACTTCCAGGCCTTTTTCGGCTGCCCCAGGCTCATGGGCGCCAACATCACGTCGGGAGGCACCGGAAAAAAGGAAGATTCGGCAAAACTCAGCATCCCCAGATACCAAGGCGCCTTGGGATGACGCGCCCAAGTCATGGCGCGCTGATAGAGGGCGGAGAAGATTTTCAAGGCTCCACCCCGCCTAGAAGGGGCACGAAGTTCACCGGCTCCAGCAACTCGGTGTCGTAACCCCGCGCCGTCCGGGTCACCCGCACCAGCGCCTGGCCGTCTCTTCCCCCCACCGGCAACACCATGCGGGCACCGGGCCGGAGCTGTTCCACCAGCTGCCGGGGGATACCCTCCGGCGCCGCGGTGACCATGATGCCATCGTAGGGACCACACTCAGGCAAGCCCATGCTGCCGTCCGCCAGCCGCGGATGAATGTTGCGCAAGCGCAGCTGCCGAAAACGGACCCGCGCCTGTTCCAATAACAACGCAATGCGCTCCACCGTGTAGACCCGCCTCACCAGGGGGGAGAGCACCGCCGCCTGGTAGCCGGAGCCGGTGCCCACCTCCAGCACCCGGTCCAGCTCGCGCCCCTCCAGCAGCGCCTCGGTCATGCGCGCCACGATATAGGGCTGGGAGATGGTCTGTCCCCGGCCTATGGGAAGCGCCGTGTTTTCGTAGGCGCGACTGGCCAGGGCCTCTTCGATGAAGAGGTGGCGCGGGATGGTGCGCATCACCTCCAGCACCCGCTCGTCGCGGATCCCCTCCCGGCGCAGGCTGTTGACCAGCCGCTCCCGGGTGCGCTCGGAGGTCATGCCGATGCCGCTCTGTACCAGGTCCGGGTTCATGCCGTCACCTCCAGCCACTCGGCCACCTTGGGCACCGCCTCGTGGCGGGTGAGATCCACCTGGATGGGGGTGATGGAGACGAAACCGTTGCGCACCGCGTGGAAATCGGTGCCTTCGCCAGCATCCTGCTCGGGGCCGGCAGGACCCACCCAGTAGATGGGCCGGCCGCGCGGATCGGTGGCCTTCACCACCGGCTCCGCCTTGTGACGGTGACCCAGGCGAGTGGCGCGAAACCCCTGCAGCGCTTCCCAGGGCAGGTCGGGAACGTTGACGTTGAGAATGGAATCGGCCGGCAGTGGCTGACGCTGCAGCCGTTCCACCAGCCTGCGGGCCACCCGGGCGCCGGTCTCCAGATGCGCCGGTGAATGGGAGGCCATGGAGATGGCCATGGCCGGATAGCCGAGAAAACGCCCCTCGGTGGCCGCCGCCACGGTACCGGAATAGAGCACGTCATCCCCCATGTTGGCGCCGGCGTTGATACCGGCCACCACCATGTCGGGTTCCTCCTCCAGCAGGCCGGTGATGGCCAGGTGAACGCAATCGGTGGGAGTGCCCTCCACGCGAATGGTGCCATCCTCCATCTCCTGGGCGCGGATGGGCACGTCCAGGGTGAGGGAGTTGCTGGCACCGCTGCGGTCGCGGTCGGGTGCCACCACCACCACCTCCGCCACGGAGCGCAGGGCCGCCGCCAGGGCTTTCAGGCCCGGGGCCTGGTAGCCGTCATCGTTGCTCAGGAGGATACGCATGGCCCGAATTCTACTGAAAAGCCACCCTTCATTGGCTAGAATTTGGCAATGGATTCCGGCGACGAGAGCAAAAACGACGATCTGGCGCTGTTCCGTGCCGCCATGCAGGACGTGCGCCCCCTGCAGCAGGACAGGGCCGCCCCCTGGAAACCGCGCAGAAAGCCGCTCCCCCTGCGGTTCGAGGAGGAGCAGCCGGGTGACGAGTTCGCCGATACCGCGCTGGAAGCCCCCGAGTTCCTGGAGTTCCGCCGCCCGGGCATCCAGAACCGCCTCTTCCGCGACCTGCAGCGCGGCGTCATCGAGCCCCAGGCCACCCTGGACCTGCACGGCATGCGGGTGGACGACGCCCGCCGCGCCCTGGGCCGTTTTCTCGACCAAAGCCTGAAGGCCCGCCGCCGCTGCGTGCGCATCATTCACGGCAAGGGACGGGGCTCCGACCGCCAGCCGGTGCTCAAGCAGCGGGTCAACCAATGGCTGCCGCAGCGGCCCGAAGTGCTCGCCTTCTGCTCTGCACCCCGCTGGGACGGTGGCACCGGCGCCGCCTACGTGTTGCTGTCACGCAAGCCGGGAAGCCTCTGAATTTAATCCTGGACGAAGCAGATTGTTCTCTGTAGGAGCGGCGTCCCCGCCGCGAACCCGCGTTGGCGGAATGCCTTCGTTTGTTCGGCGCGGGGACGCACTTCCTACCTTTGAATCCTCCGGCTTATTCCCACTGACCTCTCATGAACGCCGGTTTGGGGGAGAGCGCCGCGCCTACCGGCAGAGCTCCCGCAAGACTGCCGTGGCATACCCCCCTTTTCCCAGCCGGAAGGAGAGCAGCAGGTCCTCCCCCGCCCACTGCCACACCAGCTCCCGCACCGGCAGGCGCAACGCCCGCCGGTCCATCTCCAGGCCGGCACGCTCCAGCCCCTCCCGCCATGCTTTGCTCTTCTCCAGCACCCGTCTCTCCACCTCGCCCGCCTCCTCCTCCGGCACCAACGCCCGTCCTGGACGCCCCCAGAGCGGCCCGGTGGGATGCACCTCCCCTGCCGCCACCCGGGCCGCCAGCAGATCGTCCAGGGGCGCATGGAACTGTGCCTGCCGGCCATCGATCTGCAGCACCTCTCCAGGAAGGGCGAGATTCCAGTTTCTCTGTTCCACCCGCACGGCCAGCACCCGATTGAAGAGATGGGCGCGCGCTGCCGACAACAGCAACCCCCGCTGTTCCCGGCCTATCCGTCCTGCCCGGCCCTGGAACAGCGCCTGCGCCTGCTCCAGGTTGCGCCCTTCCCGCCCGAAACGCTGACTGCCAAAATAGTTGGGCACGCCGTCCTGAGCGATGCGCTCAAGGCGCGCTTCCGTCCGCGCCCGGTCCCCCTCGAACTCACGCACCCGGATGAGAAAGCGGTTGCCCGCCAGCGCCCCACGGCGCAGCTTGCGGTGATGGCGAACGACCTCCAGCACCTGGAGCCGGTCGTCCTCCACCGCGCTCAGATCCGGGTCGGCCCGGCCCGGCAGATGGATGGAGAAATGCTGCTCGGTGACGGCGTGGCGATCCTTCAGGCCGGCGAAGCTCACCGCCCGCGCCGGCACGCCGGCGGCCCGGGCCAGCTTGCGCGCCGCCTGCAGGGTGTCGAGGTTGCGTTTGCGTAGTCGCACCAGCAGGTGCTCGCCCTCGCCCGACGGCTCCACGGCGGGGATCTCGACCACCTGGAAATCCTCCGGCTCCCGGCGCAGAGCCCCCTTCCCTGCCGGTCCGCCCCAGGCGAAGGGCAACGACTGAGTGGGGTCAGGCACCTGTCAACAGCACCACGGCATGGGCAGCGATGCCCTCGCCGCGGCCGGTGAAGCCCATCTTCTCGGTGGTGGTGGCCTTGACGTTGACCCGGCCGACCTCGACACTCAGATCCGACGCCAGGTTGCGGCGCATCTGCTCCATGTGGGGACCCAGACGCGGCTGCTGCGCCACCAGGGTGCTGTCGAGATTACCCACCTTCAAATCCCGGCTGGCCAGCAGCGCCACCACCCGACGCAGCAGGTCGCGGCTGTCGGCCCCTTTCCAGGCGGGATCGGAATCGGGAAAGTGGCGGCCGATGTCCCCCAGCGCCGCCGCCCCCAGCAAGGCATCGCAGATGGCGTGGATCAGTACGTCTCCGTCGGAGTGCGCAACCAGCCCCCGGTCGTGGGGAATGCGCACCCCCCCGAGCACCAGGTGGTCGCCGGGACCGAAGCGGTGGGCGTCGAAACCGTGGCCAATGCGAAAGTCGTTCATGCGCTGTCTGCGGAAAACCGAGGTCCCGCTATGTTACCTTGTCCGCACCGACATGGACCGGGACTCACCCGGGATCATGCAAGTTTTTCTCACCGTAGGAGCGGCGTCCCCGCCGCGAACCCGGGATGGCGGGGAGGGGCTTTGTCATTCGGCGCGGGGACGCGCCTCCTACGGAAGTACCAGATGACACGAGCGGGTTTCCAGACCAGACATGACCGACGCGCTGCCAGCATCCCCAGCCCCCCTCCTGGTCGACAGCCACTGCCACCTCGACTTCCCCGAGTTCGACCGCGACCGTGACCAGGTGCTGGCAAGAGCCCGCGCCGCCGGCGTGGGCGCCTTCATCGTGCCCGGCACCACCGCCGCCCGCTTCCCGCGCCTGCTGGCGCTCACCGCTTCGGAAGCGGATCTCCACCCCGCCCTCGGGCTCCACCCCTGGTTCATGGACGAACACACCCCGGAGGACCTGGCGGCGCTGGAGCGGCTGGCAGTCAGCGAACCCCTGGTGGCCATCGGCGAGATCGGCCTCGACTTCCAGCTTCCCGAGTACGACGCACCAGCCCAGGTGGCGCTGTTCGAGGCCCAGCTCCGCCTGGCGCGGCGACTGGAGCTGCCCGTGATCCTCCACATCCGCAAGGCCCACCAGGCGGTGCTCGAAGCGTTGCACCGGACGGGCGTCCAGGGTGGCATCTGCCACGCCTTCAACGGCAGCCTGCAGCAGGCGGAGCAGTACATGAAGCTGGGATTCCTGTTCGGCTTCGGCGGCATGCTCACCTACCCCAACGCCAGGCGCCTCCACCGCCTGGCGCGGGAACTGCCCCTGGACCACCTGGTGCTGGAGACCGACGCCCCCTCCATGAGCGGCGCCCGCCACCGCGGCCAGCGCAACAGTCCCGAGTTCCTGCCGGAGGTGCTGGAAACGCTGGCGCGGCTGAGGGAAGAAGAGCCCCGGGAAATCGCCAGCCGGACGACGCAGAACGTGGCGCGGCTTTTTGGATTGAAAATCGATTCGTCGGGCTGAAGCCCGACCTACCGGACTGGATAATGACGTAGGTCGGGCTTCAGCCCGACAAACACAATCAGGACAGGACCATGACCGAAAACCGAAAACCCCGCCTGGTGCTGGTGGCCGGCGTCTATGAAAACGAGGACCAGGCCCACCGCGTCGTCGAACGGCTCATCGAGAACGAATTTCCCATGGACCGCATCTCCTTGTTACAACGAACCGGGGGAACAGGCGACGACATGCTGGGACTCTCCTTCCACGATAGCGGCGAGCGGATCCGCGCCTGGGGCAAACAGGGCGCCTTCTGGGGCGGGCTCTGGGGGCTCCTGGGCGCAGCCACCGGCCTCTTCGTGCTGCCCGGCGCCGGAGCCCTGGTGGCCGCCGGCCCCATCATCGAGATGCTCGGCAGCGCCCTGGTGGGCGCCGCGGCGGGCGGCGCCGCGATGGCCGGTGCCGCGGTGGTGGAAGAGCTCGTCAGCGCACTCCACGCCGCCGGCATACCCGACGAGTACCTCCAGGAACTTCACGATGACATCCTCGGCGGCAAACCCATGGTGCTGCTCCATTGCAAGCCGGACGACGAGGCCTGCCTGCACGCCCTCGACAGAACCCTGGCCCTCAAGGTCCGGGAGATTCCGGTGTGGCTCTGAGAGCCCCGAATCAGCTGTGCGACCGCAGGTAAAACGCCGCCAGCTCCAGATCCCCGGGACGGGTGATCTTGATGTTGTCGGGATGCCCCTCCACCAGCAGGGGGCGGTGGCCGGCCCACTCCATGGCGCTGGCTTCGTCGGTGACGGAAACGCCGGCGGCGAGGGCGCGTTCCAGGGCGTCGCGCAGGGTGGCGAGGGGGAAGAGCTGGGGGGTGAAGGCGTGCCAGATGCGGCTGCGGTCGAGGGTGGCCTCGCTGCGGCCCTGGTTGTCGGCCTGTTTCATGGTATCGCGCACCGGCAGGGCGAGGAGCCCCCCCTGTTCACCCGACGCCAGTTCGATGAGGCGGGAGAGATCCTCGGCACGCAGGCAGGGGCGGGCAGCGTCGTGCACCAGCACCCGGTCACCGGGAGCGGCCTCCCGCTCCAGGGCGCGCAGGGCGTTGAGTACCGAGTGGGCGCGCTCGGCGCCGCCCTCCACGCGTAGCACCCGGGAATGTTCGGCATGTTCGCAGGACGACCACCAGGGATCTTTGGCGCCGAGGGCCACCGCCACTTTCCGGATGCGCGGCTCGGCCAGCAGCACCGCCAGGGTCCAGTCGATCACCCGGCGGCCGGCCAGTTCGAGGTACTGCTTGGGAAGCTGCGCTCCCATGCGCCGACCCACGCCGGCGGCGGGCACCACGGCCCAGTAGTTCATCTGTAACGCCATCCGTTCGTGATCACTCGCTGCGCCATGAGGTAGGTCGGGCCTCAGCCCGACGAACCATGCGACAAAGTCATTAAGCCGGTGGGGGCTTCTTCCTGGCGGGGCTTCGGCAGCAGGGATGCTGCCGCAGAGCCTACAGGGGTTAGGCGGGACCCTTCACCCAGTGGGTGAAGGAAGCCGCCGAACGCCCCGCCACGGATGGCGGGGCCGGGCTTTTGCGCAGAGCAGGAAAGCGTAGCGCAAAAGTATTCACGGCGTCCCCGCCAGGAAGAAGCCCCCACCGGCCCCGCGAATGCGTTGAACTCAATCATGCAAGCTGTCGGGCTGAAGCCCGACCTACGTACAAGATCACTGGTCTTTCTTCGCCGGCACCACCTGGTAGAAGGTCTCTCCCTCCTTGATCATGCCCAGGTCACGCCGCGCCCGGGCCTCGATGGCATCCAGGCCGTGCTTGAGGCTGTCCACCTCGGCCCGCAGCCGGGCGTTGCGGGCCTCCATCTCGGCGATGCGCGCCCGCTGGCGCTCGATCTGCCGCTCCAGGTGAGCCACCTCGGCCAGGCTGCCGCGCCCCACCCACAGGCGGTACTGCAGCACCAGCAGCGTCACCGCCAGCAGCAGGACCAGGAGGCGCAGCGGCCAGGGCATGATCACTCAAGCGCCGGGAAACGCTCCCCGCCCGGCATAGACCGCCTCGTCACCCAGCTGCTCCTCGATGCGCATGAGCTGGTTGTACTTGGCCACGCGGTCGGAGCGGGAGAGAGAGCCGGTCTTGATCTGTCCAGTAGCGGCGGCCACCGCCAGGTCGGCGATGGTGGTGTCTTCGGTCTCGCCGGAACGATGGGAGATCACCGCAGTGTAGCCAGCCTCGCGGGCCATGGCGATGGCCTCCTGGGTCTCGGTGAGGGTGCCGATCTGGTTGAGCTTGATGAGGATGGAGTTGGCGATACCCTGCTCGATCCCCTCCTTGAAGATCGCCGTGTTGGTGACGAAGAGATCGTCGCCCACCAGCTGCACCTTCCTGCCGAGCCGCTCGGTGTGGTATTTCCATCCCTCCCAGTCGTTCTCGGCCATGCCGTCCTCCAGCGAGAGGATGGGATAGGCGTCGATCCAGTTCTCCAGGTAGTCGCTGAACTCCTCGGAGGTGAAGGTGCGGTTTTCGGAAGCGAGGTGGTACCTGCCCTCCACGTAGAACTCGGAACTGGCCGCATCCAGCGCCAGCCAGATGTCCTGGCCCGCCTTGTAGCCGGCCTTCTCGATGGCCTCCAGGATCACCTCGATGGCCTCCACGTTGGAGGAGAGGTTGGGCGCAAAGCCCCCTTCGTCCCCCACGGTGGTGGCCAGCCCCTTGCCATGCAGCACCGACTTGAGGGCGTGGAACACCTCGGCGCCGTAGCGCACCGCCTCGCGCAGGCTGGGCGCGCCGGCGGGTACGATCATGAACTCCTGAATGTCCACGCTGTTGTCGGCATGGGCGCCGCCGTTGATGATGTTCATCATGGGCACCGGCAACAGGAAATCGCCCTTGCCCAGGTATTGGTAGAGGGGCTCGGCGCGCTCCTGGGCGGCGGCGTGGGCGGCGGCCAGAGAGACGGCGAGAATGGCGTTGGCGCCCAGCTTCGACTTGTTCTCGGTGCCGTCGAGCTCGATCATCAGGGCGTCCAGCCCGGCCTGGTCGGAGACCTCGCGACCCTTCACCGCGTCACGGATGGTGGTGTTGACGTTCTCCACCGCCTTGAGCACCCCCTTGCCGCCGTAACGGTGGGGATCGCCGTCGCGCAGCTCCAGCGCCTCACGCGCGCCGGTGGAGGCGCCGGAGGGGACCATGGCGCGGCCGATGGCGCCGTCTGCGGTATAGACGTCCGCTTCCACGGTGGGGTTGCCGCGGGAATCGAGGATCTCCCGCGCTTTCACATCGATGATTTCCGACATGGTTGCTCCAGTTGTTCAGATTTCGCAGATGATGTTGAAGAAATTGTTTTGAGCTCCTCACCCCGGCCCTCTCCCGGAGGGAGAGGGAAAAATCCCGAAGCCTGAAGGCCTGGTCGGTAGGTCGGGCTTCAGCCCGACAATACGCTGACGGGATGTCGGGCTGAAGCCCGACCTACATTGGGGTGACACATCAAGAGGCACCCCGCAGCTGGTCCTCGGGGAAACCGTGCGTCTTGACGCTGCGGTCGATCTCCATCAGCCCTTCGAGCAGTGCCTCCATGCGATCCAGGGGCCAGGAGTTGGGGCCGTCGCTCAGGGCCTGGTCCGGGTTTTCGTGGGTCTCCATGAAAAGACCGGCCACCCCGGCCGCCACGGCGGCGCGCGCCAGCACGGGGACGAACTCGCGCTGGCCGCCGGAGGCGGTGCCCAGCCCGCCGGGCTGCTGCACCGAGTGGGTGGCGTCGAAGACCACCGGGCAGCCAGTGTCGCGCATGATCGCCAGGCCGCGCATGTCCGAGATCAGGGTGTTGTAACCGAAGGAGACGCCCCGCTCGCACACCATCACCGCCTCGTTACCCACGGCGCGGGCCTTGGCCACCACGTTGGCCATGTCCCAGGGAGCGAGGAACTGCCCCTTCTTGATGTTCACCGGCAGCCCCCGGGCCGCCACCCGCTGGATGAAGTTGGTCTGACGGCAGAGAAAGGCGGGCGTCTGCAGCACGTCCACCACCTGGGCCACCTCGTCGAGGGGCGTGTCCTCGTGGACGTCGGTGAGCACCGGCACGCCGATCTCCCCCTTCACCGCCTGAAGGATCTCCAGCCCCTCCTCCAGCCCCGGGCCGCGAAAGCTCTCGTGGGAGGATCGGTTGGCCTTGTCGAAGGAGGACTTATAGATGAAGGGCATTCCCAGCCGGTCGGTGATCTCCTTGAGCCGGCCGGCATGATCCAGCGCCGACTGGCGGCTCTCCACCACGCAGGTGCCGGCAATGAGGAACAGAGGCTGGTCCAGCCCCGCTTCGAAACCGCAGAGCTTCACGCCCCTTCCCGCTCCTTGCGGTGGGCCAGGGCCGCTTTGACGAAGCCGGTGAAGAGCGGATGGCCGCGACGCGGCGTAGAGGTGAACTCGGGGTGGAACTGGCAGGCCAGGAACCAGGGGTGGTCCGGCAGCTCGACGATCTCCACCAGGGTACCGTCCACCGAGGTGCCGCTGATGCGCAGCCCCTTCTCCTGCAGCACCTCGCCGTACTGATTGTTGAACTCGTAGCGGTGGCGGTGGCGCTCGATGATGCGCTCCTTGCCATAGAGTTCGCGCGCCAGGGAGCCTTCGGCCAACACGCACTCCTGTCCGCCCAGGCGCATGGTGCCACCCAGGTCGACGTTCTCGTCCCGGGTGACCACCGAGCCGTCCTTCTCCAGCCACTCGGTGATGAGCGCGATCACCGGTGCCGGAGTGTCGGGGTCGAACTCGGTGCTGTGGGCCTCCTTCAGGCCGGCCACGTTGCGCGCGAACTCGATCACCGCCACCTGCATCCCCAGGCAGATGCCGAGATAGGGAATGCGGTTCTCGCGCGCGTACTGCACCGCAGCGATCTTGCCTTCCACGCCTCGCTCGCCGAAACCGCCAGGCACCAGGATGGCGTCCATCTTCGCCAACTGCTCCAAACCGCCCTGCTCGAAGGCCTCGGAATCGAAATAGTGGATGTTGACCTTGCTGTTGGTCTGGATGCCGGCGTGGGTGAGGGCCTCGTTGAGCGATTTGTAGGACTCGGTGAGATCCACATACTTGCCCACCATGGCGATGTCCACCTGGTGCTCGGTGTGGGTGAGCCCGTCCACCACCCGCTGCCAGTCGGACAGATCCGCGGGAGGAACGTCCAGGCCGAGCTGCTCCACCACGATCTGGTCCAGATCCTGCTCATGCAGCAGCAGCGGGATGCGGTAGATGGTGTCGGCGTCCACCGCCGAGATCACCGCCCGCTCGGGTACATTGGTGAAGAGCGCGATCTTGCGCCGCTCTCCCTCCGGAATGGGGCGGTCGGCCCGGCACAGGAGCACGTCGGGCTGGATGCCGATGGAGCGCAGCTCCTTCACCGAGTGCTGGGTGGGCTTGGTCTTGATCTCACCGGAAGTCTTGATGTAGGGCACCAGGGTGAGGTGCATGAAAAGGGCATTGTCGCGCCCCAGCTCCACCCCCATCTGACGGATCGCCTCCAGGAAGGGCAGCGACTCGATATCGCCCACGGTGCCGCCGATCTCCACCATGGCCACGTCGTAGTCGTCGGCCCCCAGGCGGATCTTGCGCTTGATCTCGTCGGTGATGTGGGGGATCACCTGCACCGTGCCCCCGAGATAGTCCCCGCGGCGCTCCTTGCGAATGACGCTCTCGTACACCTGGCCGCTGGTGAAATTGTTGTGCTTCCCCATGGTGGTGTTGACGAAGCGCTCGTAGTGGCCCAGGTCCAGGTCGGTCTCGGCGCCGTCCTCGGTGACGAACACCTCGCCATGCTGGAAAGGGCTCATGGTGCCCGGGTCCACGTTGATGTAGGGATCGAGCTTGAGCAGGGTGACCCGCAGGCCACGGGCCTCGAGGAGCGCGCCCAGGGAGGCGGAGGCGATGCCCTTGCCGAGAGAGGAGACCACGCCGCCCGTGATGAAGATGTACTTGGTCATGAATGCCTGGTTTACGGGGAGGGGCTGGAGGTGCCGGACGGGGTGCAACAGTACCAGATGACCGTTTTTCTCTCAATGTGGAGGAGTTTTCGCGTGGGAAACCCCGTTCGATTTCCACACCCCGTCCCGTCGAGATCAAAACGGGCAACTGGACGGCCTGTTCCTGAATTTTCACCGCAGAAGACTGGCGATCCACCGTAATCTCGCCTATATTCGAATTTCGCAAGCGGCGCAGCTTTGACTGGCTCAACCTGTCTGGGATTGCCATCTCCACAAAGTACCGCGCCGGGCGACAACGACGACAAACAAACCACCAAGAGGAGCAGTACCCAACATGAGAACAACCATGAATACGATCGGCGCATTGGTCATCGGCGGGATGACGGCGCTCTACGTCTCCACCGCAGGTGCCTGGTGGCAGGGCAGCGGCAACAACGGCTCTACCCCCCGCGGTTATGGGCCGGGCAGCGGCTTTGGTCCGCCACCCTGGGCAACCGGCCCCTACGGTTACCGCGGAAATCCGCGCGGTACGCCAGCATCCGGCCAGCGTCCGGGAGCCCCCGGTAATCGCCCCAATGGCCCACAGGGAAACATGTCTGGCAACCGGGGGCCCCGTGGTGGCTCTGGCGGCATGATGGGCAGCGGACCCCGTTCCCGTCCCGGCCCGGGCCCCAACAACGGACCACGCATGGGCGGCCCCCGCGGGCCCCAGGCCATGGGGCCAGGCGGCCGTGGCCCCGGCTCAGGCAAGGGACCCGGTGGCCGCGGGGGGCCTGGAGGTATGATGGGTAGCGGCTCCAGACCCGGCTATGGCCCGGGGCCCGGGGCCCGCCAGGGTGCGCCTCGAGGCCCCCAGGCCATGGGTCCCGGCCCCCGCGGACGTGGCCCCGGCAATGGCCCTCGTGGCCAGGGCGGACCGGGCGGCATGATGGGCGGCGGCTCCAGGCCCGGCCCGGGGCCCGGTGCTCGCCAGGGTGGACCCCGTGGCCCTCAAGCCATGGGTCCCGGTCCCCAGAGGCGCGGGCCAGGTAGCGCCCCCCGCGGTCGGGGTGGTCCGGGCGGCATGAGGGGTAGCGGGCCACGGTCCGGCCCAAACATGGGTGCGCCCCGAGGACCGCGCGCCGGCGGGCCCGGTCCCAATGCGCCACAGCGGTATCGTTGGATCTACTGAGCCCCTCGGTCCAAAATCGACCCAACCTGGAAAAAACCCGCTGGCCTATAGGGCTCAGCGGGTTTTTTTATCAGGAAATATGCAACGAAAATGCCAAATTCAACACTTGGCAGTAATGACGAGACCAAACATTGATCAAAATCAGAATTGAGGGGAAAATAGGCTGACTTGGCCATCCAGGCTCATTCCATGGAGATCTCCCTTGGCTTCGAACAGGGTCATCACGCTCGACAAGCTCCAGATCACCTGCCAGAGCTGCGGCCTTTCCAACATCTGCCTGCCTTTGGGCCTGGAGAGCGAAGACATCGAACGGCTGGATGCCATCGTGCAGCGCAATCGTCCCCTGCGCCGGGGCAACCACCTGTTCCAGACCGGTGACACTTTCAAAAGCGTCTACGTGGTGAAAACCGGCACGGTGAAGACCTACACCCAATGCCCGGACGGTACCGAGCAGGTGATCGGCTTCCACCTGCCGGGCGAGGTGATCGGGCTGGATGGCATCGAGCTGGGAAAATACATCTGTTCAGCCAAGGCGCTGGAAACCTCCGCCATCTGCGAGATCCCTTTCGACCAGCTGGAGACCCTCACCGCCACCATCCCCAACCTGCAACACCAGATGTTCCGGCTGCTCAGCAGAGAGATCAGTAACGACACCAGCCTCATGGCGCTGCTCTCCAAGAGCACCGCAGAGGAGCGACTGGCCGCCTTCCTGCTCAGCCTCTCCATTCGATTGCACAGCCGGGGCTTCTCGGCCACCGAGTTCAACCTGAGCATGTCCCGTCAGGAGATCGGCTCCTACCTGGGGCTGGCGCTGGAGACCGTGAGCCGGCTCTTCACCCATTTCCAGGAGGAGGGCATCCTCAAAGTGAACCGCAAGTACGTGGAGATCCTGGACCTGGAACGGCTCTACTCTCTCCTTTCCCAGCAGACGGTCTGCCTGGAAAAGCTACGCGCGCCCTGATCCTCAGAGCATGCCCTCGCGTCACATTCCCATCGTTCTCTGCCGCAACTGCGCACTGTACAACACCGCGCTGATACTGGGGTTGGAGTCCCAGGAGAAGAAGCCCCTGGACCAGGTGGTGATCCGGAATCACCCCATCGAGAAAGGGCAACCCCTGTTCCACGCCGGCGACCCGGTACGCCACCTCTACCTGGTCCATTCCGGCTCCTGCATCAGCTACCAGGGAAACCAGTCACGACAAGTGCGAGGCTTCCACCTGCCGGGGGAGGTCGTGGGAATCGAAGACCTCGGTGAAAAGCGCCACAGCCACACCGCCTGCGCGCTCGAAGACGGTTCGCTGTGCCAGCTCGACCTCTCCCGGCTCGAAAAGGCCCTGGACCAGGAGGATTTGATCAAAGTGCAGCGGTATCTGCTCCATGCTGCGGCCCGTCACGCAAGACAACTGCAGCAAGAACGATTGCTCACCGGCCTTCCCAATGCGGAACAGCGTATCGCCGCATTTCTCTACAACCTGGGCCAGCGCTTTCAGGAGCATGGTTTTCCGGCTTTGAGCTACCGACTGCCCATGTCACGGGAGGAGATCGCCAGCTACCTGGGGCTGGCGCCGGAAACGGTGATTCGCATGCTCAAGCGGCTGGCCTCCCGCGAGCTGGTACGGGTGCGCACCCGCCAAGTGGAAATCCTCGATCCAGAGGCGTTGGAGGCCCTCCTCTCCTGACGAAGGCCTGCCACTATCTGACAAAAGTCAATTCGACAGACGAAAACTGACATTTCTCATATTGCCCTCGTTGGATCCGGGTATAATCCCCGGGTCGGGAACTATTCAGCCGGAAACAGGTCGCGCGCCGTTTCCCGGTGGGCAGGACCCTGCAAAGAGACTTTTGGGCTGTTCTTTTTCGAAACTTGGGAGGTTTCCGTGGAAGAAACAAAATATGATTTCGACGTCATTCGATGGTTTACCATCATGGCGGTCGTCTATCTGGTGGTGGGCACCCTGGTGGGGGTCTACATCGCCTCTGAGCTGGCTTGGCCATTTCTCAACTTCGACATTCCTTACATCACCTTCGGGCGCTTGCGTCCCGTGCATACCAACGCGGTGATCTTCGCCTTCGGTGGTTGCGCCCTGTTCGCCACTTCGCTCTATTCGGCCCAGCGGACCGGCAGCACCTCCCTGTGGAGCAACAAGCTGGCCTGGTTCGTCTTCTGGGGCTGGAACGCCATCATCGTGGCAGCAGTGATCACCCTGCCGCTGGGCCTCAACCAGTCCAAAGAGTACGCCGAACTGGAGTGGCCCATCGACTTGGCCATTGCCGTGGTCTGGCTGGCCTGGGGCCTCAACCTCATCATGACCATCGCCAAGCGCAAGACCAGTCACATCTACGTGTCCAACTGGTTCTTCATGGGCATGTTCGTGATGATCACCTATCTGCATGTGGTCAACAGCCTCGCCATCCCGGTGGGCCTGTTCAAATCCTACTCTCTCTTTTCCGGCGTGCAGGACGCCATGATCCAGTGGTGGTGGGGCCACAACGCCGTGGGCTTCTACCTCACCGCCGGCTTCCTGGGAATCATGTATTACTTCGTGCCCAAGCAGGCCAACCGTCCAGTCTTCTCCTACCGTCTGTCGGTGCTGCACTTCTGGGCGCTGATGTTCGGTTACGTCTGGCTCGGCGCGCACCACCTGCAATACACCGCGCTGCCTGACTGGACCGGCTCTCTCGGGGCCGCCGTCTCCCTGGCCATGATCATCCCCTCCTGGGGCGGCGCCATCAACGGCATGATGACCCTGTCGGGCGCGTGGGACAAACTGCGTACCGACTACATCCTGCGTTTCCTCATCATGTCCCTGGCCTTCTACGCCATGTCCACCTTCGAGGGCCCGGTGATGTCTTCCAAGACAGTGAATGCGCTCTCCCACTACACCGACTGGACCGTCGGCCACGTCCACTCCGGTGCACTGGGTTGGGTCGGCATGGTTGCCGCAGGCGCTCTCTACCACTTGGTCGAGAAACTGTGGAATACCCGGATGTACTCCGCCAAGCTGGTGAACGCGCACTTCTGGACCGCCACCATCGGCACCGTGATCTACATCACCGCCATGTGGGTGTCTGGCATCATGCAGGGTCTGATGTGGCGTGACTATGACGAGTTCGGCACCCTCACCTACACCTTCGCCGAATCCGTCGCCGCCATGCACCCCTACTACGCCATGCGCGCCATTGGTGGCGCACTCTACTGGCTGGGTGCAATCATCATGCTCTACAACGTGATCATGACCGTTCGCCAGGCGGCCACCCAGCGTAGCACCGCTGCGGCTGCCGCTGCCTGACGGACCAGAGGAGACAAACGACAATGGCTGACAAGATCTATTCGACCAAACTGCAGGACGCGGCGGAGCGCAATGTCTTCGTCATGTTCGTCCTGCTGCTGATCCTGCTCTCGGTGGGCGGCCTGGTGGAGATCGTTCCGCTCTTCTACCTTCCGCAGACCATGGAGCACAACAAGCACCCGGAGGTCGTCTGGCAGAGCAACGGACGTCCCATCAGCGTGGAGAACTTCAAGGTCGGGGACAGTATCACCTGGAAACCGGGTGATGGCGTTCGTCCCTATACCGCGCTGGAACTGGCCGGCCGCGACATCTACCAGCGCGAGGGATGCTACCTCTGCCACTCGCAGATGGTGCGCCCCTTCCGGGACGAGAAGGAGCGTTACGGCCACTACTCGCTGGCCTCCGAGTCCATGTACGACCATCCGTTCCAGTGGGGCTCCAAGCGGACCGGCCCCGACCTGGCGCGGCTGGGCGGCAAGTATTCCGACGAGTGGCACTTCCAGCACCTGATGGCTCCGCGTAGCGTGGTTCCCGAGTCGGTCATGCCCAACTATCCCTGGCTGGCCGAGCAGACGGTGGACGGCGCCGCGCTCAAGAGGCACATGGAAGGGCTGCGCATGATCGGCGTCCCTTACACCGACGCCGACATCGAGGCCGCCATGCAGGTGGATGGCCGGCGCGAAGTGGATGCGCTGATCGCCTATCTGCAGGTACTGGGCACCATGGCCAACCTGAAGGACGACGTCGATTACCGTGAATAAGCTCCGGGAGTATTTCCACACCGACTGGTCGGCGATGACCCTGCACGACTGGATCGGCCTGATCATCACCGTAGGGGCCTTCCTGGCCATGGTGTGGATCTACGCCCGCGTCTTCAATCCGAAGAACAAGGAGCGCTACGAATCGCAACGTCATATTCCCTTTGAAGAAGAGAATACCGACTCGGAGAACCGACAATGAGTGAAAAGAACAATCCTCACGGTCAGACCACGGGCCACGTCTGGGACGAGACCCTGGCGGAGCTGACCAACCCACCTCCCAAGTGGTGGATGCTCGGGCTGCACGCCAGCTGGATCCTGGTGCTGCTCTATGGCATCTACTATCCCATGTGGCCCCTGCTGGACGGCTATACCAAGGGCATTGCCGGCTGGACCTCCATCGGGGAGTACAAGAAGGATCTCAAAGAGGTGGAGGAGATCCGTGCCCCCTATGAGGCCAAGATCAAGAGCATGAGCGCTGCCGACATCCTCAAGGACGACCAGCTCAAGGAGTATGTGAGCCGCTCGGCCAAGGTGCTCTTCGGTGACAACTGCGCCGCCTGCCATGGTTCCGGTGGCCAGGGCACCACCGTGGATGATCCCGCACAGTCCGGCTATCCGTCACTGGTGGACGATGACTGGCTCTATGGCGGCACCATCGACGACATCATGACCTCCATCACCAAGGGCCGCAAAGGCATGATGCCCAAGATGGGTGGCATGCAGCTGACCCAAGAGGAGATCGACAGCCTGGCCAAGTCCATTTACGAGGGCAAGGTGACCGAGAATCCGCTCTATATGGCCAAGGCCTGCGTTGGCTGTCATGGCCCCGACGGCAAGGGCATCAAGGAAATGGGCTCGGCCAACCTCACCGACAAGATCTGGCGCTTCCGGGCCAAGGATCAGCTGGCGAGCATCAAGTACACCATCGCCCATGGTGTCAACGATCCCACCGATCCCAAGACCCGCAAGGCGGAAATGCCCGCCTGGAAGGACCGTCTGGGCGAAGACCAGATCAAGAAACTGGCAGTGTACGTCCACCAGCTGGGCGGCGGCCAATAACCCTGAGATCCCGCAGGGGCGCCAAGCCCCTGCGGGGGCCCAAGACGATAGGGAGGGATTATCATGACTGATTGGGTTGCCATCGCATCCTACCTTTCGGTAGCCTTCGCCGTTGGAGTGCTGATCTTCCTGGGTTTCAAGCTGAAGAAGCTGATGGACGAGAGCCATTCCGACGATTGATCACAAATTCATCTGCATGTAATGGAAAAAGGGGGCCGTGGCTCCCTTTTTCCATTGCATGCGGACCAAAACCACGCACAAGAAACTGATAAATATCAGTTTATTGGGAATTATCAACGACGTACGCTGTCCGAGATGGCATATTCTGGCGACATCCGGCCCAGCCACTGGGCCATGTCATCCGCCAGATTCGCATGGAGACCGACACCGTGACCCAAGCTGCTGACTCCAAGCCCGAAAAATACGCCGACGACATCTACGAAGAGGCCGCCAACTGGCATGTAAACACCGGCGATGAAAAGATCCATGCCAAGCGGGTCACCGGTCGCTGGCGCCGGTTGAAGTGGATCACCGAGGCGGTCTGGCTGATATTCTTCATTGGCCCCTATTTGCGCTGGAACGGTCGTCAGGCGGTGCTGTTCGACATTCCCAACCGGCAGTTCCACATCTTCGACATCACGGTGCTGCCCCAGGATGTCTGGATGCTGGCCCTGGTGCTGCTCTTTTTCGCCATGCTGTTGGCGGCGGTCACCTCCATCGCCGGCCGGGTCTATTGCGGTTTCTTCTGTTTCCAGACCGCCTGGACCGACCTCTTCACATGGCTTGAAGAGAAGATCGAGGGGCCGCCAGCCAAGCGGCGCAAGCTGGAAGAGGGCCCCTGGACAGGAGAAAAGATCCGCAAGCTGGGGCTCAAGTGGTTCATCTGGCTCCTCATCTCGATTCTCACCGGCATCAGCTTCGTGGCCTGGTTCACCGACGCCTATCAACTCTGGCACGACCTGTTCACCGGACAAGCCAGCGGCGTGGCCTATTTCGTGATCGGTCTGTTCACCGTGGGCACCCTGACCCTGGCGGGCAAACTGCGCGAGCAGGCCTGCTTCTGGCTCTGCCCCTATGCACGCATCCAGGGGGTGATGTACGACAAGGAGACCATCCTTCCCACCTATGACTTCAACCGCGGCGAGCCCCGTGGAAGGCTGAAGAAGGGAAAGGTGCCCGAGGGACAGGGCGACTGCATCGATTGCAAGCAGTGCGTGGCGGTCTGCCCCACTGGCATCGACATCCGCATGGGCCAGCAGGAGGGCTGCATCACCTGTGCACTCTGCATCGACGCCTGTGACGCCGTGATGGAGAAGATCGGCAAACCCAAGGGGTTGATCCGTTATGCCTCTTTGGACGAGATGGAGGGCAAGCATCAGCTGCCACTCCACCGCCGCCCTCGCCCGCTCATCTATCTGGCCATCCTCATCCTCTCGGTGGCAGGTATAATCTATGGGCTCACCCACTTGGGAACCATCGAGCTGAAGGTGCTGCACGACCGGGCCCCACTGTTCGTCCAGCTCAGCGACGGCTCCGTGCAGAACAAGTACCGGATCAAGATCCTCAACAAGACCGATCAGGACTTCCACGTGAAACTCACCGCCGAGGGAATTCCCGGACTGGAACTCAAAGGTGCGGACAAGCCGCTTCTGGCACGCAAGGGCAACGACACCTCCTATACCGTCTACATCAAGGTGCCTGGTGAGGCCATCAAATCGGAACGCACCCCGATCATCTTCAAGGCCAAGGGAATCGAGAACCCGGAACAGGAAGCGGTGTATGAGAGCATGTTCTTCGGACCCAAGTGACAAAGGTCTATTCGAACCATGAATGAAACCGCATCCAAGAACAGACCCCGTATCTCCCAGCACAACAAAGAGGCGCTGCGCAATCCCTGGGTTCTGGGCTGGTTGGGTGCCATCGTGCTGGTGCTGCTGGTCAACGTAGGATTCATCGTCACCGCCATCGTCACCAACCCGGGTCTGGTGGACAAGGATTACTATCGCAAGGGCCGGAATCTGGAACAGGAGTTCATCGAGCGCCGGCAATTGCGGGAGCGCCTGGGCTGGCAAATGAAACTGGCCGCCATGGAAAAGCCTTTCATCAATCAACCTGCCCGTTATACCTTTACCGTGGTGGACCAAGCAGGCCTGCCAGTGGAGGGGGAGCGGGCCATCATCAGCGCCTACCGCCCCAGTGACGCAGCGTCCGATTTCAGAGCCGAGATGCAACGCATTGCACCCGGCACCTACAGTGCCGAACTGATCTTTCCGCTCAAGGGCATCTGGGATCTCACCGCCACCCTCTACAAGGGTTCCGATTCTCTCAAGATCACGAGGCGCATCAGCGTCCAGGCTCCGTGACCGGGATTCCCGACGGAGCGGGCTGTTACCACTGCGGCCTGCCCCTTCCCCCGGAAAAGGAACGATTCAGCGCCGAGATCGACGGTGAGACCCGCCATTTCTGCTGCTTCGGCTGCCAGTCGGTGTGCCAGGCCATCTATGCCGCCGGCATGGAGGGTTTCTATCAGCGCACCCCCGAAGGTGCCCTGCTGGCCCCACCCCCGGAACCACCAAAGGATCTTGCGCTCTACGATCTCGACGAGGTGCAGGAGGAGTTCGTCCACCAGGAGGGGGACGCCCGTGAGATCCATTTGCTGGTGGAGGGGATCCACTGCGCTGCTTGTGTCTGGCTCATCGAGCAGACCCTAAAGCGCATCCCTGGGGTCCTCTCGGCCCGGGTGAACCTTTCGGCCAAGCGGCTGCTGCTGCGTTGGGACAACAGCAGGGTGCGCCTGTCGCAGCTCCTCGAGCAACTTGCCCGTATCGGCTACGCCGCGGTGCCCTTCGACCCGGAGACTGCGGAAGGACAACTGAAGAAACAGAACCGCGCCCTCCTCTACCGCATCGTCTTTGCCGGGTTCGCCATGATGAACCTGCTCTGGATCTCCATCGCGCTCTATGCCGGGGCCAGTGAGGGGGAATTCCGCAGCCTGTTCCACTGGGTGGGGCTGGCACTGGCCACCCCCACTCTGTTCTACTCGGGCTGGCCCTTTCTACGCGGCGCCTGGACCTCCCTGCGAACCGGCCATCTGGGCATGGACCTGCCCATCGCCATCGGCGCCACCATCACCTGGGCCTACTCCACCTGGGTGACCATCACCGAGGCCCCGGGCCACGAGGTCTATTTCGACACCGTGGTGAACTTCATCTTCGTGATCCTGGTGGGCCGACACCTGGAGGCGGCCTCCAAACGTTATGCGGTGGCTGCCACCCAAAGGCTGCTAGATCTTCAACCCCGTGTGGCCACATTGCTCACCGAGGCGGGGGAACAGATCGTTCCCATACGGCGCATCCGCCCTGGCGATCGGGTACGAGTAAAGCCGGGCGACAAGATCCCCGTGGATGGGGTGGTGCTCGATGGTGAGAGCAACGTGGACGAGGCGATGCTCAGCGGCGAGTCCTTTCCGGTGTCCAAGGGGCCCGGCGACAAGGTCTCGGCCGGCACCGTCAACGGCAACGGCGCCCTCACCGTGGAGGTCACGGGCACCCTGCGCCAGACTGCTCTGGGCCGCATCATCCAGCTGGTGGAGGAGGCCCAGGCTTCCAAGGCGCCCATCCAGTGCACCGCCGACCGTATCGTACCCTGGTTCGTGGCCGCCACCCTCACCCTGGCCGCCATCACCTTTCTCATCTGGTACCACCAGGACTTCGAGGTAGCCCTGATGGCGGCTACCTCGGTGCTCATCATCACCTGCCCCTGCGCCTTCGGCCTGGCCACGCCCATGGCCATCGCCGTCGCCTCCGGCCAGGGGGCGCGCCACGGCATCCTGGTGAAGAACGGCGCCGTGCTCGAGAACCTGGCCCGGATCGATCATTTCGTCTTCGACAAGACAGGCACTCTCACCCGGGGCGAGATGCAGCTGGTCCGGATCGAAGGCTCCGGCCGCCATTCGGACGATGAGCTGCTTCGCCTTGCCGCGGCGGCGGAAAGCCGATCCGAGCACGCCATCGCCCGAGCCTTTGTACAGTCCGCCGAGGCACGCCGGCTCGACTTTGCCGGACTGGAGGTCGAGGAATTCGAAGCCTTGCCCGGCCGCGGAATCATCGCCGAAGTGGAAGGACGTAGGATCCAGCTCGGCACAGCGCGCTGGCTGGAAGAGCAGGGAGTTTCCCTCGACCCGCTGTTGAATTCCCGCGCATTGCAATGGGAGAAAGAAGCGGTTTCGGTGGTGCATCTGGGCCTGGACGGCCATCATGTCGCGCTGTTCGGCATCGCCGACGAGCTGCGGCCCGATGCTCCAGCACTCATCGAATCATTGCGTGCTGCTGGCATGCGACTCACCCTGCTATCCGGCGACCGACGTGCCGCTGCGGAAGCGGTGGCGCGCAAACTGGGCGGCATGGAGGTGATCGCCGAGGTGCTGCCCGAGGAAAAGGACCGGGTGATCCGAGAGCTCCAGGCTGGCGGCCACCAGGTGGCCATGGTGGGTGACGGCATCAATGACGCCCCAGCACTGATACGTGCCGACGTGGGCATCGCCATCGGCTCGGGAACGGACGTCTCGGTGGAGAGTGCCGACATCGTACTCATGGGCGATGAGCTGGAAAAGATCCACCTGGCCAGTGCGTTGTCCAGGCGCACCATTCGCACCATTCGACAGAACATTGGCATCTCCATCGCCTACAATGTCATCATGGTACCATTGGCCATGGCCGCCAAGATCACACCCCTCATCGCCGCCATCTCCATGCCCATCAGCTCCCTACTTGTGATCGGCAACGCGGCGCGTATCCGCACCCTGTTCAACAAGCGCTGAAGCCATGGAAGTCATCTACACTCTCATCCCTGGCATGATCTTCTTTGGGCTGGTCTTCGTCGGAGTGCTCATCTGGGCCATTCGCAAGGGCCAGTACGAAGACCTGGAAGGCGACGCCCACCGCATTCTTCTGGATGAGGACGAACCCGCCAACGAGGAGAAAAAAGGCCAACGCGCCAAGCGCGTCGGCCTCAACTATCCCGACCAGGATTGAGCCTTTCCAGCGGCACCATCAGATCATTTTCGCAACGGCGTCACCAACCGCTCGAACTCCCTCGGCGGCACATACTGAAGCACCTCCTTGGCTTCCTCGCTCATGGCGATGTCCAGCCCTTTGTCGGGGTAGAGCCAGTGCACCACATCGCCGGATCCTTCCGGGACCCTTTCCGCAGGAGATCCGAAGCGCCGCAGAACGGTCTGCTCATCCAGGTCGATGGCAGGGAGGTAGGTGATGGCCACCACGGGCGTGTTGCGGGCCAGAACCAGGTCGGGATCGGAGAGGGTCACCTTGCGCTTTCCCTGGGCCAGGGTGGCGATGCGTGCACCGCGGTCGAAAAGTCCTTGGAGCTGACCCCGATCGAAGCCAAGGGTGGCCACCATCTTGGCCTTCAGACCATTGAGCACCACATTGTGGAAATAGGCCTCCACCACTCTTTTCCCTTCATCGGTGGCGAACAGGCTCACCTCTGCCTCTTGCCGGAGCAGCGATTCCATCTCGCCGAGGGTGGTCTTGCCCAGCGTGACGTCGAAGACCCGCGAGCTGCCGTCAGGGAGTGCCTCGATCTGCCAGGGTAAGTGACGAGGCGGCTCCGGGGGCGGCCCGCCGGGCAGCAATACGCCAACCACCACCGCGAGCAGGCTCAACAACAAGATGGGCCAGAACAGGGTTCGCTTCAACTCAGTCCCCGGGAATGGGGTCGGCCGGAGGTGCGGCGACGTAGTCCGCCGGCGGGGGATACTTGCGCACCAGCCAGTCGGGCACTTCGCCAATACGGGCCTTGTGCACCGCGTCGGATTCCATGAGGATTAGCACCAGCACGGCGAACAGCGTAGGAAGCATCACCAGCCCGCCAATGGCGTAATGGCCGGGCCGCAGATCGGCCACGTTACCCCCCACGCTGGCAAGGATAGCCGCGATGCCCAGCCCCATGAGCAGGATCATGCCGATGAAGAACTGGCTGCGGCGGGCGCAGAGCTGCCAGTGGCAGAAGACGAACCAGCTGTCCCGCCCCTTCGAGAGACGCCCCCGCCAGACCAGATAGGTGAGAATGGCGATGGAGACCACTGGCACGATGAGGATCAGGTAAGGCTCCTGCTTGGCCATGCCCAGCAGCGCCACGAACACCAAGATGTGATTGGTGATCAGATTGATCAGGAAGTACTCGTGAGGATGGCGTGCCTGTTTGCGCTCCTCCTCGGGGATATTTTCGAACTTCATGGGCGGGCCCTACTTGCGGTATTCCTTCAGATAGAAATTCTCGAACAGTCGCTTCGCCCAGTGGAATCCCACGAAGGAAGGAGTGACCAGATTTCGCTTTTCGCTGCGATAGACCATCATGCCGGTATCGTAGCTGTCGATGATGCAGACGAGTTCCGCCTTGAAACCCTTGTCCGGCGCCCTGCCCTCCAGCTCGTTGAGCAAATTGTGGGCCGCCGCCTCGGCCTGCAGATCGGCCATGTGCGCCTGTTTGGGCAACCAGCCGGGACCCGGGAAGCTGCCTGAGTCACCAGCCACGTAGACCCGCTCCCAACCCTCCACCCGGCAGTGGCCGTCAGCACGGATCAGGCCACCCTCGGAGCGGGGCAGCTCGGTATCGTCGAACCACTGGTTTCCCGTCATACCCGGCATGAAGAGGATGAGATCGGCATGGAACTCGCCCCCCTCGGTGATCACCTTGTCTTTCTCGAAGCCCTTGAGCTTGTGGCCCAGGTGGGTCTTCACATTGCGTTTCTCCATGGTGGAGAGGATGCCCTTCACCGCCTTTTCACCCAGCCGCTGTCCAGGCTTGGCGGCGGGGGTGAAGAAGACCAGCTCAAACCGGTCACGCCTGCCCTTCTTGCGCAACCAGCGGTCGATGCCGAACAGGAACTCGAACATGGGACCGCCGCGCATGGCGGAGGGCTCCTTGGGGTTGCCGCTGAAGCCGAAGGCAATGGTGCCCCCATCCATGGCGTGTAGCCGGTCGCGGATGCGCTCCGCCGCCGGAATACCCTCGCAGGGCGTGATGGCGTGCTCGATGCCGGGCAGCTTCTTGATGAAGCGGCCACCGCTGGCGATGATGAGACCGTCGTTCTCCACCGTGCCGACATCGGTTTCCACCACCCTTCCACCTTCCGACAGGCCGGTAGCCGAGGCGGCATGATAATCCACTTTCATGCGCTGGAAGAATGGCTCCAGCGAAATCACCAGATCCTTGCCGGTGCGCAGTTCGGTGGGAATCCAGATCAGCCCGGGAAGGTAGACGAACTCCGGCTTGGGCGCGATGAGGTCGATCTTCAGGTCCGGTTGCCGGGCACGCAGTTTTCTGACCGCTGTGAGCGCGCCAAAACCCGCGCCGATGATGGTGACTCTCTTCATGTGTCTTCCCTCCCAAACCGGCGGTGGAACCCGGCCCCATCCGCAAATGCCACCTCAATCACAGAGTTCGCATTCGCAGGGGGTGCCGATTCATTCTATCCATTAAACTGCTCCAAAACACCCGTTCATCGTCAGGGAACGAGGCAGATCGACCATGCAGACCACCGACAACACCCTGATCGGCCACATTACCGACGTCTCCGGCGGGCGCCTGGTGGCCACGCTCCACACCGAGGCCGAGGGTTTCCGGCCGGTTATGAAAGTAGGAAACGAACAGATACCGGTGGGACAACTGGGCACCCAGTTGCTCATCAAGCACAACGATGTGAACATCCTCGGGCAGGTGGTGCGGATGTGGGAGGATCCACCGCAGGATTACACCGCCGGCAACGGCGGCGGCACCCTCACCGGCGCCGCCGTGCAGCAGGCCCGAAAGCGCTACCTGAGCCTGCTGCCACTGGGACACATCACCGCCAAGGGCGAATTCGACCGGGGTGTGAAGGAGTTCCCGGTGACCGGCGCCGAGGTACACCTGGTGAGCGCCCGCCGCCTGGAGGTGCTGTTCGACCGATTCCGCAGCGAGAACCTGGCCTTGGGCTGCCTGAGCAGCCGCACCAGCATCGACGTCTACCTGGATCCAAACCCTCTCTTCACACGTCACCTGGCGATCCTGGGGCAGTCGGGCGCCGGCAAGTCCTGGACCGTCACCAGCCTGCTGCAACGGACCCTGAAGACCCTGCCGCGGGCCCATGTCATCCTCCTGGACCTGCACGGAGAGTACGGCTGGCGTGACGAACATGGAAAGCTGCACAGCCCGTTCGACGAGTCGGTGGTGCGGCACCTGGACGCACGGGAACTGGAGATTCCCTACTGGCTGCTCACCTACGCCGAGCTGGTGGACTTTCTGGTGGACAAGACCGACCCCACCGCCACCCTGCAGATCGCCTACCTGCGTGACGTACTCTATGCGCTGCGCAAGAAGGCCAACGCCCATCTGGGGCTGGAGCAGCTGTCGGTGGACTCGCCGGTCTACTTCTCACTGAAAGAGCTCTATCTCCATTTCAAGCAGGCCAACGAGCAACAGCTGGACTTCGGCAAGACCAAAGGCACTCTCTATGGTGCCTTCGACAATTTCCTGGTGCGTTTCCAGTCCATGTACAACGACACCCGCTACGACTTCCTGCTGCGGCCGAAAAAGCGCACCAAGTCGGAACACCTGGAGGACCTGCTGCGCGACTTCATCGGCCTGGGCGAGCCCAAGCGCCAGATCACGGTGATCGACCTCAGCCCCATCCCGTCGGACGTACGCCCCATGGTCTCCTCCCAAATCGCGCGCCTGGCCTACGAGTTCAACTACTGGAATCCCAGGCGGCGGGAATTTCCCATCCTACTGGTGTGCGAGGAGGCCCACCAGTACCTGCCACGCGAGGGCGACCCCTCCCTGGCGGCCACCCGCAAGGCCATGGAGCGCATCGCCAAAGAGGGACGGAAATACGGGGTGGCGCTCTGTGTGGTGAGCCAGCGCCCCACGGAGCTGTCGGAAACGGTGCTGGCCCAGTGTTCCAACTATCTTTGCCTGCGCATCAGCAACCCGGACGACCAGGCCTACGTGCGTGGACTGATGCCCGAAGGGGAAGCCGACCTGGCCGAGATCCTGGCCTCATTGAGCCGCGGCGAAGTGCTGGCGGTGGGAGATGCCACTCCCCTCCCCACCCGCTTCCAGGTCTATCCCCCCGATCCACCCCCGGCCAGCGCCGACGTACCCCTCTCCAAGAGCTGGCGCGACGGACCGGAGGACCTTGACGTGATGGACATCGTCCAGCACTGGTGGCAGCAGAAGCGTTGACCCTGACGTAGGTCGGGCTTCAGCCCAACTGAACAACCATTATCGCTTGCAGGCCGGCAGGCCGATGCCTGTGGCGGGACCTCGGAGGCAGGGATGCCGACGCGGAGCCTACAGGGATGTATTTACGGCGTTCCCGCCATAGGCATCGGCCTGCCGGCCCCGGGGAAGCGCGCCAGTCGTCGGGCTGAAGCCCGACCTACGGGATGAACTGCCTTTCAAGGCATGTCATCGATGCGCGCTCCTTCCTTCTGCACCGGCATCAGGTCGGCCTTGCTCACCCCCAGCGTCAATGCCGCGGCGCTGGCCACGTAGATGGAGGAGTAGGTTCCCACCAGCACCCCCAGGATCAATGCCAGGGAGAAGTTGTGGATGATCTCGCCACCCAGGAAGAAGAGAGCGATGAGCACCAAAAGGGTGGTGAAAGAGGTGATGATGGTGCGCGACAGGGTCTGGGTGATGGAGACGTTGATCACCTCTGCCGGGCTGCCCTTTCGGATCTTGCGGAAGTTCTCGCGAATGCGGTCGAAGACCACGATGGTGTCGTTGAGCGAGTAGCCGATCACCGCAAGCACCGCCGCCAGCACCGTCAGATCGAACTCCAACCCGGTGATGGAGAAAAAGCCCAGGGTGATGGTGACATCGTGCACCAGGGCCACCACCGACCCCACCGCGAAACGCCACTCGAAGCGCACCGCCACATACATGAGGATGGCCATCAGCGCCACCAGCACCGCCAGGGCGCCATCCTCGGTGAGTTCGTCACCCACCTGCGGCCCCACGAACTCCACACGGCGCAGTTCCACCTTGCCGTTGGCCGCCTTGCGCAGGGCACGGTAGACCTGGTCGCTGATCTCCGCGCTCTTCACTCCCTCCCGAGGTGCCAGGCGGATGAGCAGGTCCCTTGGGGTACCGAACTGTTGCACCTGGGCATCACCGAAGCCGTTTTCCGCCAGCACCTTGCGCACCTGATCCAGCGGCACCTCCTGTTCGTAGCCCACCTCGACGAGGGTGCCGCCAGTGAAATCGATGCCAAAAGCGAGGCCACGTATCACCAGAGATGCCACCGAGATCACCAACAAAATGCCGGAGATCACCATGGCCAGCTTGCGCTGCCCCATGAAGTCGATGGTGCGGTTGGTGGGAATCAGTTGGCGCATTTTCCGTCGTCTCCTGTCAGATGGAGAGTTTCTCGATCCGCTTGCCGCCATACACCAGGTTCACCAGGGCGCGGGTGCCGACGATGGCGGTGAACATGGAGGTGACGATGCCGATGGCCAGGGTGACGGCGAAGCCCTTCACCGGCCCGCTGCCGATGGAGAAGAGCACCACGGCGGCGATGAGGGTGGTGATATTGGCATCCATGATGGTGCTGAAAGCCTTCTCGTAACCGGCGTGAATGGCCGCTTGCGGCGTGCTGCCCACCCGCAGCTCCTCGCGAATGCGCTCGTAGATGAGGACGTTGGCGTCCACCGCCATGCCCACGGTGAGGACGATGCCGGCGATGCCCGGCATGGTGAGGGTGGCCTGCAACAGTGACAGGATGGCGACGATGAGCACCAGGTTGGCGATCAGCGCGGCATCGGCGAAGAGCCCGAACACCCGGTAGTAAGCCACCATGAAGACCAGCACCGCGGCCATGCCGATCATGACGGAGATGAAGCCCTGGCGGATGTTGTCCGCCCCCAGACTGGGACCGATGGTGCGCTCCTCCACGATGTCGATGGGCGCCGCCAGCGCGCCGGCCCGCAACAAGAGCGCCAGCTGGTGGGCCTCCTGCGGGCTGTCCAGGCCGGTGGTCTGAAAGCGGCGGCCGAAGGGCTCCAGGATGTTGGCCACCGAGATCACCTCCTCCACCTGCCGCTTGATGGGCTTGCCGTTGGCGTCGCGCCCCACCACCCGGGTCTCCTTGAACACCACCGCCATCGGCTTGCCCACGTTCTCGGTGGTGACGTTGCGCATGCGCCGCGCCCCTTTGCTGTCCAGGGAGACGGTGACCATGGGGCTGCCGGTCCGCTGGTCGAAGCCGGAGGCGGCATCGGTGATCTGATCCCCGGTGACGATCACCCGCTTCTTGAGCAGGATGGGACGGCCGTCCTCGCGCACCTTGTAGAGCCGTGAGCCGGGAGGGATCTTGCCGGTCTCCTTGGCTTCAAAGGCGTCGTGCTCGGTGTCCACCAGCCGGTACTCCAGGGTGGCGGTGGCGCCGAGAATGTTCTTCACCTGGGTGGGATCCTGCACCCCGGGCAACTCCACCACGATGCGGCGGTCGCCCTGTTGCTGCACCAAGGGCTCGGCCACGCCCAGGGCGTTGACCCGGTTGCGGATGGTGGTGATGTTCTGCTGCAGCGCGAACTTCTTGGTGGCCCGCACCTCCGCCGGTGGCATGGTGAGCCGCACCAGATAGGCCCCGTCGGCGTCCACCGCCTCCACGCCCAGGTTGCGGAACTCCTCCGCCAACACGTCCAGGGCCTTGTCCCGGGTGGCCGCATCCTTGAACTTGACGTTCACCCCCAGCTGCTTGCCCTTCTCCGTCTTCACCGTGAGATAGCGGATCTTGTGCTTGCGCAGCACCGAGCGGATGTCCCCGGTGTAGGCTTCCAGCTTGGCCTGCAGCGCCGAATCCATATCCACGTCGATGAGCACATGGATGCCACCTCGCAGGTCCAGCCCCAGGTTCATGGGCCGGCCTCCCAGGGCGGCGAGCCAGTCCGGCACGTTGGCCGCCATGGTGAGGGCATAGGAATAATCCTCACCCAGCACCTTGGCGATGGCGTGCTGCGCCTTTTGCTGATCGGTGGTGGTATCGAAGCGCAGCAGCATACGCCCCTCGTTGCGCTCCACCTGGGTGGGCGTGATCTTCGCCTCTTGCAAGGCGGCCCGCACCTTCTTCTCCAGGTCGGCATCCACCTGCGCACCATGCAAACCGGTTACGACGATGGCGGGATCCTGCCCGAAGAGGTTGGGCAACGCATACAACAGGCCGAGCAACAGAACCGCCACCACGAGCAGGTTCTTCCAGAGGGGATATTTGTTCAACATCACGGATGGTCGTCCTGGAATACTGGAGAAGAGTGCAGAACGCGGGAGCCTAGGCTCAAAGCTCTTTCAGAGTTCCTTTGGGCATCACCGCCTCCACGGCGCCCCGGCGCACGGTGACCTCCACGCCATCAGCGATTTCCACCTTGATGAAGTTCTCGCCCACATCGGTGATGCGCCCCATGAGGCCGCCCATGGTCTGCACCTCGTCCCCTTTCTTGAGGCTCTCCACCAGCGCCTTGTGCTCCTTCTGGCGCTTCACCTGAGGCCGGATCATGAAGAAATAGAGGATGACGATGAGGCCGATGGGGAAGATCAGTCCCATCAGGCCACCGGGTTGCTGAGCGGCCGCGGCTGCCGGCGCGGCGGCATCGGCCCAAGCTTCGTTGATGAAGAAGTTCATGGTGTCGTTCTCCGGAAACGGCGGCTTCCACCGCACTCGGGTTCGTGAAAAGGCAGCTATTATGCCATAGCAGGGTCGGGGCCGCGCCCGGAACCCCCGTCAACGTCGCTTCACGTGCTTCATCAACCGACGCCGTTTCTGCCGCTGGCGGGGCGTGAGCTTGTTGCGGCGTCCCTTGTAAGGGTTCTCGGCGGTGCGGAACTCGATGCGCACCGGGGTTCCCCAGAGGTCGAAGGCCTCGCGAAAGCGGTTCACCAGGTAGCGCCGGTAGGCAGCGGGCACCGATTCGGTCTGATTGCCGTGGATTACGATGACCGGCGGATTGCGCCCGCCCTGGTGGGCATAGCGCAGCTTGATACGGCGGCCCCGTACCAGGGGCGGCTGGTGCTCCTGTACCGCCTGCTCCAGCACCCGGGTGAGCTCGGCCGTCTTGAGATCGGCCGTGGCGGCACGCCAGGCACGGTCCACCGCCTCCATGAGATGGCCCACGCCAGTGCCGTGCAGCGCCGAAACGAACCGCACCTCGGCAAAGGAGAGAAAGGGCAGGCGACGCTCCAGCTCGGCCTTGACCCGCTCCCTCTGATCGGGGTCCAGGCCATCCCACTTGTTCACCACCACTACCAGCGCCCGGCCGCTCTCCAGCACATGGCCCGCAAGATTGGCATCCTGCTCGGTGACCCCTTCATGAGCATCCAGCACCAACAGCACCACATTGGCCTGTTCCATCGCCTGAAGCGCCTTGATGACGCTGAACTTCTCGATGGCCTCGGAGACCCGCGCCCGGCGCCGCACACCGGCGGTGTCGATGAGCGTGTAGCGCTTTCCCTGGTGCTCGAAAGGAACCTGCACGGAGTCGCGGGTGGTACCGGGCTGGTCATAGGCCACCAGCCGTTCCTCCCCGAGCAACCGGTTGATGAGGGTGGACTTGCCCACGTTGGGACGACCCACCACCGCAATCTGTACCCCTTTTTCCTCTTCCGGAGCCTCTTCGGCGGGAGGCAGGGTCTCCAGCACCTCGTTTACCAGCGGCTTCACGCCACGCCCGTGGGCGGCGGAGACGGGTACCGGCTCCCCCAGCCCCAGGGCATGGAACTCGGCGGCGGCCAGCTCCCGGTCCAGGCTCTCGCTCTTGTTCACCACCAGAGTCACCGGCTTGCCGGTGCGGCGCAGTTCGGCGGCGATCTGCTCGTCGCCGCCGGTGAGCCCCTCCCGGGCATCCACCAGAAAGAGGATGTGGTCCGCCTCTTCGATGGCCAGCCGCACCTGGCGGTCCATGAGCGCCTCCACTCCGTCGGCCTCGCCACTGATGCCCCCGGTGTCCACCACCAGGTAGGGACGATCACCCAACCGGCCGATGCCGTACTTGCGGTCACGGGTGAGCCCCGGCTGGTCCGCCACCAAGGCGTCACGGCTACGGGTGAGACGGTTGAACAGGGTGGACTTGCCCACATTGGGGCGACCCACCAGCGCGATCACGGGAAGCATGGTTTTACGGCTGGTCTACCGGCAGTCTGAGCGCCGCCAAAGTGCCGTCGGTGTTCAGCACGTAGAGCACGTCGTCCGCCACCACCAACGGCGCCACGATGGGCCCGCCACCGATGCGCATGCGGGCAGCGGGCGCCCCATCCTCCGAGGAGAACCAGTGCAGATAGCCCTCGAAATCCCCCACTGCCACGTAGCCGCCCAACAGGGCCGGCGGCGAGAGCTGACGGTACTCCAGGTCCTTCACCCGCCAGCGGGCAGACCCGGTATCGGGATCGAGAGACCAGAGCCAACCGCTGGCGTCGCTGATGGCCAGCTGCTGCCAGTCCACCGCCATGTTGTTGTAGACCGACATCTTGCGCTTCCAGTAGACCTTGCCGGAGCCCTCGCCCACTGCCACCACGTGGCCCTGGTAGGCGGCGGCATAGAGGGTGCCGCTGTAGACCAGCGGATCGGCATCCACGTCCACCATCCGTTCCAGCTCGGTTCCTCCGCTGGGCACGGTGACATGTCCTTCCCACTGCAGGGAACCGTTGTCCAACGCCAGCGCCACCAGCTTGCCGCCGGCCAGGCCGCAGTAAACCGTGCCGCCCTCGATCACCGGCGAACTGGTGCCATGCAGGGTGAGCACCGGGGTGCCCTGGTTGTAGATCCAGACCTGTTCTCCGGTGACTGCGTCGAGACCATGGATCTGCCCCGACTCGGTATGCACCACCACGATGCCCTCGGCGATGGCCGGGACCGCCAGCACCTGGCCGGAGAGATCCTTCCGCCACAGCTCCTTGCCATCCGCAGCCTCGAAGGCCACAACCTGCCCTTCGGCGGTCCCCACCAGCAGCAGCCCCTCTCCAAGACCGGGACCAGCGGAAGCAGGCAGGCCGGTCTCGACTTTCCAGACCAGCTCTCCGTTCTCTCGCCGGCGCGCCTGCAGCACGCCGTCGGTATCGATGGTGTAGAGGTACTCCTCGCCCACCGCCGGCACCAGCCGGTTGTATTGCGGCGCACCCTTGCCCACCTTCACCGACCAGATTTTCGCCGGCTCCAGGGTGGCCTCGAAATCCTTCAGCTCCGCGGGCTCGGGGCCGGTATCGCTGCCGAACCACTGGCGCGGATCGGCCATGGTGCCGCAGCCGGTGAGCAGCACCGTGAGCAGAAACAGGGGAAACAAACGCCACATGGTGAGGTCAGCCACCCAGTTCCGAGAGTTTCATCCGCACCAGCGCCGGGGTGCTCACCCCTTTCTTCAGGGCCGTCGCATAATCTTTGCGTGCTCCCTCGGGATCCTTGCGCGCCAGGCGGATATCACCCCGAATGGCCAGCAGTTCGCCCTGCCAGGCGTCTCCGGCGGGTTCGGCCACCAGCTTCTCCGCACCGTCCAAATCACCAATGTCCAGAAGCAGGCGAGCCAGCCGTACCTGCGCCAGTTTCTGCAATGAAGAATCACCGCTGTTGTCCAGCACCCACTGCAACCGCTCCCGCGCCTGGTCCTTTTCTCCCGCTTCATACTGCAGGCGGGCCAGCTCCAGTGCAGCGAACAGGGCGTAGGTGGAACGGCCATATTCCTGGATCAGCGCCTCGCCCCGCTTGAGCGCTTTCTCCAGGTCACCCGCGCGAGCCGCCTGGGAGAACCCTTCGTAGAAAGCGGAGGCGTTTTCCGCCTGCACCCGGTTGTACTCGATCCAGGCCTTGCCGCCCCCCACCACCAGCAGGCCGATGACCACGCCGGCGATCACCGACTTGCCGTTCTCCTGCCACCACTTCTTGAGGGCCTCTACCTGTTCCTCTTCGGTCTGAAAGGTACTCAATGCGCTATTCTCCCGTGATTTGCTGCAAGCGGTTCGCCAGGCTCTCCTGGTCCACCTGCTCCTGTTCGCGGTCCTCCCGCAGCCACTTCAACCCCACGGTGCCGTTGGCCAGCTCGGCCTCACCCAGGATCAGGGCCACCCGGGCACCGCTGCGATCGGCCCGTCTGAACTGCGACTTGAAACTTCCGCCCCCGCAGTTTACCTGCAGTTTCAGATCCGGCAAACGATGGCGCAACCGCTCCGCCAGCACCAGCCCCTTTTCGCTGGCCGCCTCCCCCACCAACACCAGGTAGGCGTGGGGGCGGTCGTCCTCCACGGTCTCCTTCTCCATCGCCTCCAGCAGCGCCACCAGCCGTTCGATGCCCAGGGCGAAGCCGATGGCGGGGGTGGGCCGCCCGCCGAGCTGTTCCACCAGGCCGTCGTAACGTCCACCGGCGCAGACCGTGCCCTGGGCACCCAGCCGGTCGGTGACCCACTCGAATACGGTGCGGGAGTAGTAATCCAGGCCCCGCACCAGGCGCGGATTGACCACGTACTCCACGCCCGCCTCCACCAGGCCGCGGGTGATCCATTCGAAATGTTGGCGCGACTCCTCTTCGAGGTATTCCATCAGCGAGGGGGCGCCGGCGATCACCTCGGCCATGGCCGGATTCTTGGAATCGAGCACCCGCAGGGGATTGCTCTCCATGCGGCGGCGACTGTCCTCGTCCAGCGCCGACTCGTTGCGGCGCAGATAGTCCACCAGGGCCGCCCGGTAGCGATGGCGCTCTTCGGGCGTGCCCAGGGTGTTGAGCTGCAGCTCCAGCCCCTGGATACCCAGCTCGTGCCACAGGCGGGCGGTGATGAGGATCACCTCCAGATCGATGTCGGGACCGGCCATGCCGAAGGCTTCCAGCCCGATCTGATGGAACTGCCGGTAGCGCCCTTTCTGCGGTCGCTCGTGACGGAACATGGGGCCCTGGTACCAGAGCCGCTGCACCTGATTGTGCAACAGGCCATGCTCCAGGCAGGCGCGCACGCAGCCGGCGGTGCCTTCGGGCCGCAGGGTGAGGCTGTCCCCATTGCGGTCCTCGAAGGTGTACATCTCCTTCTCGACGATGTCGGTGACCTCGCCGATGGAGCGCTTGAAGAGCTCCGTCATCTCCAGGATCGGGGTGCGGATCTCCCGGTAGCCGTAGCGCTGGAACACGCGCCGGACGGTGGCTTCCAGGTACCGCCAGCGCGCCGTCTCCTCGGGCAGGATGTCGTGCATCCCGCGAATCGCCTGTATCTTCTTCATGCCTGCTTCAGGGGTTCAGAGTGAGTCGCGCCACGTTGCGTCTCGTCTTGGCGGAAAGATCGAAAGGCTCGCCGTTCACCAAGAGGCGGACGCCTCGCGCATTGCCGAGGATCATGTGATAGGGGGGACGCCCTCCCAGCCGGAGCCGTTCCCCGGCCTTGCGGATGCCCACCAGCTTGAAGCTGCCGTCGGCTCCACGGATGTCCACCCAGCTGTCCTCCAGAAATTTCAGCTCCACCTGCGGCCGCTGCACCTGCTCCTGCTCCCCGCGCTCCTGACCGGCTTGCGGCGCAGGGGTCACTGGCGCGGCCTGCAGGGGCACAACGGTGGGTGGATCCTTCACAGGCACCTGTGGGATCTCTCCCGGCGCGGCGGAAGAGGCGGCCTTGGCCGTCGCCGCTTTCACCGCCCCGAGTTCCTCCTGCTCCGGCATCTCCGTGGCCTGCGGCTGCTGCGACGAAACCTGATCGGAAGCCTGGTCGGCAACGGGTTCTGCCATCTCCGCCAAGGTGGAAGAAGGGGTTTCGGGCAGTTCCTGACTGGCCCGATCCCGCCACCAGAGAAGGAAGGCGGCCACCAAACTGATTACCACCAGCCAGGTCACCAGGCGCACCACACCATGGCTGCTGCGGATCTCCCTGCGCACCCCCTGGGCCACCACCGGTGGCGCGCCGGCACACTCCTCCCCTTCCGGGCAGAGGCTGTCGAACTCCCGCAGCAGCGGCTCCTCCGGCAGCTCCAGCAGGCGGGCGTAGTTACGGTAATAGCCACGCACGAAGACCCGCGCAGGCAGCCGTTCCCAGTCCTCCGCTTCCAGCGCCAGTACCAGGGCCTGTTTCAGGTGCAACCGTTCGGCCACCACGGCCGGGTCCAGACCTCGCGCCTCGCGCGTCTGACGCAGCCGTTCCCCCAGAGAGGCGCGCGGCGCCTCGGCGGCGGTTTCCGCCCCATTGCGTGGGTGCTTGCGTCTCTTTCGAACCTTGGCCATGGTGCGCTATTGCGCGATCCTGTGCGCCTCTTCGGAGTCGGGATATTCGGCCTTCAACAACAACTCATCGCTGCGCGCCTGATCCAGGTCACCCAGTTTGCGCTCGGTGAGAATGCTCAGATAGAGGATGGGCGCCGTGGGGCGCGCCACTTCACGAAACCGCTGGATATAGGCGCGGGCAGAGAGATACTTCCCCTGGTCGTAGCTGATCTGCGCCATCTGCGCCAGGGCCGGCGCGAATTCCGGGTTGGCCTGCAGCGCCCGCAGCAGATATTTCTCCGCCTTCAGCTGGTCGCCGGCCTGAAGCGCGCAGTGACCGGCGTTGGTGAGCGCCACCCAGGGGGTGTCGTAGAGCGGGTTCTTCAGCGCACGCTCGAAGGCGTCCAGAGATTCCTCGTACTCCTTCTGCTTGCACAGCAGTGTGCCATAGGCGTTGAGCACATAGGGATTGCGACCATCCGCACCCACCCCCTTGCGGTAGGCGGCCAACGCCTTGTCCACCTCGCCCAGCCGTTCGTACACCAACCCCAACACCAGCCAGGCGTTGGCATTGCCGGGGTCCGCCGCCACCGCCTTCTTGGCCTTGGTGAGGGCTGTGGCCAGGTTGCCAAGACGCAGATACTCTGCGGCCAGCTGGACATAGGTGTCGGCCGGACTCTCCCGCTTCTGCGCCGCGCCGAGCTGGCCGGTGTCGTCGTTCTCGCGCACAAGGTCGTTGCCGCAACCGGACAGGACGAACGTCAGGAGCAGGACCGTCAACCAGCGCGCCGGCTTCATACGCCCCTCCCCTGCAGCTGAACCGGCATTCCGCGCAGGGCGCGCCCGCTGCGGTCCCGCACCCGCCCCACCAGCTGACCGCAGGCGGCGTCGATATCGTCTCCCCGGGTCTTGCGCACGATGGTCATGATGCCGGCACGCAACAGCCGCTGACGGAACGCAGCGATCCGTTCCGGGGAAGAGCTACGGTAGGGGCTGCCGGGAAAAGGATTGAATGGAATCAGGTTCATCTTCGAAGGCGTCCCCTCCAGCAGCCGGATGAGCCTTTTGGCATGGGCATCGCTGTCGTTGACGCCATCCAGCATCACATACTCCCAGGTCACCTTGCGGCGCTTGTCGCCGCGCACGTATTCCCGGCAGGCGGGAATCAGCTCCTCCAGCGGATACCTGCGGTTGATGGGCACCAGCTCGTCGCGCAGCGCGTTGTCCGGGGCATGCAGGGATACCGCCAGGCTCACGTCCGAGACCTCCCGCAGACGATAGAGATTGGGCACGATGCCGGAGGTGGAGAGAGTGACCCGGTATTTGGAGAGCATGTAGGCCAGATCGTCCTGCATGATGTCCATGGCCGCCACCACCGGCTCGAAGTTGGCCAGCGGCTCGCCCATCCCCATGAGCACCACGTTGGTGGGCTGCCTGCCCATGATGCGGACCGCCTGCCACAACTGGCCGATGATCTCCCCCACGGTGAGGTTGCGATTGAATCCCTGGCGTGCGGTGGAACAGAAGGAGCAATCCAGGGCGCAGCCCACCTGAGAGGAGACGCAGACGGTGCTGCGCCGCCCGTCCGGAATCCAGACCGTCTCCACCCGCTGACCGTCGTCCAGCTCCAGTACCCACTTGACGGTGCCATCGGCAGCGGGCTTCTCCAGCACCACCCGCGGCGGGCGCACTTCCGCCATCTCCGCCAGCTGCGCGCGCAGCTTCTTGGAGAGATCGGTCATGCCCGCGAAATCGGTGACTCCATGCTTGTGGATCCATTTGAAGACGTTGCGGCCGTGGAAAGGTTTCGCGCCCAGCGAAACGAACCAGGCCTCCATCGCCTTGCGATCGAAATCCAGCAGGTTGACGGGTTTGTCGGTGCCCAAGGAACGCCCTGAAATCATGCAGTTTTCCAAGCCGGCCATTGTACCCCTGAAGCCTGGCCGCCGCTACAGCATTCGGGCACCGCTATAATGACGGAATTCTCAGCCCTTCTTTCATTTTTTGGTGGTTGACCATGAACCAAACCGCGAGCCGCAGCGATACCTCCGTGACCTGGTCCTGGCGTGTGGGCCAGCTGGCCGGCATCGACGTCTATGTGCATGCCACCTTTCTTCTGCTGCTGGCCTGGCTGGGCTTGGTCTATGGCCAGAAAGGGGGCCTGCCGGCCGCCCTGCACGGGATCTTTTTTATCCTGCTGCTGTTCGGCTGCGTGGTGCTACACGAACTGGGACACGCCCTTACTGCCCGCCGTTTCGGCATTCGCACCCGCAACATCGTGCTGCTACCCATCGGTGGCGTCGCCTCACTGGAGAGGATGCCGGACGACCCCAAGCAGGAGATCCTGGTGGCCCTGGCCGGGCCAGCGGTGAATATCGCCATCGCCGCCCTGCTCTGGGTGTTCCTTTCGGTACAGCCCGTGGTTCGGCTTTCCGACGCCGGCATCCCGGTAGAGGGCGGAATATTGCAGAACCTGCTGGTGCTCAACCTCTTCCTGGCCCTGTTCAACCTGTTACCCGCATTTCCCATGGACGGCGGCCGGGTATTGCGGGCGCTGCTGGCTCTGCGCATGGACCGGGTACGAGCCACCCGTACCGCCGCACTGGTGGGTCAGATGGCGGCACTCTGGTTCGGCTTCATGGGGCTGTTCCACAACCCCATCCTGCTCTTCATCGCTCTCTTCGTCTGGATCGGGGCGGTGGCCGAGGCAGGCAGCGAGGAGATCCGTTCCCTGCTCCACGGCAGCACCCTGCGTACCGCCGTCATCACCCATTTCGAGACCCTGGCCCCGAACGACCCCCTGGAGCGGGCCGTGGAGCTCACTCTGGAGAGCACCCAGAAGGATTTTCCGGTGCTGGAAGCCGGCGAAGTGGTGGGGGTGTTGACGCAGGAGGACCTGCTGCGTGGACTCAAGGAGGAGGGGCCACGAGCTCCAGTGGGCAGTTACATGCAGCGGGAGGTGCAACGGGCCGACATCGACGAGCCGCTGGACCAGGTACTGGAGCGGCTGCAGCACTGCGGCTGCCGCCTGCTGGTGGTCACCGAGGCGGGACGCATGGCGGGCATCGTCAACCTGGACAACCTGATGGAGCTGATCCGCATCGAGGCGGCGCTGAAACAACGGGCGGCCTGAATCATTCCGCTGCCAGAATCCTGCTCACCCTGCTCTTCATCACCCCGTAATAGACCACCGGGATCACCACCAGGGTGAGCAGGGTGGAGACGAACAGGCCGAAGATGAGCGACACCGCCAGGCCGGAGAAGATGGGGTCATCCAGGATGAAGAACCCGCCCGCCATGGCGGCGATGGCGGTGAGCACGATGGGCTTGGCCCGCACCGCTGCGGCACGAACCACCGACTCCTCGAAACTGGCCCCCTTGCGCAGCTCCTGGTTGACGAAGTCCACCAGCAGGATGGAGTTGCGCACGATGATGCCCGCCAGCGCGATCATGCCGATCATGGAGGTGGCGGTGAACTGGGCTCCCAGCAGGGCGTGACCCGGCAGGATGCCGATGATGGTGAGCGGAATGGGCGCCATGATCACCAGGGGCACCAGGTAGCTGCGGAACTGTGCCACCACCAGCAGATAGATGAGCAGCAGCCCCACCGAATAGGCGATGCCCATGTCGCGAAAAGTCTCGTAGGTGACCTGCCACTCCCCGTCCCACTTGAGGCTGTAATCATAGGGATTGGGGGGTTGTTTCAGGAACCACTGTTCCGGGCCACCCTGTTCCTTCAGCCGCGCGGAGATCTCGAACAACCCGTAGAGCGGGCTATCGATATGGCCCGCCATGTCCCCGGTGACATAGACCACCGGCAGCAGATCCTTATGATGGATGCTGTATTCCCGTTCGGAGGGGCGCACGTCCACGATCTCGCTCAGCGGAACCAGGTTGCCATTGCGGCCACGCAGTTTGAACGCCAGCACCTGATCGAGATCGGCCTTGTCCGCCTCGCTGAACTCCACCCGGATGGGCACCGCGTACTTGTTGTGAGCGGTGTGGATGTAGGCCATGTCCTCGCCATCCAGGATGGCCGCCAGGGCCCGCGCCACTTCCGCCTGGGAGAGCCCCAGGCGTGCGGCCCGTTCCCGGTCCACCACCACGATCGCTTTGTCCGAGGGAAACTCCACCGAGTCGTCCACGTCCACGATATCCGGTGTCTCCTCGAAGACGTCGCGCACCTTCTCCGCCGTCTCGATCTGGCCGTCATAATCGATGCCGTAGATCTCGGCCACCAGCGGCGACTGCACCGGCGGCCCCGGTGGCACCTCTACGATCTTGGCGTTGCCGTCGTAGCTGGAGGCGATGAGCTGCACCGGGTCACGCACCGCAAGCGCGATCTCGTGGCTCTTTCGCTTGCGATGGTGCTTGTCCACCAGGTTCACCTGAATGTCCCCCTGGTTGGCCCGATTACGCAGATAGTACTGCCGCACCAGGCCGTTGAAACCGATGGGGGAATGGGTGCCGGCGTAGATCTGATAGTCCCGCACCTCAGGCACCGTGGCCAGGTAGGCTCCGATCTCGTTCAGCACCATGGCGGTCTGCTCCAGGGAGGTGCCCTCGGGCATGTCCAGCACCACCTGGAATTCCGACTTGTTGTCGAAGGGCAACATCTTCATGATCACCTGCCGTCCCACCACCAGGTAGAGGGAGGCGGCGATGAGCAACAGCACGCCCAACAGCAGCAGCCAGCGGTTGCGTCGGCCATGCTCCTTGTGCAGGAAGGGCCCCATGACCACCCCGAACAGCCGGTCCAGCCGGCCCCGTTTCTCCTCCACCTCCCCTTCGGCGTGAAAATGGCGCTGCGCCACCGGCGCCAGCAGCTGGTTGGTGAGCCAGGGGGTGAAGACGAAGGCCACCGCCAGAGAAATGAGCATGCCGGTGGAGGCGTTGATGGGGATCGGGCTCATGTAAGGACCCATGAGGCCGGTGACGAAGGCCATGGGCAACAGCGCGGCAATGACGGTGAAGGTGGCCAGGATGGTGGGACCGCCCACCTCGTCCACCGCCACGGGAATCGCCTCCAGCAGCTTCCTGCCGCCCATGCTCAGGTGGCGGTGGATGTTTTCCACCACCACGATGGCGTCGTCCACCAGGATTCCGATGGAGAAGATCAGGGCGAACAGCGACACCCGGTTGAGGGTGAAGCCCCAGGCCCAGGAGGCGAACAGGGTGATGGCCAGGGTCACGGCCACCGCAGCACCGACGATCACCGCCTCGCGCCACCCCAGGGTGAGCAGCACCAGCAGGATCACCGAGGCGGTGGCGAAGATCAGTTTCTGGATCAGCTTCTGCGCCTTGTCGTTGGCGGTCTTTCCGTAGTTGCGGGTGATCATCACCTCCACCCCGTCCGGAATGAAGATACCCCGAAGCTCCTCGAATCGCTTGATCACCCGGTTGGCGATGGTCACCGCGTTGGTGCCGGGTTTCTTGGCCACGGCGATGGTCACCGCAGGGTACTGACCGTCCAGCTTCAGCCCGCTGGCCGCGGCGGCGGGACCCGGTCCGGTCCAGACATAGGCGTCGGGCTGTTCCGGTTGCTCCGCCACCCGGGCCACATCACGCAGATAGACCGGCTTGCCCTCGTGCACCCCCACCACCAGGTCGGCGATCTCGCCCGGGTTGGAGAGAAAAACACCGGCCTGCACCAGCAGTTCACGGTTCTCGCTGGTGACTTTCATGTTGTCCCTGGAGGTGTTGGCCGCCTGCAGCGCCCGGCGCAGGTCCTCCAAGTCGATACCATGGCCGGCGAGGGCCTGTGGATCCAGGGTCACCTTCACCACCCGCTCGGGCGCTCCCAGAGTGTAGATGTCTCGCGTGCCCGGCACCCGCTTGAGCTCCGATTCGATGGCGTGAGCCACCATTCCCAACTCATAGGCCCCCACCGCCGGATCCCGGCTCCAGAGAGTGGCGGTAACGATGGGCACGTCGTCGATTCCCTTGGGTTTGACGATGGGTTGACCCACGCCGACGTTGTTGGGCATCCAGTCCAGCTTGGAGAAGATCTTGCTGTAGAGCCTCACGATGGCGGCGGTGCGGTTCTCCCCTACCTTGTAACGAACCGTGAGCACCGCCATGCCGGGCATGGAAGAGGAATAGACGTGCTTGATGCCCTCGATCTCCGCCAGCACCTGTTCTGCCGGGGTGGCCACCAGACTCTCCACCTCCCGCGCCGAGGCACCGGGAAAGGGGATGAAGATGTTGGCGAAGGTGACGTTGATCTGGGGCTCCTCCTCCCGCGGTGTCACCAGCACCGCGAACAGCCCCATGAGCATCCCGAGCAGTGCCAGTAACGGGGTGATCTGGGTATCCTGGAAGCGGCGCGCGATACTGCCGGAAAGACCCAACCGGGGTTCACTCATGATCCTGGGCTCCCTGGGCCCGCTGTCGCTTCAGCGCCACCCCCGCCGCCACCGGGTCCAATGCCACTTTCTCGCCCTCCTGCAGGCCGGCCAGCACGATGATGTGCTCATCCCCGAGCAGTCCCCCCAGGCGAACATGTCGGAAACTGATACGTCCCTCTTCGTCGATGACGTAGACGGCGGTCACCTCCGAACGGTAGGCCACCGCCTGGGTGGGAATCACCAGCGCCGGCATGCGGCCGGTCTCGAAGGCACTCTTCACCAGCATGCCGGGAAAGAGGTTCTCCAGCCTGGGCGGCAGATCCAGTCTCACCTTGAAGGTGTTGGAGGCGGGATCGGCGAAAGGGAAGACAGTGATCTTCTTCGCCTGGATCCAGCGCCCATCGGGAAGCTCCACCCCGGCCTTGCGCTTCTGGCGGATGGGCAGGATGAGACTCTGCGGCACGTCCACCGAAACCCGCAACTGCTCCAGGGAGATACCGCTCATCAGCGGCGTGCCGGGATGGGCCACCTCCCCCACCTGTACGTGGCGCTCGGTGACGATGCCGGTATAGGGAGCCGTGACCCGGGTATAACTGAGCTGTTCCTTGGCCTGCGCCAGCGCCGCCCTGGCGGAATCGAGCTTGGCGCGGGCGGTCTTCAGATTTGCCTGAGCCTTGTCCAGCTCCGACTTGGCCACCAGCTTGCGGTCATACAGATCCTTGATACGGCGGTAGCTCGCCTCGGCATCCTTGAGTACCGCCTGGGCCGCGCGCAGATCCGCCTCGGCCCGGCGCAACGCGGCCCGCTGCTCGGTGTCCTTGAGCTTGACCAGCAGGGCGCCCTTTTCCACCACGTCGTCCACGTCGTAGTAGACCGCCTCCACCTGGCCGCTGGTCTGGGCCGAGATGGTGGAGCGGTTGATCGCCTCCACCACCCCATCCAGACGGAAGACCCGGGGGATCAGAACGTTCCGAACCACCTCCGTGGCCAGCTCCGAGTCAGCCGCCGGCAGCCAGGAAGACAGGGTCAGGCAACAGAAGAGGAGCAGTGAGCGAACAGGCGCCTTCATGGAATTTCCCTAATCGGCGGATTTCCACGGAAATCCCGGAATGAACGGGCACCCCGGCGGTTCCGGAGCGGCTTTGTGTCAATATAGGGAGATCCGATCTGAGGATCAACCACAACCCAGCAGGAAAGAAGAAAGAAGATGGAAAACAGCTACCACACCATCATCCTGGGCAGCGGCCCTGCCGGCGAAGGGGCTGCCATGCGCCTGGCCAAGGCGGGCAAAAGGGTAGCGGTGGTGGAGCAGGCTCCTCAGGTGGGTGGCAGCTGCACCCACCGGGGCACCATTCCCAGCAAATCGCTGCGCCACACCATCCAGCTGCTGGCCGACTACCGGCACCATCCCCTGTTCGAACACACCATCTCGGTGATGGATGTCACCTGGCCGCAACTGCTGCGCACCTCGGATCAGGTCATCGCCCGGCAGGTGAGCATGCAGCACCGCTATTACACCCGCAACGGGGTGACCGTGATCCACGGCCGGGGCCGGCTGCTGGACGTCCATCGGGTGGAGGTGGCCGGCAACGACGGCCAGAGGCGGGAATTGCAGGCGGAATATATCGTCATCGCCACCGGCTCCCGCCCCTGGCGGCCTCCCGAGCTGGATTTCGACCACCCCCGCATACGCGACAGCGACACCCTGCTCGACCTGGATTACACGCCGCGCCAGGTGACCATCTATGGGGCCGGGGTCATCGGCTGCGAATACGCTTCCATCTTCGCCAACCTGGACGTGAAAGTGAACCTGGTGAACACCCGGGACCGACTCCTCTCCTTCCTCGACGAGGAGCTCACCGACGCCCTGAGTTACCACCTGCGCGACCAGGGCGTGGTACTGATGCACAACGAGCGAATGGCGCAGGTGACTTGCGACGAACGCGAGGTGGCGCTCACCTGCGATTCCGGGCGGGTGGTGCGTGGGGACATTCTGTTGTGGGCCAACGGACGTACCGGCAACAGCACCGGCCTGGGGCTGGAGGCGCTGGGTATCGCCGTCAATCAGCGGGGCCAGATCGAGACCAACCGCTATTTCCAGACCGCCCTCCCCCACATCTACGCCGTGGGCGACGTGGCCGGCCCTCCGGGACTGGCCTCCGCCGGCTACGACCAGGGACGTTTCGTGGGCGCCCACATCGCCGACGGACGGGTGGACTGGTCCCTGGTGGAAGAGGTTCCCACCGGCATCTACACCAGCCCCGAAATCAGTTCACTGGGACGGACCGAGGCGGAACTGACCCGCGCCAACATCCCCTTCGAGGTGGGACGGGCGGAATTCAAGAACCTGGCCCGGGCGCAGATCACCGGCCACACCACCGGGGTGCTCAAGATCCTGTTCCACCGGGAAACCCTCGAGATCCTCGGCATCCACTGCTTCGGGCAGGAGGCAGCGGAGATCATCCACATCGGTCAGGCCATCATGTCGCAGAAAGGGGGCGGCAACAGCCTGCGCTATTTTGCCGAGACCACCTTCAACTACCCCACCATGGCCGAGGCCTACCGCGTGGCCGCACTCTATGGATTGAATCGGCTGGGCTGAGCAGGAGCGGGATCAGCCGGCTTTTCCAGGAACGGCCCGGAAGGGATGGTGCGAGGCAGCCAGAAAGCCATGAGCAGGCTGAACAGAACGAGCACCACCAGCCAGAAGAGGAAACGGCGCCTGGCTCCGGCGCGGTAGCCCTTCTGCTGAAAATGGGAGACGGCACCGCAATGGGGGCAGTGGGCGATGTCCTCGGGAATGTCGTTCCCGGATTAGAGG
>JALXAM010000052.1 GCA_026992075.1 Sedimenticola sp. | reverse complement strand
GAGCTGGGGGCGGGAGCTGTTCGAGATGGCGCTGGCCGCCGGTCGTCCGCTGGTGGTGGACGCCGACGGGTTGAATCTTCTGGCCGAGCAGCCCGTGCGCCGCGACGACTGGGTGATCACCCCCCACCCCGGGGAAGCGGCGCGGCTGCTGGCCACGCAGGTGGCGGAGGTGCAGTCGAACCGCTTTGCGGGGGTGGAGGCTTTGCAGGCCCGCTACGGGGGGGTCGCCCTGCTCAAGGGGGCGGGCACCCTGGTGGCCAGTGGTGGTGATCGACGGCCGGCGGTCTGCAGTGACGGCAACCCGGGCATGGCCAGTGGTGGCATGGGGGACGTCCTTTCCGGGGTGGTGGCAGGTTTGATGGCACAGGGATTCGCGCTTCCGGTGGCGGCGGAGATGGCGGTCTGCCTGCATGCGGCGGCGGGGGACAAGGCGGCCCGCGCCGGTCGCCGCGGGTTGCTGGCGATGGATCTGATGTCCCATGTGCGGCGACTGGCCAACCCGGACAATGAGTGAACGGGAGATCCGTTGTGCCACCGAGGAGGAGCAGGCTGCGCTGGCCGGCCGGCTGGCGCGCGCGGTGGGCAACCGGCCGGCCCAGGTGCAGCTGCGGGGCGAACTGGGCACCGGCAAGACCACCTTCGTACGGGGTTTCCTGCGTGGCCTGGGGTATGAAGGGCCGGTGCGCAGTCCCACCTACACGCTCATCGAACCCTACGAGGTGGGCCCCATACCCCTCTACCACCTGGACCTGTACCGCTTGGCGGAGCCGGAGGAGCTGGAGTTTCTGGGACTGCGGGAGATCCTGGCCGAGCCTGCCCTGGTGATGGTGGAGTGGCCGGAGCGGGGGGCGGGATGGCTTCCGGAGCCCGACCTGGTGATCGCTTTTCAACATGACGACCCGGGACGGCGGTTGCGCTTCTCGGCCCGGACCTCAGCCGGCATGGCCTGGTTGAAAGCTGCAGAGCCAACTTGAGGAAACGCACATATCCTCAAGAAAAACTTGGGAAATCGCTTTTCTCTGTGCTACATTCTGTAATCAAGGGGAAGGCCAATTCAGCACGGGGGCTGCCCAATCATGAACATTCGGTATCCGGGCTTCCATTTCTGTCTGCTGGTTCTGCTTCTGTTGCCGGTCTGGGCCGAAGCGGCCTCCACCACCGAGATCCAGGGATTGCGGCTGTGGAATGCCCCCGATCACACTCGCCTGGTGTTCGATCTCAGTAGCACGGTGGAGTACCGGCTGTTCACCCTGGAAAAGCCGCACCGCCTGGTGATCGATTTCAACGCTACCAGCTTGCGGAAGAAGCTGGGTAATCTGCCCAGCGGCAGTCGTCATGTGAGCAAGGTTCGCTACGCGGCACAGCCGGGCAACCGCTTTCGCGTGGTGCTGGACCTTCAATTGCCGGTGCGACCACGCAGTTTCCTGCTGCGCCCCAGCGGGGAATATGGTCATCGTCTGGTGATCGATCTTTACGACCGTAATGGACAGGTCCAGCCGGTGACTACGACCGGGAAGAAAAAGAGTGCTTCTGCGCCCAGGGATATCGTGGTCGCCATCGACCCTGGGCATGGCGGGGAGGATCCCGGGGCTCGTGGTAAACGCCTGCGCGCCCGAGAGAAGGATGTGACCCTGGCCATCGCCCGCAAATTGAAACGGCTGATCGATGCCGAGCCCGGGATGCGCGCCATCCTCACCCGCAAGGGAGATTATTACGTGGGGTTGCGCAAGCGGATGCAGATCGCGCGTCGTCATCATGCCGACCTGTTCGTCTCCATTCACGCCGACGCCTTTCGCAACAGCAAGGCGCGAGGCGCTTCCGTATTCGTCTTGTCCCGCCGGGGCGCCTCCAGCGAAGCGGCCCGCTGGCTGGCGGCCAAGGAGAACGCTTCCGACCTGGTGGGTGGGGTGAGTCTGGACGACAAGGATGACATCCTCGCTTCGGTGTTGCTGGATCTCGCCCAGACCGGCACCCTGGCTGCCAGCATGCGAGCCGCCACCCTGGTCCATCGCGAAATGGGGAAGATTGGCAAACTGCATGGGGACCGGATTCAGAACGCCGGTTTCGTGGTGCTCAAGTCCCCTGATATCCCCTCCATGCTGGTGGAGACCGGCTTCATCTCCAACCCCACGGAGGAGCGCAACCTTACCAGCGGCCGTCACCAGCAGAAGATCGCCAAGGCGATCTTTCGCGGCATCCGCCGTTATTTTCAGCTGGAGCCGCCTCCAGGTACTCGGCTGGCCCTGGAAAAACAGAAGAAACTCGAGCAGCAGGCCTCTCGTTACGTCATCCAACCTGGTGACACCCTGTCGGAAATTGCAGCCAAACACAGTGTTAGCGTTGCTTCACTTCGTAGCGAGAACAGATTGAAGAGTGATCAAATCCGCGTGGGTCAGGTGCTGAGGATTCCTCGTACCTGAGGTCCTGTTTTTTGAGGGCTGTACTCCGGGACAATCGTCCGGGGTCTTCCCCGGGGGGGCGGGTTTTCCCTTATGCAGATATAAAATGCCTTGGCAGAAGTATTTTCTCCATGCTATAAGGCGTTACCAATAACGAGCCCAACGGCCGATAACCACCAGTTTTGCCAGTAGTACCGGCATCCGCCCATGAGCGCTGCCGGAATGGGCCATCCAAGGTGGCCCGATGCTGCTGGCCGATTGCCACCACCATTCGAGTGGGGCGAGAAGGATGGACCCGGGTCCATCCAGATTCACTGGAAACAGTGTAGCCACAGCCTGTAAGGAGGATTCATGAAACCAAGAAAAGTACTGAGTACCAGCTTGGTGGTCGGGAGTGTCTTGCTTGGCGGTCCCGCCGTCGCAGATACACCCAGCGCCAGCATGCTGGCCAACACCTGTGCTGGTTGCCATGGCACGGGTGGGGTGAGCCATGGCCCGGCGACGCCCACCATTGCCGGCATCTCCGAAGAGTATTTCGAGGAGGTGATGGAGGCTTACAAGACTGGGGACCGACGGTCCACCATCATGGGGCGTATCGCCAAGGGCTACACCAAGGAGGAGATCAAGCTGCTGGCTGGCTATTTCTCCAAGAAGTCATTCGTGCCGGCCAAAGGTCAGAAAGCCGACCCCAAACTGGCCAAGAAAGGAGCCAAGCTCCACGACAAGTACTGCGAGAAATGCCATGCGGACGGAGGTACTTCGACGGAAGACGATGCCGGTATCCTGGCAGGACAGTGGAAGCCTTACCTGAAGTACACGCTCTCCGATTTTCTTGCCGGCAAGAGTGAGATGCCCAAGAAGATGAAGAAGAAGCTGATGAAGCTTCACAAGAAGAAAGGTGATGCCGGGATCGAGGCGTTGCTCAACTTTTACGCCAGCAAGAAGTGAGGGGAGGGAACAGCATGAGTCAAGTCACACGTAGAAATTTTCTCAAGGTCGTTGGAGCCGCAGCTGCGGCCACCTCTGCCCTGGGATACAGCTCCTTCGCCATTGGTGGCGCCAAGAAGAAGGTGGTCATCGTGGGGGGCGGCATCGGTGGAGCCACCGCTGCCAAGTACATCAAGATGATGGACAGCACCATCGATGTCACGCTCATCGAGGCCAACAAGGAGTACTACACCTGTTTCATGAGCAACGAGGTGATCGCTGGGGAGCGCTCCATCAACTCCATCCGCTTCACCTACGATGGCCTGAAGAAGCATGGCGTGAACGTGGTTCACGACTGGGTCACCGGCATCGATCCGGACAAACGCACCGTCATGACCCAGGGCGGCAAGAGCTTCAGCTATGATCGCTGCATCGTCTCTCCCGGTATCGATTTTCGCTGGGATACCATCGATGGCTATGACGCCAAGGTGGCCGAGAAGATTCCCCACGCCTGGAAAGCCGGCTCCCAGACGACATTGCTGCACAAGCAGCTCCGGTCCATGCGAGATGGTGGTACCGTCATCATCGCACCGCCACCCAATCCATTCCGTTGTCCGCCCGGCCCCTACGAGCGGGCTTCGTTGATAGCAGCCTATCTGAAGAAGCACAAGCCCAAGTCCAAGATCATCATTCTCGATCCTAAGGACAAGTTCTCCAAGTTCGGGCTGTTCACCGAGGGATGGAAGCGTCATTACGGTTACGGCACCGACAACAGCATGATCGAGTGGATCAGCGGTGCCAAGGGCGGCAAGGTCGAGTCGGTGGACGCCAACAGCTGGACCGTGCAGGCCGAGGTGGAGGCTTTCAAGGGGGATGTGATCAATATCATCCCCGCTCAGAAGGCTGGCAAGATCGCCTTCGATGCTGGGCTGGTCAACGAGAAGGGTTGGTGCCCCATAGAAGGCAAGACCTTCGAGTCCAAGATCCACAAAAACATTCATGTGATCGGAGACGCCTCAGTGGCCTCGCCACTGCCCAAGTCGGGGTACGCAGCCAACTCCGAGGCCAAGGTCTGTGCCGCTGCGGTGGTGGCTCTGCTCAATGGCGGAAAGGCACCGCAGCCCTCCTGGGTCAATACCTGCTATTCCATCATCCATCCGGGTGAAGGGATCTCCGTCGCCATGGTCTATGCCTACAAGGACGGCAAGATCGTCAAGGTCAAAGGATCCGGGGGGCTCACGCCGAAGGAATACGACGCCGAGATGCGGGCCAGAGAAGAACAGTACGCTCATTCCTGGTTCAACAACATCACTGCGGACGTGTTCGGCTGATCAACCTCGTTTCCCTTGCCTGTATGGCTCATGGGCGCCGCATTGCGGCGCCTTTTTTTTGGACGGTGAATGGTCGAAATTGTCCGGGGAAAACTCGTTCCGTACAATGACCCCAACCTTGATCGGGTGGGGGGAACGGGATTTACCGTTCGTTTCACTTCCAGTTGATGTTCATTCCTCACCAGCAGAAATTTGGGAAGCTCGACGAACAGCCGATGTGGTTGTTCCCTGAATTCTACGCAGTGTTCTACGCAGGCCGGCAGCGATCGGCAGCGACCGAGCCGGGAAGGTGCTGCTTCGGCAAGGTATCTTCCCTGTAGGGAAAGTTGAATTGAAGACACGTATCCAGCTCCTGCCGTCGAGACTGGTGAACCAGATCGCCGCCGGTGAGGTGGTGGAGCGCCCGGCCTCCGTGGTCAAGGAACTGGTGGAGAACAGCCTGGATGCCGGAGCCACTCGCGTCCAGGTGGAACTGCAGCAGGGCGGAATCAAGCGCATTCGGGTGCGGGACGACGGCCACGGCATCGCGCGGGAAGAGCTGGCCCTGGCCCTGTCGCGTCATGCCACCAGCAAGATCGCCGTCCTGGAGGACCTGGATGGCATCGCCACCCTCGGGTTCCGCGGCGAGGCGCTGCCCAGCATTGCCTCGGTTTCGCGCCTGACCCTCACCTCCCGCACGGCAGACCAGGAGAGCGGCTGGCGCGTCACCGGCGAGGGTGGGGAACCGGCTCCTGCCGCGCACCCGCCGGGGACCACGGTGGAGGTGCAGGATCTCTTCTACAACGTACCGGCTCGGCGCAAGTTCCTGAAGACAGAGAAGACCGAGTTCCGCCATGTGGAACAGCTTCTGCGCCGGCTGGCGCTGGCCCGTTTCGATGTGGCCTTCACCTTGACCCACAACGGCCGGGAGGTCTTCGCCCTGCGCCCGGCCGGGGACGAGCTGGCACAGGAACGCCGCCTGGCCGCGCTGCTGGGCAGCGTCTTCGTGGAGAATAGCCTGCGCATCGAACATGCCGCCGCCGGGCTCTCGCTGCATGGCTGGGTGGGGTTGCCGGCCTTCTCCCGCAGCCAGGCCGACATGCAGCATTTCTATGTCAACGGCCGTCTGGTGCGGGACAAGCTGGTGGGCCATGCCATTCGCCAGGCCTACCAGGACGTGCTCTACCATGGCCGCCATCCCGCCTATGTGCTTTATCTTGAACTCGATCCGCGCCTAGTGGACGTCAACGTCCATCCCACCAAGCACGAAGTGCGCTTTCGCGACGCCCGGCTGGTGCACGACTTTCTCTTCCGCACCTTGCATCAGGCGCTGGCGGAGGTTCGTCCAGAGGAGTTGCTCAATAAGAAGCGCGCCGCCGCGGTTATCGAAACGTCACCAGCTTCCGGTTCGGCTGCCGGTCCTGCTGTCCAGGCTCGGCCCGGGCCCGGACTGCCGCTGCGCGAACCTCCGGCCGCCTATGCCGCAGCCCTTTCCTGGCAGGAACCGCAGGAGGCGGTTGCCCGGCCGGAAGAGGGGGCGGAACCGCCACCGGAAACACCGGATATCCCGCCGCTGGGGTATGCACTGGCACAGTTGCATGGCATCTATCTGCTGGCCCAGAACCGCCAGGGGCTGGTGCTGGTGGACATGCACGCCGCCCACGAGCGCATCACCTATGAGCAGCTCAAGCGGGGGCTGGAGGCGCAGGGGGTCCGCAGCCAGCCGCTGCTGGTGCCGCTGCCGGTAAAGGTGGGTTCCATGGAGGCGGATCTGGCGCAACAGCACCGGGACTTCATGGCGGAGCTGGGGCTGGAGGTGGACCGCCTGGATGCAGAGACCCTGGTGGTGCGCGCCATCCCGGCACTGCTGGAGGGGGCGGACGTGGAACAGTTGCTGCGGGACCTGCTGGCAGAGCTGTCGGAGTACGGCACCGGCGAGAGGCTGCGTGCCGCCATCCACTCGGTGCTGGCCACCATGGCCTGTCACGGCTCGGTGCGCGCCAACCGCCGCCTCACCCGGGAGGAGATGAACGCCCTGCTACGGGACATCGAGGCCACCGAGCGCAGCGGCCAGTGCAATCACGGCCGTCCCACCTGGACTCAACTCGACCTGGAGGAGCTGGACCGGCTCTTCCTGCGTGGCCGCTGATGACCGGCAGGCCGGCCGCCATCTTTCTCATGGGGCCCACCGCCTCGGGCAAGACCGAGCTGGCGGTGGCGCTGGCCCGTCGCCTGCCGGTGGACCTGATCAGCGTGGATTCGGCACTGGTCTACCGTGGCATGGATATCGGTACCGCCAAGCCCGACCCGGCGTTGCTGGAGGAGATCCCCCATGGGCTGGTGGACATCCTCGACCCGGCGGAGTCCTATTCCGCCGCCCGTTTTCGCCAGGACGCGCTGGCGCTGATGGAGAAGAGCCGGGCAGCCGGCCGGATTCCCCTGCTGGTGGGGGGAACCATGCTCTATTACCACGCACTGGAGCATGGTCTGTCCGAGCTGCCGCCGGCCGACCCTGAAGTTCGGGAGGCCCTGCGGAAACGGCTCGAGCAGGAAGGAGCAGCGGCGTTGCATGAAGAGCTGGCGCGAAAGGATCCGGTGGCAGCCGGGCGCATCCATCCCAATGATCCGCAGCGACTGTTGCGCGCCCTGGAGGTGCTGGAGCAGACCGGCCGGCCGATGAGCGAATTGCAGGCCGCCCGCCGGGGAGAGGCGCTGGACTGGCGGCTGCTCAAGCTGGTGCGGGCTCCGGAGGCGCGCAATCTGCTGCATCGGCGTATCGAGGAGCGTTTTCACCGTATGCTGACGTTGGGGTTCGAGGAAGAGGTGGCGCGCCTGCTGGCCCGCCCCGACCTCCACCCTGGTCTGCCTTCCCTGCGTGCGGTGGGATACCGTCAGATGGTGGCCTACCTGCGGGGAGAATATGGCTGGGAGGAGATGGTGGGACGCGGTATTGCCGCCACCCGGCAGCTGGCCAAGCGCCAGTTCACCTGGCTGCGGCGCGAACATGATGCGATCTGGTTGGCGGACGGGCCCCGGGTGGAGGAGCGGGCCCTGTCGTTGGTGGAGGGCTTTTTCGAAGGATGACGGGAGGCGAAGTGGTGTCCGCTGTTCCGGGCGATTGCGGGCAGCCCACCCTGTGCTATATTAAGACGCTGTTGAAGAGAGCTGTGCCGGTGCATGGAAAACCATGACCACCGCTCGCGGCGGAGCCAGCCGCCGCAGCCCACCACTATAACAAGCAGCCAGATAAAGAAGGAGTTCCATCATGTCAAAAGGGCAGACTCTGCAGGATCCTTTCCTCAACGCACTCCGCAAAGAGCGCATCCCGGTTTCCATCTTTCTCGTCAACGGCATCAAACTGCAGGGTACCATCGATTCCTTCGACCAGTTCGTGGTGTTGCTCAAGAACCAGGTGAGCCAGATGGTTTACAAGCACGCCATTTCCACCGTGGTTCCGTCCCGCAACGTGCGCCTCAATCCCCCCCAGGAAAAACAGGAGAAAGTTGAGCCCGGCAACTTCTGATCCCTTTTTCCAGGTTCCTCCGCCTCCGCATTTTCCGCCCTGTCGCCAGGCGCAGGGGGTTGCTCAGCCGTGTGCCACCAGTTGCTGAACCATGTTTGAGCGTCCTGGCAGCGGCGAACGGGCGCTGCTGGTTCATGTTACCCGCCAGGGAACTCCCGACCCTGATGAACTGGAAGAATTTCGGGAGCTGGCCCGCTCCGCCGGCGCCCGGATCCTCTCCCTGGTCACCGGGGCCCGGCAGGTGCCGGATCCCCGCTGGTACGTGGGCAAAGGCAAGGCGGAGGAGATCCGGGACCTGGTGGCGGCGAAGGGTGCCGAGCTGGTGATCTTCGACCATGCCCTATCGCCCAGCCAGGAGCGCAACCTGGAGAAACTCCTGGAGTGCCGGGTGCTGGACCGCAACGGCCTGATCCTGGACATCTTCGCCCGCCGGGCGCGCTCTTTCGAAGGCAAGTTGCAGGTGGAGCTGGCACAACTGCGCCACCTATCCACCCGCCTGGTACGGGGCTGGACCCACCTGGAGCGGCAGAAGGGGGGCATCGGTCTGCGCGGACCTGGCGAGACTCAGCTGGAGACCGATCGTCGGCTGCTGGGCAGGCGCATCGATCAGATCCGACGTCGCCTGGCGCGGGTGGATGGGCAGCGCGAGCAGGGACGCAGGGCGCGACGTCGGGCCGAGGTGCCCACGGTGTCGCTGGTGGGTTACACCAATGCTGGCAAGTCCACCCTGTTCAACCGTCTTACCCACGCCCACGTCTATGCCCGGGACCAGCTCTTCGCCACCCTGGATCCCACCCTTCGGCGTCTGACCTTGCCCGAAGGGGAGGAGGTGGTGCTGGCGGACACCGTGGGTTTCATCTCCAAGCTGCCGCATGAGCTGGTGGCCGCCTTTCGCTCCACCCTTCAGGAGACGGTGGAGGCGGCGCTGCTGTTGCACGTCATCGACGCCGCCAGTCATCGCCGCAGCGAGAACGTTGCCGAGGTGGAAGCGGTGCTGGACCAGATCGGTGCCCTGGAGGTGCCGCGCATCGAGGTCTACAACAAGATCGATCTGCTGCCCGACGAGCCGCCCCGGGTGGAGCGGGACGGGGAGGGTCGTGTGGTTAGGGTCTGGTGCTCCGCGGCCACCGGCGCTGGCATGGAATTGTTGCTGGAAGCACTCCAGGAGCGGTTTCATCAGCCCCACCTGCGGCGCCGTATCCACCTGGGGGCAGGCGAAGGCAGACTGCGTGCCCTGCTACACGAAAGAGGGCAGGTGCTGAGCAGCCGCGACCTGGAGAATGGCGACTGCGAACTGGAGGTGGAGTTCACCCTCCCGGGGCTGGCGCGGCTCGCCAAGCAGGAGCCCGCGCTGGCGCGGCGGCTGCAGGAGGTGTGATGGTTGCACCATCCTTATCATCACCTGATTCCCCAAGGGAGCCTCTGATCTAATCCTGGACGAAGCAGATTGTGCTCCTCTGGTTCGAGTACAAGGCGAAGTTCGCAGCCAATAGCAGGCTATTGGAAAGAACTCAACGCAGTAATCGGGCCGGAGGGGGACAAGATGCGAGTTCATGGATTAGATCAGAGGCTCCCAAGGTACTTTTTCTTCCCCAAGTTGGTAAAATCACCCACTTGCGATCCGGCTGCCTGCCGGAATGGAACAGAATTCAGGAGCAGAATCCATGGCCTGGAATGAACCAGGTGGTAGCGACAACGACCCTTGGGGTAGTGGCGGCAAGAACCAGGGACCGCCCGACCTCGATGAGGTGGTGCGCAACCTGCAGAAGAAGCTGAGCGGTCTGTTTGGCGGCAAGCGCGGCGGTGGTTCGGGATCCGGCGGCGGCAGGGGGTTCCGGTTCCCCTCCGGCGCTGGCGGCCGGGGCGCGCTGATCCTGGTGCTGCTGGTGATCCTGGTGCTGCTCGGCATCAAGGGGTTCTACATCGTGCAGCCGGCGGAACGGGGCGTGGTGCAACGTTTCGGCGCCTTTCACACCGTGACCACGCCGGGTCCTCACTTCCTGATCCCCTTCATCGACAAGGTCACCGTGATCAACGTGGACCAGGTGAACAAGTTCGGCCACCGGGCGCAGATGCTCACCCGGGACGAGAACATCGTGGACATCACGCTCACGGTACAGTACCGGATCCAGGACGCGGCCAACTTCCTGTTTCGTGATTCCGATCCGGTGAAGACCATCTACAACGTGGTGGAGTCGGCACTGCGCGAGGTCACCGGCAAGAGCACCCTGGACGAGATCATCACCCAGAACCGCAGCGCCATCGCCGCCATGGTGAAGCAGCGCACGCAGTCGCTGTTGGACAGCTACCAGACCGGTTTGGTGGTGACCAACGTCAACATTCAGGATGCCAAGCCGCCGGAAGAGGTGAAGGATGCCTTCGACGATGCCACCCGGGCCATGGCCGACAAGGAGCGGGTTCAGAACCAGGCCGAGGCCTATGCCAACGACATCGTGCCCCGTGCCCGGGGCGCCGCGGCGCGCCAGATCGAGAACGCCAAGGCCTATACCGCCAAGGTGATCTCGGAGGCAAAGGGTGAGTCCAAACGTTTTCTGGAGCTCTACTCCGCCTACCGGAAGGCGCCCGAAGTGACCCGGCAGCGGCTCTACCTGGAGACCATGCAGGAGGTGCTCACCGGCACCGGCAAGGTGATCCTGGACGTGAAACAGGGGGGAGGCAACCTCACCCTGCTGCCGCTGGACCGCCTGCTGGGCGCCGCAGCGCCCAAGATGGCTCCCCAGGCGTTACCCGGTTACGAGAGCCTGCAGGCGGAATCGGCGGCGCAGAAGGTGGTGGAAGAGGCGGCCCGTAACCTCGAACGCAGGCGCAACGTCGATCGCGCCAGGAGAAACCGCCAATGAATTCGCCAAGGGCCATGATCTACGCGGGACTCGCCCTCGTGCTGCTGCTGGTGGGCTCGGCTTCGGTGTTTCAGGTGCAGGAGTATGAGACCGCCCTGCTGCTGCGTCTCGGCAAGATCGTCGATTCGGACTTCAAGCCGGGACTCCACTTCAAGATGCCGGTGATCCAGACGGTGGTCAAGTTCGACAGCCGGCTCCAGACCCTGGACGCCCGCCCGGAGCACTTCCTCACCAGCGAGAAGAAGTTCGTGCTGGTGGACTCCTACATCAAGTGGCGTATCGACGACACCGCCCAGTATTACCGCTCCACCCGGGGCAACATGGACACCACCTCACGGCTGCTGGGAGAGCGGATCAACGCCGCGCTGCGGGACGAGTTCGGCAAACGCACCATCAGCGAAGTGATCTCGGGGGAGCGCACCGAGATCATGGAGAAGCTCACCCGCAAGGCGGACGAGAACGCCTCCGACCTGGGGGTGGAGATCGTCGACGTGCGCATCAAGCGTATCGACTTTCCGCCGGAGATCAGCAACCGGGTCTATGAGCGCATGCGTACCGAACGCGAGCGGGTGGCGCGGGAGCTGCGCGCCCAGGGTGCCGAGGCGGCGGAGAAGATCCGGGCCGATGCCGATCGCCAAAAGACGGAGATCCTGGCCGAGGCCTACCGCGAGGCAGAGGAGATCCGTGGCCGGGGTGACGCGCAGGCGGCCGCCATCTACGCCGAGGCCTTTTCCAGGGACGTCGAGTTCTACAACTTCTGGCGCAGCCTGAAGGCCTATCGCAGGGTGTTCGACGATGGCAGAAGCCTGATGGTGCTGGACCCGGACTCGGAGTTTTTCCGCTATTTCCGCAATCAGCAGGGTGAACGCTGAAAGCGGTGTCCAATGAAGATGAAGGCCGGGAGGTTTCCCGGCCTCCCGGGGTGAAGACTGGATGGCCTGGCAGGACCTGTTGGCGGCGTTGGCACTGATGCTGGTGCTGGAGGGAATCCTCCCCTTTCTCAATCCCCAACGTTATCGCAATCTGCTCAGGATGCTGGACCAGATGGACGATGCCACGGTGCGGCGCATCGGCCTGGTGAGCATGCTGATCGGGGTGGGCCTGCTCTATTTGGTGAGATGACGACGACACAGAGACACTGGCTGCTGCCTGATGGGGTGGACGAACTGCTGCCGGAGCGGGCGGCCCGGCTGGAGCAGTTGCGGCGCCGGCTCCTGGACCTCTATCAGGGCTGGGGCTACGAGCTGGTGATCACCCCCTTCATCGAATACCTGGAGTCTTTACTCACGGGAGTGGGAAAGGACCTGGAACACCAGACCTTCAAACTCACCGATCCCATGAGCGGCAAGTTATTGGGCATCCGGGCCGACATCACTCCCCAGGTGGCGCGCATCGATGCTCACCAGCTGCGGCGTGAGGAGCCGGTACGCCTCTGCTATCTGGGCAGCGTGTTGCGTGCCTATCCCGACGGCTTCTCCGCCACCCGCAGTCCGCTGCAGGTGGGGGTGGAACTCTATGGTCATCCCGGCGTGGAGAGCGACCTGGAGGTCCTCTGCCTGATGATGGCCACCCTGGAAGAGGCCGGCGTGGAGAACGTCTTTCTGGATCTGGGACACGTGGGGATCTTTCGCGGCCTGGCGCGCCAGGCAGGGCTGGCACCGGCCCAGGAGAAGGCGCTGTTCCAGGCGCTGCAGCGCAAGGCGGTGCCCGAGATCGAATCGCTGACCCGGGAGCTGGCCCTGCCGCAACCGCTGCAGGAGATGTTCGTGGCATTGGCCTCCCTCAATGGCAGGGCCGACGTGCTGGAAACGGCGGTGGAAGTGCTGGCGGACGCCTCCCACGAAGTCCATCAGGCGGTGGACTATCTGCGCCGTGCCGGCGAGCAGCTCCAGGACTGCCTGCCACAGTTGCCGGTGCATTACGACCTGGCGGAGCTGCGCGGTTACCAGTACCAGAACGGCCTGGTCTTCGCCGCCTTCGTGCCGGGCTCCGGCAAGGAGATCGCCCGCGGCGGGCGTTACGATCAGATCGGCGGCAAGTTCGGCCGTGGTCGTCCCGCCACCGGCTTCAGCGCCGACCTCAAGACCCTGATGCGTTTCGGCCACGCCGGCGAGCGGCCGGCCCGGGAGCGGATCTTCGCGCCCTGGTCGGGAGACCAGGAGCTGGAACGTCTGGTGGCCGAGCTGCGCCGCCAGGGTGCCGTGGTGGTGCGCGAGCTGCCGGGCCAGCAGGGCGACGCCCGCGCCATGGGTTGCAGCCACCAGCTGGTGCAGAGCGGCGAAGGCTGGCGCAAACAGCCGCTCTGAGGCACCCGGCTCACTCTGACGGGGCCATCGAAAACCGACAACCAACCAGAAAGAGAAAACGACAATGGGAAAGAACGTAGTGGTCATCGGCACCCAGTGGGGTGACGAAGGCAAGGGCAAGGTGGTGGACCTGCTCACCGACAAGGCCGATGCCGTGGTGCGCTTCCAGGGCGGGCACAACGCCGGCCACACCCTGGTCATCGACGGCCGGGAGACCATCCTCCACCTGATTCCCTCCGGCATCCTGCGCGAAGGGGTGCGTTGTCTCATCGGCAACGGCGTGGTGCTCTCTCCCGGAGCGCTGCTCGAGGAGCTGAAGGAGCTGGAAAAGGCCGGCGTGGATGCCCGCAGCCGCATCGGCCTGAGCGAGTCCTGCACCCTCATCCTGCCCTACCACGTGGCCCTGGACCAGGCGCGGGAGATCGCCCGCGGCAACAAGGCCATCGGCACCACCGGTCGCGGTATCGGCCCCGCCTACGAGGACAAGGTCTCCCGCCGCGGCATCCGACTGGGCGAGATGCTGGACGCCGACCACTTCGCCGCCCGCCTGCGCGAGGTGATGGACTACCACAACTTCGCCCTCAAGCACTACTTCCAGCAGCCGGAAGTGGACTACCAGCAGGTGCTGGACGAGGCGCTGGCGCAGGCCGACCAGCTGCGCGACCTGGTGGGGGATGTCACCGGCGAGCTCATCCAGATGCGCAGGGAAGGGAAGAACGTCATGTACGAGGGGGCCCAGGGGGCGCTGCTGGACATCGACCACGGCACCTATCCCTACGTCACCTCCTCCAACACCACCGCCGGCGGCGCCGCCACCGGAACCGGCACCGGTCCGTGCGAGCTCGACTACGTGCTGGGCATCGTCAAAGCCTACACCACTCGTGTGGGTGCCGGGCCCTTCCCCACCGAGCTGTTCGACAAGGACGGCCCCGGCAACCACATGGGGGTGAAAGGACACGAGTTCGGCGCCACCACCGGGCGCAAGCGGCGCTGCGGCTGGCTCGATACCGTGGCCCTGCGCCGCTCCCTGGCCATCAACAGCGTCTCCGGCATCTGCATCACCAAGCTGGACGTGCTGGATGGGCTGGAGACGCTGAAGATCTGCGTCGCCTACGAATTCGAGGGGGAGCGCATCGACCACCCGCCGGCGGGGGCCGACAACTTCGAGAAGTGCAAGCCGGTCTACATCGAGCTGCCGGGCTGGAGCGACACCACCCGCGAGGCAAGTGCCTACGAGGAGCTGCCCGCCGCCGCCCGGAACTACCTGGAAAAGATCGAGGAGCTGTGCGAGACCCCCATCCACATCGTCTCCACCGGCCCCGACCGGGACGAGACGCTGGTGCTGCAACATCCGTTCGACGCCTGAACTCCTTTCCTTTCTCGAAGTAAGCTCCTCTCCAGGCCTGCATGGGTATCGTGCAGGTCTGGAGACGGACTCGGTCAGGTTCGATTGGCAGCTGATGGCCGTGGGGTGGGGGCTATGCTGGCAGAGGGGGATTGTATCGGTGTCTCGTTCTATAGGTATAGCGACCAAGTGCACCCGCCGCCATGAAGCAAAGCGGAATACCTGTTCAGGTGCAGCAACTTGTTCGGCTCGTTATGCATAAACCAAGCGTCGCCCTTTGGGTTCGGGAATTGGGTCACCAAACTCGCGAGCCGTGTCCAACCAAAGCTGCATGGCCTCTTGTGCATTTTTTAACGCTTCCTCTGGTGTTGCTCCATGAGCCATGCATCCTGGCAATTCGGGAACATCGGCGATGAATGATTGATCCTCCTCGCTCCAATAAATAATGGTTTCGTACTTATGCATGGCTATTCACCTGTCAAACGGTATTTAAGCAATACTTCGCGTACCTGCCGCACCTGATAAGGTTTTGCCTTGTTTTCTGAACGTTGTATGTTTATTTTTTTCATCAATCCCTTCCTTGCGATATATATGGTGACTTCCGCGAATACGTTCGTCAAATCCAAGATGAAGTAATATCCCTCGAATATCATCGAACGCGATATTCGCGTCTGAGGTACCACGAAGGATTTTGGGTTCTTCGTCATTTCATGTGGATTTCAGGATGGAACCTGCTGGACTTGCGATCAGGTAGATCATGGTGATGTACGTGCTGTCATTACGGTATCCCCGCGCCCTGGAACGGGCCGCCTGGAACAGGC
>JALXAM010000051.1 GCA_026992075.1 Sedimenticola sp. | reverse complement strand
AACCCTCTCCCTGGGGGAGAGGGAGCCACTCCCCCCTCCCCCTCCGGGAGAGGGGCTGGGGGTGAGGGGGTCAATTACAAGCATAACAACCCAGCGTCACCCTGTCCCTCCCGGCCAGATCCCGGCGGGTCTCCACCCTTTCGAACCCTGCTTCCCGGAACAGCGTCCGCACCGCTTGCCCCTGTTCCGCGCCGTGCTCCACCGCCAGCCAACCGCCCGGCTCCAGGTGGGCAGGCGCGCCGCGGATGATGGTGCGCAGCTCGTCGAGCCCCTCCGGGCCCGCGGTCAGGGCGGAAAGTGGCTCGTGGCGCACTCCGTCACCCTGGAGGTGGGGGTCGCCCTCGGCCACGTAGGGCGGATTGCTGAGAATGAGGTGAAAGCGGGCTTCTCCCGGCAGGGGCTCGTACCAGCGGCCCTGAAGGAACCGGAGGTTTTTCAGGCCCGGCTTTCGGGCGTTCTCCCGGGCCACCGCCAGCGCCTCGGTGCTGAGGTCGGTGGCGGTGACCTGCCACCGGGGACGCTCGTGGGCAATGGCGAGGGCGATGGCGCCGGAGCCGGTGCCGAGGTCGAGGATGGTGATCCCCTCACCCCCGGCCGCTCTCCCGGAGGGGGAGGGGGGAGTGGCTCCCTCTCCCCGCGGGAGACGGTTGGGGTGAGGGGATCTCAAAAAATCCCCCAACTCCAACCCGACCTCCACCAGCAACTCCGTCTCCGGCCGCGGCACCAGGGTGTCGGGCGTCACCTTCAGCTTCAGGGACCAGAATTCTTTCTCACCGGTGAGATAGGCCAGTGGTTCCCCCGCCGCGCGGCGCGCCAGCAGTTGGCGGAAGCGCTCGGCCTGGCGAGCGCTCACCCCCTCTTCCGGGTGGGCGTAGATCCAGGTGACCGGCTTCTCCAGGATATGGGCCAGCAGCAGCGGGGCGTCGGCGGCGGCCGCTTCGGAGTGGGCGCGGGCTTCGGAAAGGAGGTGGTGGAGTCGCATGGTATGGTGATTGTTTGATCCTCTCACCCCAACTCTCTCCCGGATGGAGAAGAGGTATCAGGCGGCGGAGAGTTCGGCCAGTTGCTCGGCCTGGTACTCGCGCAGCAGCGGTTCGATCACCAGATCGAGGTCACCCTCCATCACTTCGTCCAGTTTGTAGAGGGTGAGGTTGATGCGGTGGTCGGTGACCCGGTTCTGGGGAAAGTTGTAGGTGCGGATGCGCTCCGAGCGGTCGCCGCTGCCCACCTGCAGCTTGCGGTCGGCGGCCCTTGCCTGGGCCTGCTCGCGGCGGGCGTTGTCGAGCAGCCGCGCCTGCAGCAGGGCCAGCGCCCGCGCCTTGTTCTTGTGCTGGGAACGCTCGTCCTGGCACTCCACCACGATGCCGGTGGGCAGGTGGGTGATGCGCACCGCCGAGTCGGTCTTGTTGACGTGCTGGCCCCCGGCGCCCGAGGCGCGGAAGGTGTCGATGCGCAGCTCGTTGGGGTCGATCTCCACCTGGTCGATGGCCTCGGCTTCGGGCAGGATGGCCACGGTGACCGCCGAGGTGTGGATGCGCCCCTGGGACTCGGTCTCTGGCACCCGCTGCACCCGGTGGACGCCCGATTCGAACTTCAGGCGGGAATAGACCCCCTTGCCGCTGATGCGCACCACCACCTCCTTGTAGCCGCCCGCCTCGCCGGGGCTCTCGCTCACCAGCTCGGTGCGCCACCCCTTGCGCTCTGCGTAGCGCAGGTAGGCGCGCAACAGGTCGCCGGCGAACAGTGCTGCTTCGGCGCCGCCGGTGCCGGCGCGGATCTCGAGATAGACGTTGCGCTCGTCGTTGGGGTCGCGTGGCAGCAGCAGGCGCTGGAGTTCCGGTTCCAGCTCCGCCAGCCGCCGGCGCGCCTCGTCGATACTCTCCTGTGCCAGCTCGGCCATCTCGGGGTCGGCCAACATCTCTTCGGCCGCGGCGATCTCCCCTTCGGCGTCGAGATATTTGCGGTAGCAGTCGGCCACCGGCTCCAGCTGGGCGTACTCCCGGCCCAGCTCGCGGAAGCGGTCGCTGTCGTTCTGCACCTCGGGGTCGGCCAGCAGGCCGGTGATCTCCTCGAAGCGGTCGCGGATCTGTTCCAGGCGGGTGCGGATGGAGGCGCGCATGGTGGGTCAGCGGCAACTGGTTTGTCGGGCTGAAGCCCGACCTACGCGGAACCATCCCTCCTGTAGGTCGGGCTTCAGCCCGACATGAAACCTTTTCATCGATCTAATTGGAAAAGCGTATTGGCCGCCTCCAGCAGCTCCTTTTGGCCGCTGGAGCCCGCCTCACGGAGCTGGGAGCTGGGCGTGTGCAGGAGCTTGTTGGTGAGGGTGTTGGCCAGGTATTCCAATGCCTCCTCGGCGGGAGTGCCGTTGGCCACCATGCGCAGCGCTTTCTTCAGGGTCTCCTGCTTGATCGCCTCGGCCTGTCCGCGGTAGCTCTGGATCAGGGAGACGGCATCCAGCGAGCGCAGCCAGGCCATGAACTCGGCGCTGCGCTGCTCGATGATCTCCGCCGCCTGTTCCGCCGCCTGCTGGCGGGAACGCAGGTTCTCCTGGATCACCTCTTCCAGGTCGTCCACGGTGTAGAGGTAAACGTCCTCCAACTCGCGCACCTCCGGCTCGATATCCCGCGGCACCGCGATGTCCACCATGAAGATGGGCTTGTGGCGGCGTGCCTTGAGGGCGCTCTCCACCGTTCCCTTGCCCAGCACCGGCACCGGGCTGGCGGTGGAGGAGATGACGATGTCCGCCTCCGCCAGGTGAGCGGGGATCTCGGTGAGGCTGATGGCGAAACCATTGAACTGCTCGGCCAGCTCGTGGGCGCGGGTGACGGTGCGGTTGGCCACGATGATGCGCCCGATCTCCTGTTGTTGCAGGTGGCGGGCGGTGAGTTCGATGGTCTCGCCGGCGCCGATGAGCAGGGCGGTGAGGGGCTTGAGGTCGGCGAAGATCTGCTTCGACAGGCTCACCGCGGCGAAGGCCACCGACACCGGGCTGTCGCCGATGGCGGTGTCGGTGCGCACCTGCTTGGCGGTGGCGAAACTGTGCTGGAACAGCCTGCCCAGGATCTTCCCCAGGGTGCCGGCGCTGGTGGCGGTCTGCCACGCCTGTTTCACCTGGCCCAGGATCTGGGGTTCCCCCAACACCAGCGAGTTGAGCCCGCTGGCCACCCGCAGCAGATGCTCCACTGCCTTTTCTTCCTGGTGCAGGTAAAGATAGGGCGTCAGGTCCTCCCGCTTCAGCCCGTGAAACTCGGCCAGCCAGCGGCCGATGCGCTCCGGATTGGCATCGTTGCCGTGACAGTAGAGCTCGGTGCGGTTGCAGGTGGAGAGGATCACCCCTTCGCCGACACCTTCCACTTCGGTGAGCGAGCGCAACGCACCCACGATGATATCGGGGCCGAAGCTCACCCGCTCCCTGATCTCCACGGGTGCGGTGGTGTGGTTGAGACCGAGAACGAGCAGGCTCATGGAAAAGTGGCCGGAGAATGGAAGTCATTGCGGGCGGTCAAAATTTTCCTTCAATCGGCAGGCCTTTGCAATGATTTGCGCTTTTGCAACAGGGCCGATTGCGATTTGTCATTGAAAGCGCTTGCCAAGCCCGTTTCTTTGCGATAATAATTCAGCGACCTAATGGAGGATTGTTTTCAGCGGGGGCAGGGGAGGAGCCGGCTTTCGCGGCGGAATCCAGCAAACAGGGACGAATTTTTTGCGACCGGCGCCCATGTTGCGCTGGCGCCACATATAACCAACAACAAGTCTCTGGAGTTCAGGAGTGGTGGTGCATTTCAGACCCTGGTCGAGGTTCCTGTCGTTGTTGCTCGTTCCCCTGGTGGCCAGTGGGAGCGCTTTGGCGGTTTCTCCGGAAACCCCCTATCCCCAAGGGGAACCCACCGCAAGAGAGATCATCGAGCAGGTCTATTTCGTCAACCACTTCTATGCGTTCAAGAATTTCGCCATCATCAAAAAGGGACGCAAGATCACCGTGCTGGTGAGTCGCGCCAAGGGGAAACGCCCCACCACCAACACCATCGAGCGCTATCTCAACAACGATTACCGGGACGACCCGGTGATCAAGGCCAAGGATCTGGCCATCTTCCGTTCCGGCAAGCTGCGTGGCACCGGCATCCTCATCACCGATTACAAGGACGAGAGCAAGAGCCAGTCCTATGTCATCTGGCTCCCCGCCCTGCGCAAGATCCGTCGTTTCGCCCAGCCTGCCCAGGACGACGCCTGGGGCGGGCTCGACTTCACCTTTGGCGACGTGGTGCTGCGCAAGCCGGACGACGAGACCCATGAGCTGTTGGGCAAGGAGGTCTTCCAGGAGTGCCTCAAGGGAATGGAGATCCCCAAGAAACAGCGCAACCGCTACACCCGCCACCTGCCCAGTGAATCCTGTGCTTCCAAAGGCAGAGAGGTCTACAAGGTGAAGAGCACCACCAAGTTCAAGAACTGGTGGTACGACTACCGCATCAGCTACATCGACACCGAGACCTTTGCCGACTATCGCACCGAGTACTTCAAGGATGGCAAGAAGATCAAGTTCATCGACCGGGATTGGCGCAGGGTCGAAGAGATCGACGATCCCCGGGCGCTGGCCTGGGGCTACTGGTATGGAAAGAACTTCATCACCGGCCATGAGAGCTGGGCGGTGATTCCACCTGAGGTGATTCGTTACAACGCCGACTTCAAGCCCTCTCTCTGGTCGGAAAGAACCCTCAGAAAGATCAAGCGTTGAACGTAGGACGAGGCATAACGGGTCCCTGACGCGGGAGCGGCAGGGGAGAAGATTCAGCAACAACTAGAGAGTCAGGAAGCAAGATGATGAAAAAAACCACCACCACCTTGGCTGCCGCCGCCCTGCTGGCAGCCTCCGCCGTCGCCTCTGCCGGGGTGCCCAAGGACCTGCCGTATCCTTCCGGTGAACTCACCGATGCGACCAAGATCATGGAGCAGGTGTACTTCGTCAACCACTTCTATGCGATGAAAAACTACGCCATCGTCAAGAAGGGGCGCAAGATCACCACCCTGGTGTTGCGGGCCAAGGGCGACAAACCCACCACCCTCACACTGGAGCGCTATCTCAACAACGACTATCCCGCGGACGATCCCATCAAGGCGCAGGACCTGGCCATCTTCCGTTCCGGCAAGTTGCGTGGCACCGGCATCCTGGTCACCGACTACAAGGACGACAACAAGAGCCAGTCCTACATGATCTGGCTGCCCGCTCTGCGCAAGATCCGCCGTTTCGCCCAGCCCGCCCACGACGATGCCTGGGGCGGCAGTGACTTCACCTTCGGCGACGTGGTGCTGCGCAAGCCCAAGCACGAGACCCACGAACTGCTGGGCAAGGAGACCTTCAACGATTGTCTCGGCGCCCTGGAGGTGCCCAAAGAGCAACAAGGTCGCTACACCCGCAACCTGCGCGGCCCCTCCTGTGCTCCCAAGGGCAGGGAAGTCTACAAGGTGAAGAGCACCACCAAGTTCAAGAACTGGTGGTACGACTACCGCATCAGCTATGTGGACGCCAAGACCTTCGCCGATCATCGCACCGAGTACTTCAAGGATGGCAAGAAGATCAAGATCATCGACCGCCTCTGGCTGGATTCTCCGCTGGACGATCCCCGTGCCCAGTTCTGGGGTTACTGGTACGGCAAGAACCTGGTCACCGGTCATGAGACCTTCGCCAACATTCCCGATGGCGTGAGCGTGGCCAACGGCGATTTCAAGCGTAAGCTCTGGACCGAGCAGACCCTGCGCAAGATCAAGCGATAAGAACCTGAGCCAAAGAGGCGCCCGCGGGCGCCTCTACCGAACCGGAGAGAGTAGACATGTACAAGCGTTCAACCCTTCATCTTGCAGTATTGGCGGCCATCTCCCTGCCTGCGGCGGCCACTGCCGACTTTATGGAAGACATCGAGATCAATGGCTATCTGAAGAACGAAACGGCCATCTTTCTGCGCGATGGGCCGAAAACCGGTGAGCGTCGCACCATGCTCGACGATCGTCAGCATGACGCCGGGGAGTTGATGAAGTTCGAGAACTCGGCTCGCTTCTTCATCAACGGGCTGCTGGGCGAAGAGTCCAGCTGGCACCTGGACATCAACCTCATCTGTGACAGCGAAGGGGTCAACAGCTATTGGCAGTGCCACAAGAACTACACCCAGAACGACTGGTTCCGGGAGGCCTACATCGACACCTCCGTCGGTGATCTCTCTCTCCGCCTGGGCAAGCAGCAGGTGGTTTGGGGTACTGCAGACGGCATCAAGCTGCTGGACATCATCAACCCCACCGACTTCCGCGAGATGGCCCAGAACGCCATGGAGGATTCGCGTATCCCCATCTGGATGATCAATGCCGAAATGAACGTGGGCGAGACCGGCAACATCCAGTTCATCCTCTCCGAGAACCGCACCAATGTGATCCCGGGCCTGACCGATGACCGGCGCGATTCGGACGACGGTCATCCCTTCATCATGAAGGGGGTGGACTCTATCACTGGCAAGGTGAATGGCTTTCTCAATGTGACGCCTGCCTTGGCTGGAGTGGCCGGCAGCTTCAACGCCGCAGCCTTTGCCGGGATGTTTACCGGCGGCTTGAATGCTTCCGGCCTTCTTCCATTCGCGGGGATGACAGTAGACGGCTTTGCCAGCAATCCAAACATTGTTGGTTATCCTTGCTCCTCGCCCGGCGTGTGTGGGCCGGCAACCTCCTTCGGTCCGGGTTATATCGTGCTGAACAATATCGCTCAAAATGGACTGGCTGCTGGTGATCCCAATGCGAATAACAATGTAACCAATCTGATGGATGTCTATGGGCCCCAGCCGACCCAGGTCAACTGGAATCCGGCCAATCCGACTTCGGCGTTCGAGTACATGCCCAATGCCACTTTTGCAACCTTCAATACCTTCAATACCTTTGATGGTACCCGTTTTGTGGGGGCCAACGCGGTTTATACGAAGGATACGCCCGACACCTACGAGCCCAATGTTGGCTTTCGCTACCGGGGGTCCTTGGATAATGGGCTGAATTTCAGCCTCAACTATTTCTATCATTACAGCGCCAATCCGGAAATCAACATGTACTGGCGGGATGCTGTAACTGGAGAGAAGCTCACTGTCCAGCGGGCCACCGGGATGTCCCCGATGCCGGGAGTCATAATGCCGGATCCTACTACCAATATCTCACCGAATCAGATTCCCCTGGATGCAAGCGCCAATCCATTAGCTAATCCAACAATCTTGCTGCGTAATTCAGCTGGTCAGTATTACGGCGCATTTGACCCCACAACTGGCGCGTTTAATGCCAACCAACACGGCGTTACCTTGGTCATGGAGGAATCCCGCTCTCGGGTGAACAGTTTCGGCGCTTCCTTCGACTATGGCACCCAGTGGGGTGATCTGCCTGTTGTGTTGCGTGGTGAGTTCCTCTATGACAAAGATGAGAAGCAGCCCATCGTGGACAAGCGACTTCTAGGTGTTGGCGACTTAGCCAATGCTTTGGTCATGGAAGACATGGACCGGTTCAGCTACGTGCTTGGACTGGATGTCACTGTTTTCACCAACCTGTTGGTCAGCGGCCAATTCATCCAGATGATCAACCTGGATTATGTGGATCAAAACCGCACCTGTACCACGCAGACCGGCATTCAATTCGATTGTTCCCGTTACACCGCCGACTTCTCCACGGTCCACATGACCAACGGCATGAACCGGGGCTGGGAGTACAAGGAGTTCTATTCGCTGTTCTTCTCCAAGCCCTTCGGCGAAAGCCAGCTGGGCCGCTGGAACAACATCACCATGTATGAGGATGGTGGTGGCTGGTGGAACCGTTTCGACGTGGAGTATTCCTTCACCGACGAGTGGATCGGCTCTGCCGAGCTGAACGTCTATTGGGGTGACGAAGACACCACCTTTGGGCAGTTCAAGCGTTCCAGCAACGCCCAAGTTGGCATTAAGTACATCTGGGGCAACTGATCCGATCCTCGGCCCCTCTCCCGCCCGGGAGAGGGGCGATTCTTTATCGGGGTCGGGTGTAACAGGTTTGCCCAATAACAAGAGCCAAGGGGAGGGGTGGCCTGCCATTGCTGCTCGTCCCACCCAAATAATATTCGAGCAGTCTAGTCAGGAGCAGTTACCATGGGAGCCACGACGCAACGCAATGGGTTGACCGAGCGCTATGCGGATTTCGTTCTGAAATACCGCAACGCCATCATCATTCTGCTGGTATTGGCCACCATCGTTGCCGCCACGCAGATTCCCAAGCTGGATATCCGCAACGATCCGGATACCCTGTTGCCCCCCACCAACCGTTACGTGGCGACCAACCTCTATGCCGAGCACAACTTCGGCATGGGCAACATCATGGTCTTCTCGATGGGGGTCAAAGAGGGGGACATCTACCAGCCCTGGTTCATCAACAAGGTGCAGGAGGTGCACCGCAAGCTGGAGGCGCTGCCCACCTCCCGCCCGGCCAACTTCATCGACATCGCGGCGCAGAAGATCAAGTACATGAGCGCCGATGAGAACGGCCTCATCTTCAAGCGCCTCATCCCCACCGAAGGAATCAGCAGCGACCCCGAGGTGGCGAAGAAACAGCTCGCCTTCCTCAAGGAGGGGATCAAGACCAACCCGGTGATGGCGCCCATGCTGGTGGCCATGTACGACAAGAACACCGGCGAGCGTTGCGCTTACGATGACTATGACAAGGATTTCTGTGTGGCCCGGGCCGCCTACATCCTGGCGGACTACACGGACGACGTGAAGAAGATCTATCTGCCCTGGGTGAAACAGGTGCGGGATCTGATGGACGAGATCGCCCAGGACGAGCGCATCGAGCTGCTGGTGGCGGGCGAGCCCTATTTTCTCGCCTACATGCTGGCCGACCTGGTGGCCAAGTGGTGGCTCTTCGTCATCTCCATCGCCATCGTGGTGGCTATTCTCTGGATGGAGTTCCGTGACTGGCGTGGCGCGGCCTTCCCGCTCCTGGGCGTGGGCATGACCATCGTCTTCACCCTGGGATTGATGGGGCTCACCCAGTTCAAGCTCACCACCATGATGGTGCTCACTCCCATGCTGCTACTGGCCATCGGCATCGGGCACTCGGTGCAGGTGACACGGCGTTTCCTGCTGGAGATGGGCACCACCGGGGACTGCGATGCGGCGGCGCGGGTGGCCATATCCCACACCATCGTCCCGGCCACCCTCTCCATCATCACCGATATGGTGGGTTTCGCCACTCTGGCCACGGTGGACATCTCCTTCTACAAGGCCTATGCCTATTTCGGCATGTTCGGCATGCTCACCCTGCTGCTCACCACCACCACTCTGATTCCCTTACTGCTCACCAAGTTCGAGCCTTCCAGGGAGGCTTGTGGCGCCGGTGGCCACAGCTGGGAGGTGAAGGTGGGTGGCTGGCTCACCCGGATCGTCATGGGGCCGGGCAAGGCGGTGCCCATTGCGCTAATCCTGGTGCTCATGGGGGTCTCGTTCTACTACACCAACTTCATGAACTGGCGTAACGACCCGGTGGCCGAGGTGAAACTGGCCGACGAAGGAGACATCATGCCGGGGGTGGAAAAGGGCATCAACTATGCCCGTGCCGCCTTCAAGGGCAGCTCCCAGGTCTGGAAGGACCTGGTGAAACTGAACGAAGTGATGCCCGGCGTGATCTCGGTGAGCGTGCCCATTCGCGGCAAGGAGCCTGTGGCGCCGGAGTGCGAGGGCGACAACCTGTTCCCGGACGAGCTGTATGATCTCGAGGATCGAAAGGAAAAGCTCGCCCAGTGTGCCGCGGAGAAACAGAAAAGGGGCTGCTGGGACACCGAGGCCTGTGGTGCTCAGGGGATCTTCAACGATGCCGACGTGCTCGCGGACATCGAGAAGATGGAGCAGTGGATGCGGGCCCAGAAGTTCATCGGTTATACTGGTTCCTATGCCCAGTATGTGCGGCTGGTAAACATGCTGCTGATGGCCGAGGGTAAGACTTCCAAAGAGGACTTGGCCATTCCCACGAAGGAGTATCTGCTGAAGAAGGATCCGGATGACACCCGGGATCCGGACGAGATCATCCAGCTCTACAACGGGCTGCTGGAGATGATGACCTCCGCCGGCGACATGGATTCCTTCATCTCCAAGGACTGGAACAACGGTGTGGTGCTGGGTTTCATCAACACTATGGATCCGCGTGAGACCCACCAGGTCACCATGGACATCCAGTCCTATATCGAGGCGCACAAGAACGACAAGGGTTTCCGCAAGGTGAAGTTCGGGCTGCGTTGCGGGCCGGCGGATGACCCCGCGATCTACGAAAAATGCGACGAAACCTTGGGGCAGCCGGGCCCGAACTACATTCGCCCGGGCGTGGGCGGATTCCTGGGCGCCACCGAGGCCACCCGGGAGGTGGCCATGGCAAACTGGCTGATGGGGCCGCTACAGACCGCCGCCGCGGTGTTCATCATCGTGGCGCTCATCTTCCGTTCGCTGGTGGTGGCCTCCATGCTTGTCATCACCCTTTTCATCACCCTGTTCGCCCAGTATGGCCTGGGTGGCTATTTCACCTCCATCGAGGAGTGGTCCGGCAACCTGGCCTTCCATTTGCTGGTGACTCTCAGTATCGCCATGGGGTTGGGCATCGACTATGGGATCTACATCCTCTCCCGGTTGCGTGAGGAGATGCAAAGGACCGGCGGTAATTGGGAGCGTTCCCTGCGGAACACGCTGAACACAACGGGCTCCGCAGTGATCATCTCCATCGTGGTGTTGCTCGGCAGCTTCATCCCGTTGCTCAACACCAACCTGGCCAACACCTGGGGCCTGGCCATCTACATCGGTGAAGCGCTCATCATCGACGTCTTCACCGCGTTGATGCTGCTTCCGGTCATGGTGCGCTGGTTCAAGCCGGCCTACGTGTTCAAGGCTAACGGGGCATGAAGGCCGCGACCAACCCGTAGGATGGGCAAAGGCCGTAAGGCCGTGCCCATCGCTCCGTTGGGCACGCTACGCTTTGCCCAACCTACAGGCTGGCGGACATGGAAACCACAGGGGCACGCACTGTGCCTCTGTGGTCATTTTTTTCAGGGCTTGGCGTGAAGCAGGTTCATCACCTGTTGAAACTGGCCTTCGAGGATGGCTTGCAATTGGTCTGCCGCACGGTCGATGGCCTGGCGGATGAGCGCCTCTTCTTCCGCTCGCGGGCGGGAGAGGACATAGTCCACCACCTGGTCCCGGTGGCCGGGGTGGCCGATGCCAATCCGCAAACGGTGGAAGTCACGGCTGCCCAGGGCAGCGATGGTGTCGCGCAGCCCGTTGTGTCCACCATGGCCGCCTCCCCGTTTCAATCGCACCGTGCCCGGTGGCAGGTCCAGCTCATCATGCGCCACCAGCAGATGTTCCGGCGCGATCCTGTAGAAACGGACCAGCGCACCGACGGAGCGGCCGGCGCGATTCATGAAGGTGGTGGGCTTCAGCAGCCAGCATTGGCGCCCGGACAGCTCCAATCGGGCCAGTTCGCCGGAAAACCTGGATTCACTCCGGAAACTGAGCCCGTGGCGCCTGGCGATCTCGTCGAGAAACCAGAAACCCGCATTGTGGCGGGTTTCGGCGTACTTGGGGCCGGGATTGCCCAGGCCGACGATACATTGGATGGCGTCAGACATGACGGGATCCCCTCTCTTGGCCCAACGCTTCGCTTGGTGGTCTGTCCGGAAACCGACGCGATGGCAGGCCGGTACGATGGTCTGCAAGTTCTGAGGCAACAAGGTCGCTCATGGCTTTTTCGGGCGTTCCGGTGACATCTGCCGGTTGGGCCACCCTTCGTGGTTCCGGGGAGTCTGTCATGGCCGGTTCATCAGAAAAAACGGCGGCCGAAGCCGCCGTTTCCTTTCGTTGGTACTGGAGGATCACTCCTCTTCGGAAGCGGTCTCCTCTTCACCGCCCTCTCCTTCCGCCGCCTGCGCACGGCGGTCGGCCTGGATGCTCACCACGGCCTCGTCGTGAGCTGCCTCGTCACCATGGGTGAGGGCGACGATCTCCACTCCCTCGGGGAGTTTCAGGTCGGTGAGGTGGATCATGTCACCCAGGTTCATGCCGGAGACATCCACCTCGATGTACTCGGGCAGGTCCTTGGCCTCGCAGACCACCTCGATGTCCACCAGTGCGTGATGGATCTTGCCTCCAGCCTTGACGCCGGGTGCCTGTTCCTCCCCGACGAAGTGCAACGGCACATGCATACGGATCCGGTCGGTATCGGCCACCCGCTGCAGGTCGAAGTGGAGGATGAAGGGCTTGGCCGGGTGGCGCTGCAGGTCCTTGAGTACCACGCGCTGAACGGCGCCATCCAGCTCCAGGTTGAGAATGGAGGAGTAGAAGGCCTCGTTCTCGAGCTGCTGGACCAGTTTGTTGTGGGGCGTGGCGATCATCTGGGGGTCCTTGCCGCCCCCGTAGACGATACCGGGCACCAGCCCTTGGCGACGCAGGCGGCGGCTCGCACCTTTCCCCTTGTCGCTGCGGGAGACAGCCGGAATGGTGAATTGTTGGGACATGGTTTATCTCCGTAGGTTTGATTGCGAAACCCTGCACCTCCGCGACCAGAGGGAACAGGGCCTTGTGGTTGCCGGAATGGCTGGGATGCGTCAGTCCATGAACAGGGAGCTAACCGACTCCTCGTTGTTGATGCGACGCATGGTCTCCGCCAGGATTCCGCCGATGGAAAGCTGGCGAATCTTTTGCGATGCCTCGGCCTTTGGCTGCAGCGGGATGGTGTTGGTCACCACCAGCTCGTCCAGGTCGGAGGCGTCGATATTGTCCACCGCCGGCCCCGAGAGCACGGCGTGGGTGCAGTAGGCCACTACCCGGGCGGCCCCATGCTCCTTGAGCGCGGTGGCGGCTTTGCACAGCGTGCCGGCGGTGTCCACTAGGTCGTCCACCAGCACGCAGGAACGTCCTTCGACGTCCCCGATGATGTTCATCACCTGCGCCTCGTTGGCCTTGGGCCTGCGCTTGTCGATGATGGCCAGGTCGGCATCGTCCAGGCGCTTGGCCAGGGCGCGTGCACGAACCACTCCGCCCACGTCCGGCGATACCACGATGAGATCGGGGTACTTCTGTCGCCAGATGTCGCCCAACAGGATGGGCGAGGCGTAGATGTTGTCCACCGGGATGTCGAAGAAACCCTGGATCTGGTCGGCGTGCAGGTCCATGGTGAGCACCCGGTCGGCACCGGCGGTGCCGATCATCTTGGCCGCCAGCCGCGCCGTGATGGGAACCCGTGCGGAGCGGGGCCGGCGATCCTGGCGTGAATAGCCGAAATAGGGGATCACCGCTGTGATCCGGTTGGCGGAGGCCCACCGCAGGGCGTCGATGATCACCAGCAATTCCATCAGGTGATCATTGGTGGGGAAGCAGGTGGGCTGAACCACGAAGACATCGCGTCCACGCACGTTGTCCTCGATCTCCACCATGATTTCGCTGTCGCTGAAGCGGCCCACCACCGCGCGACCCAGCGCCATGTCCAGGTAATCGACGATCTCCCGGGCCAGCTGCGGGTGCGCGTTGCCGGTGAAGACCATCATGCTGCTGCTAGCCACCTGTCGATCCCCGGATGAATTGGCTTGGAGCGTTGGGCCTCCGGCATGACCGGCCTGCCGGAAGGGTTGGGTGATATGGCTGGGGTGGCAGGATTCGAACCTGCGATGCCGGAGTCAAAGTCCGGTGCCTTAACCACTTGGCGACACCCCATCGAATTGTTGCAGCTGCCGGTGCAGCGGAGAGAGGTTCTGCCCGCGGCTGACGAAGCCTTCCATCTCATCGGGCAGCTCCCGCAGCGCCGCCGTGGCAGCTTCGCGGTTGGCGAACTCCCCGAACACGCAACTTCCGGTGCCGGTGAGCCGGCCCCTGGTATGCCGGTCGAGCCAGGAGAGCGCCCGGTCCACCTGCGGATAGCAGGATCGCACCAGCGGCTCGCAGGTGTTGTCCGCTTCTCCCGCGAGAAAGTCGCGTATTTTGATGGGGGTTGCGTTTCGTGTCAATCGGGGATGGGAAAAAATTTCGGCGGTGGAGACATGGCACGGCGGCCGAACCACCAAGTACCAGGGCTCCGGGGGGGCGAGAGGGGTGAGCCGTTCGCCGATACCTTCCGCCCAGGCGGCGCGGCCATGGATGAAGATGGGCACGTCGGCGCCCAGCTGGCGCCCCAGTTCGGCGAGCTGGGTGGTATCCAAGCGGCAGCCCCAGAGGTGGTTGAGTACCAGCAGGGTGGTGGCGGCATTGGAGCTGCCGCCGCCCAGGCCACCTCCCATGGGCAGGGACTTGTACACCTCCAGCTCCACTCCCCGGGAGACGCCACTGGCCTGCTGCAGCAACCGGGCTGCCCGGATGGCGAGGTTGTCCGCTTCCGCGACGCCAGGCAGTGGAGTGACGCAGCGGATGGCGCGGCTGCGGGAGACTCGGAACCGCAGTCGGTCGCTCTGTTCCAGAAACTGGAAAACCGTCTGCAGCTCGTGGTAGCCGTCCTTGCGGCGACCCACGACCCGCAACATGAGATTGAGCTTGGCGGGCGCCAGCCAGAGGTTCTCTTCGGCGTTCACCGATGGCGGGTGATGGTGGCTTTGAGTTTGGGGTTGTCCGGGTCGAACTTCAGGGCCTCCTGCCACACTTTCCGTGCTTCCTCCTTGCGGCCGAGGCTCCAGAGCACCTCCCCGAGATGAGCTGCGATTTCTCCATCCTGCATCTTTGCGGCTGCTTTGCGCAGGTACTCCAATGCTTCCTCCTTGCGCCCCATGCGATAGAGCACCCATCCCATGCTGTCCAGCACTGGAGCGCTGTCCGGCAGCTTGCGCAGCGCCTGGCGAATGTATTCATAGGCTTCGCCGAGTCGGTTGGTCTGCTCCGCCAGAGTGTAACCCAGAGCATTGAGCGTGTCGGCGTCCCCCGGCTTGAGGTGCAACACCTGGCGCAGATCCCGTTCCGCCTGGTCGATCCGACCCAGATCGGCGGCCAGCAGCCCGCGGGCATAGAGCAGGTCGGCGTTGTCCGGGTTGGCAGCCACCGCCTCGTCGTAGACTGCCATGGCCCGCTCAGGCTTGCCCAGCTCCTTGTAGAGTTCCGCTTCGGTCACATAGACCTGGAGCGCCTGCTGGGGATTGGTCAGGCGCAGCTCCCGGAACAGGCGCGCCGCCTCCTCCAGCTGGCCTTTGCGTCCCAACAGAATGGCCAATCGCAGTCGGGCATCGGGCACCAGCCGCCCCTCTCGTACCTTGCGGTAGTAGCCGATGGCCTTGTCCGTATGTTTTTGCAGCTCCTCGATCTGGCCTAGGAAATACCAGGCTTCCTGCTGGCGCTGGCGGTTACCTGATTTGGCCAGCCGCTCCCAGCTTTTGCGGGCAAGCTCCCAGTCGCGATTCTGGATGGCGAGCAGCCCCATGGTGGCGAGCAGATCCTGGTTTTCCGGCTCCAATTCCAGTGCCCGGCGGTAGGCCGCCAGCGCTTCTTTATAACGTTTCTGCTGGGTGAGGGCCTGGCCCAGCGCCTGGTAGAGCAGGGGGGAAGGATACGCCTTGGCAGCGGCCCGCAGCGATTTCACCGCCGCATCCCTTCTGCCCTGGAGCTCCAGGATGCGTGCCCGTAGCAGGTGGGGTTTGGGCCAATCTGGTTTCAGCCGGAGCGCCTCGTCGATGGCCTGCTGGGCCAGCTCATAGCGCTTGCGCTGGGTGGCCACCAGCGCCAGCGCGTAGCGCGCGCTGGCGCTGTCCGGATAGCGCCGGGCCAGCTCCTTCATCAAGCGCAGCTTGTCTTCCCGGGTCTCCACCGAGAGTATGCTGGCCAGCTCCAGGAAGCCATCCTTGTTCAGGGCCT
>JALXAM010000050.1 GCA_026992075.1 Sedimenticola sp. | reverse complement strand
TGGCTTCTGATTCCAATCGGATGCGAAGGTGAGACTGATCGTCATAAGGCCGGTTGAAGCAGCAGTTATCGAGATATATTTTCATTTGAATTTGGCGATTACCTTCCAGCTGCTTTTTTCACCGAACAGTGTATTAGACTGAATCCGCCTCCGTCGTGATATGCGGCTGCAGCATATCACCGGCCAAGCTTTTCCCTCGTCAGAGCGGGGGTTATTGAGGCCGGCTCCTTCCGCCATAGCGGGCGCCTTTCCAGAAGAGTAGCCGAATCAGCGCCTTACATGCAAATCCCTGCTCTTCGAAGGGAAAACTTCTCGTGCTACATGGCCAGGAAACGCGAGTTTAGACCGGCGTCGGTTCCGGGAAAGACGGCTGCTGCCTTCGTCGTGATAGGCTGCAGCTGTATATCACAATGGAGGCCGCCGTGGTGGGGCAACTGGTAGGCGGGCTTATTGCCCTTTTTAAAGGAACCTCTGATTTAATCCTGGACGAAGCAGGTTGTTCTCCTCCGGTCCGAGTACAAGGCGAAGTTCGCAGGCAATAGCAAGCTATTGGCAAGAACTTCAACGCAGTAATCGGGCTGGAGGAGGACAAGATGCGAGTTCATGGATTAAATCAGAGGTTCCTAAACGGTCGGAATGCGAGGACGCAGCCATCATCCGCCTTGCGGAGGGTTGATGGTCCCGGTGGCACCGTGGCTCATCCTTGTTCGGCGGTCGTGAAAGTGGCAACCGGTGGGGGATTGGCCAGAGAGGGAACGTAGCCGGGGGCCGTGTCTCCCCCGGCGGTCAGGCAGTAATGTTGGATAGACCTGCTCAGTCCTCCCGCCCGTAGGCGTCGTCGAAGCGGACGATATCGTCTTCGCCCAGGTAGCTGCCGGACTGCACCTCGATCAGCTCCAGGGGGATCTTGCCGGGGTTCTCCAGGCGGTGCAGTTCGCCCACCGGAATGTAGGTGGACTGGTTCTCGGTGAGCAGGAAAGTTTCGTCGCCCCGGGTGACCAGGGCGGAGCCCTTGACCACGATCCAGTGTTCCGCCCGGTGGTGGTGTTTCTGCAGCGACAAGCGTGCTCCCGGCTTCACCGAGATACGCTTCACCTGGTAGCGCTCGGCTCTGTCGATCCCCTGGTAGCAACCCCAGGGACGATGCACCTGGGCGTGGACCTCGATCTCCTCGCGCTGGTCCGCATCCAGCTGCTCCACCAGCTCCTTGACCCGCTGCGCCTGGCTGCGATGGGCCACCAGCAGCACGTCCGGGGTGTCCACCACGATCAGGTCGCGGACGCCCAGTGCCGCCAGCAGGCGGCCGTCCGAGCGCAGCAGGTTGTCCTTGCAGTCCACCGCCAGCACGTCGCCCTGGATCACGTTTCCGTCCTCGTCCTTCCCCCCGATCTCCCAAAGGGCCGACCAGGAGCCCACGTCGTTCCAGCCCGCCTCCATGGGGATCACCGCGCCCCGGTTGGTGTGCTCCATCACCGCGTAGTCGATGGAATCGGAGGGGCAGGCCTCGAAGGATTCCCGGTCCAGGCGCACGAAGTCCAGGTCACGGGAGGCCTTCCGGCACGCCTCCCGGCAGCGCTCGATCATCTCCGGGTTCTGCTTCTCCAGCTCCTCCAGGTAGACCGAGGCGCGGAACATGAACATGCCGCTGTTCCAGTAGTAGTCGCCCGATTTCAGGTACATACCGGCGGTGGCCAGGTCCGGTTTTTCCACGAAGCGGTCGATGCGGCAGGCCCGTTCGCTGTTCTCCAGGCGTGTGCCCCCCTGGATGTAGCCATAGCCGGTTTCGGGGTAGTCCGGCACGATGCCGAAGGTCACCAGGTATCCCTGTTCCGCCAGTTTCTCCCCCTCGGCCACGGTGGCGGCGAAGGCTTCCAGATCGGTGATGGCGTGGTCCGCGGGGAGCACCAGCAGCACCGGATCGTGCTCATCGTCCAGCGCCTGCAGGGCGGCCACCGCCGCCGCCGGGGCGGTGTTGCGGCCCACCGGTTCCAGCAGGATGGTGGGATTCTCGTAGCCTGCCTCCTGCAGCTGCTGGGCGACGAAGAACCGGTGCTCCTCGTTGCACACCACCATGGGGTCGGCCTCCGCGAGAGAGCGGGTGCGGGCGCAGGTCTCCTGCAGCATGGAGACCTCTGACAGCAGCGGCCAGAACTGCTTGGGATGGGTCTTGCGCGATACGGGCCACAGCCTTGTGCCCGAACCGCCGGAAAGGATCACTGGAATCATCTGCGCTCGATCTTCCCTTATAATGATGGGATCAGGAGCATAGCACCAAATTTGCCCCGCCAGTGAACGACTCGCGAGGATTGCGAGCTGGATCTCTTCCTCTCTTCCGATCCTGTGTCCGAATCGGGCCTCTCTGCCCGGCCCGGGAGGGGCCGTTGCATTCCGGATCGCACAAAGGACGACCCGCCCTTACTTCATGGTGACCAGAAAAAAGAAACGAAGCAGCCGCGCCGGCAGCCGACGGTCGGCACGGGGCCGGGCCCGGCGCGGGCACGGCTGGGGCTGGCTGAAATGGGGGCTCTCCCTGACCCTGTTGCTGGGGCTTCTGCTGGGGGGATACACCCTCTATCTCTCCCACCAGGTGCGGGTGAAGTTCGAAGGCAAGCGCTGGGCGGTGCCGGCCCGGGTCTTCGCCCGTCCCCTGGAGCTTTACGAAGGGGCGCGGGTGGCGCCGGAGCAGCTCCAGGCGGAGTTGCAGCGGCTGGGTTACCGGGAGGTGAAACACCCCCGCCAGCCGGCCCAGTGGTCCCGCAGCGGCGGACGTTTCCTGTTCCACACCCGGCCCTTCCTGTTCTGGGACGGCAGCGAGCCCGGCCGCCTGGTGGAGGTGCGCGCCGGGCGCCAGGGGGTGACCCGCCTGCGCGATGCCGGCGAGGGGAAACCCCTGGATCTGCTCCGGCTGGAGCCGCCGGTGATCGGCAGCATCTACCCGGCGCACAAGGAGGACCGCGTGCTGGTGAAGCGCAGCGATCTTCCCGATCACCTGGTGCAGGCATTGTTGGCGGTGGAGGATCGCCAGTTCTTCCAACATCACGGGCTCAATCTGCGCAGTATCGCCCGGGCGTTGCTGGCCGATATCCGGGCGGGCCGGGCGGTGCAGGGCGGGAGCACGCTCACCCAGCAGCTGGTGAAGAATTTCTTCCTCACCCCGGAACGCAGCCTGTGGCGCAAGGCCAACGAGGCGCTTATGGCGCTCATCGTGGAGGCCCGCTATTCCAAGGACGAGATCCTGGAGGCCTATGCCAACGAGGTCTATCTGGGGCAGGATGGTGAACGCGCCATCCACGGTTTCGGGCTCGCCTCCTGGTTCTATTTCAACCGGCCGCTGCAGGAGCTGAAACTGCACGAGACGGCCCTGCTGGTGGCCCTGCTCAAGGGGGCCTCCTACTACAATCCCCGGTCCCATCCGGAGCGCGCCTTGAAGCGGCGCAACCTGGTGCTGGATCTCATGGCCCGGCAGGGCTTCATCACCCCCGAACAGGCGCGCCACGCGCAACGGCAGCCGCTGGGCGTGGCGAAACAGAAGCGGCTCGGCGCCAGCCGCAATCCCGCTTTCATCGATCTGGTGCGGCGCCAGCTGCGGCGGGACTACCGGGAGGAGGATCTCACCTCCGAGGGGCTGCGGATCTTCACCACCTTCGATCCCTGGGTGCAGGCGCGGCTGGAGCAGGCCATTTCCGAGGGGCTGGCGCGGCTGGAAAAGGGCCGCAAGCTGAAGAGAGGCACTTTGCAGGCTGCGGCGGTGCTGGTCTCTCCCCAGGAGGGGGAGGTGCGGGCCCTGGCCGGCGGGCGCAAGGCGGGCTTCGCTGGTTTCAACCGCGCCCTGGACGCGGTGCGGCCCATCGGCTCCCTGATCAAGCCGGCGGTCTACCTGCTGGCCCTGTCGCAACCGGAGCGCTACACCCTGGTCACCCCGCTGGAGGACCGGCCGATCCGGCTGAAGGATGCCAAGGGGAGGGTCTGGCAGCCGAAGAACTACGACCACAAGGCCCATGGGCGGGTGCTGCTGCACCAGGCGCTGGCCCACTCCTACAATCTGGCCACGGTGCGCCTGGGCCTGGACCTGGGTCTCGACCGGGTGGTGGAACTGTTGCGCCGTATGGGGCTGAAGCGCCCGGTTCGTCCCTTGCCCTCCTTGTTGCTGGGCGCGGTCTCCTTGTCGCCGCTGGAGGTGGCGCAGCTCTACCAGGTGTTCGCCTCCGGCGGCTTCCGCACCCCGCTGCGCGCCATCCGCGAGATCACCGACGCGGAGGGCCGGCCACTGCAACGCTACCCGCTGGAGGTGGAGCCGGTGGCCGGGCCCGGGCCGGTCTATCTGCTGGACCGCAACCTGGTGGAGGTGATGCGCCAGGGCACCGGCAAGGGGATCCGGCGCTATCTGCCGGAGAAGCTGGAGGTGGCGGGCAAGACCGGCACCACCAACGAGCTGCGGGACAGCTGGTTCGCCGGCTTCACCGGTGACTGGCTAGGGGTGGTCTGGGTGGGACGCGACGACAACAGGCCGGCGGGATTCACCGGCGCTTCCGGCGCCCTGCAGCTGTGGGGCAGGGTGATGAAAAAGCTGAACCCCCTGCCGCTGGCCCTGGTGCCGCCGGATGATGTGGTCTATGTCTGGGTCGATCCCGATACCGGCTATCGCAGCGCCGAGCATTGCAAGAACGCCGTGGCCATGCCCTTCATACGCGGCTCGGAGCCCAGGCAGCAGGCGGAGTGCCACGAATCGTCCGGCATCGGCGGTTTCCTGGACAGCCTGTTTCGCTGATTCTCATGGCCCGGAGATTCAGAGGTAGGTCGGGCTTCAGCCCGACACGGGGCCGGTCCTGTGTCGGACTGAAGTCCGACCTACATCCGAGATTCTTCCGGGATCCGAAGCGTGGTATCCCATCATGGATTCCTGAAAATTGATAGCATTGATGCGGTATCCAGCCCATTTTTTCACCCCGATGAAATCTTCCTCCCGTATCCTGATCCTTCTTTCATCGGCCCTGCTGCTGGCCGGTTGTGCCAGTACCGGGCGCATTGCCTCCAGGCCTGCCCCCACCCCGCCACCGCCGCCGCCTCAGCCACCGGCGCCGGAAAGCGGTGTGGAAGTGGCGCCCTATCGTCCGCCGCAGGTGGCCAACGCCCGGCCGCAGCCTTCGCGGGCGGTACAGGCGCTGCTGGAGCGGGCCGAGGACCAGCAGCGGGCGGGCGACCTGGTGGCGGCGGCCAACACCCTGGAAAGAGCCCTGCGCATCGATCCCAATGACGCGCGGGTGTGGAACCGGCTCGCCCATGTTCGCCTGGCCCAGGGGCGCTATCGCCAGGCCGCCGGGCTGGCGGCCAAGTCCAATGCCCTGGCCCGGGGGGACGCCGCGCTCAAGGCCGACAACGAGCGCATCATCGCCCGCGCCCGCCAGTGACCAGCATGTATCGAACCACGTCGGCTCAGGGAAGGGTTCCTCCTCCTTGGGAGTGAGAGGGCAGGAGGCTTCCTGATGTACGACATCGAGGCGGTGCTGGGGCCGCAGGGACTGCTGTCCCGGCAGCTGCCGGGCTTCTCCTGGCGTCGGCAGCAGCAGGAGATGGCCGAAGCGGTGGCCGAGGCCATGGAGGCGGGGGAGCGGCTGGTGGCGGAGGCGGGCACCGGTACCGGCAAGACCTTCGCCTACCTGGTGCCGGCCCTGCTGTCGGGGCGCAAGGTGATCGTCTCCACCGGCACCCGCAATCTCCAGGACCAGCTCTTTCAGCGGGATCTGCCCCTGCTGAAGGAGGCGCTGGCCAGCCCGGTGAAGACCGCGCTGCTCAAGGGGCGCGCCAACTACCTGTGCCGTCACCGCCTGGAGAACGCCCTGCTCGATCCCCGGGGGTACCGCCCCGAGGTGGCCAGACAGCTGCGCCAGGTGCAGCAGTGGTCGCTGCAGACCCGCAGCGGCGACATCGTGGAGCTCACCGAGCTGCCCGAGGACTCCCCGGTGTGGCCGCTGATCACCTCCAGCACCGACAACTGCCTGGGCAGCGACTGCCCCCAGTTCGACCGCTGTCATCTGCTGGAGGCTCGCCGCCAGGCGCAGGAGGCGGAGATCGTGGTGATCAACCACCACCTGCTGTGCGCCGACCTCTCCCTGAAAGAGGAGGGGTTCGGCGAGCTGCTGCCCGCCGCGGATGCCTACGTCATCGACGAGGCGCACCAGCTGCCCGAGGTGGCCAGCAACTTCTTCGGATTCTCCCTGGGCACCCGGCAGCTGCTGGAGCTGTGTCATGACACCCGTGCCGAATATGTGCGGGAGGCCGGGGACCTGCCCAAACTGCTGGAACAGGTGGACCACCTGGAGAAGGCGGCCAGGGATTTCCGTCTCGCCTTCGGGGAGGCGGGACAACGGGGCGCCTGGGAGGAGGTGGCCGGAGAGGGGGACGTGCAGCGGGGCCTGGATTACCTGCGCCGGGAACTGGAGGCGTTGCGCGGCATGCTGGAAGCGGTTTCCGGCCGGGGCAAGGGGCTGGACAGCTGCCGTGACCGGGCCGCTGCCTTCCTGGATGGATTGCAGCGGATCTGCGACCAGCCGGACGAGGCGGAGGTGCGCTGGTTCGAGGTGCACAGCCACAGCCTGCGGCTGTGCAGCACCCCGCTGGAGGTGTCGGGGCTGTTCCGCGAGCAGATGTCGCGCCACCGCGCCGCCTGGATCTTCACCTCCGCCACCCTGGCGGTGGGGGAGAGCTTCGCCCACTTCCAGCGCCAGCTGGGACTGGAGGAGGCCCGCACCGCCCGCTGGGACAGCCCCTTCGACTACCCCCGGCAGGCGCTCTGGTACGTGCCCCGGGGCCTGCCCGAACCCTCCGCCCCCGATTACACCGAGCAGGCCATGGCCCACCTGCTGCCGGTGATCGAGGCGAGCCGGGGGCGCGCCTTCCTGCTGTTCACCAGCCACCGCGCCCTGCGGCAGGCGGCCGCCTGGCTGGAGTCGCGCACGGAACTGCCGCTGCTGGTGCAGGGGAGCGCCCCCAAGGCGGAACTGGTGGCCCGCTTCGTGGAGGCGGGCAACGCGGTGTTGCTGGGCACCGCCAGCTTCTGGGAGGGAGTGGACGTGCGCGGCGAGGCGCTCTCCCTGGTGGTGATCGACAAGCTGCCCTTCGCCTCCCCCGGCGATCCGGTGCTCAAGGCGCGGCTGGAGGCGATCCGCCGGCAGGGCGGCAACCCCTTCACCGACTACCAGGTGCCGCAGGCGGTGATTGCCCTCAAGCAGGGGGCGGGGCGGCTCATCCGCGACGTCACCGACCGTGGCGTGCTGGTGGTGTGCGACCCGCGCCTGCTGCGCAACAATTACGGCCACACCTTTCTCGATGCCATGCCCGATTTCGCCCGCACCCGGGAGCTGGAGCGGGTGCTGGAGTTTTTCAATTCCTGAGTGGTTCCACCGATTTGCGGGCCGGCTTGTCGGGCTGAAGCCCGACCTACAGTCCTGCCTGCGGTGGTCATTCCGGTGGAGCGGTGCCTTGAATGTGGCCACCCCGGCCCAATCTATAGCTTGATCCATCCACCGGTTACTGGCCTACCAGGGAGATTCGCCCATGCCCCGATCGAGAGAGCTGTGGTTTCTGAGCCGGCACCTGCGACTGCACATGGAGCGGCGGGTGCAGCCTCTGCGTTGGATGCCGGCTGCCGACGTGCACCAGGGCCGGGACGGCTGGCTCATCAAGCTGGAGCTGGCGGGGGTGCGGCCGGAGGATGTGCGCTTGCGCGTCTGTGGCAACTTCCTGGCCGTCTCCGGTCGTCGCTACGACCATTTTCTGGGCGGCGACTGGCGGTTGCAGTCCATGGAGATCACCTACGGCGAGTTCGAGCGTGGCTTCGAGTTCCCGGTGAACATCGAAAACGCGCGCCTGATGACCGAATTCCGTGACGGCATGTTGCTGGTGCGTATCCAGCGGGAGGCCTGAGATGAACCAGGAGAAGACCATGGAACCCATCGAACTGCCCATCTTTCCGCTGCGCAACAGCGTGCTCTATCCCTATGCCATGGGGCCCTTCTCCGCCGGGCGGCGCATCTCGGTGGAGGCCATCGACGCGGCCGCCTCCAGCGAGACCAAGGAGCTGGCGGTCTTCGCCCAGCGGGACATCGCCGCCGACGTACCGGACCAGTCCGACCTCTACGAGGTGGGCACACGGGTGGTGATCAAGCGCATGGCGCGCTCGGAAGAGACGGTGGAGATGATCCTGCAGGGGGTGGAGCGGGTCCGGCTGGTGAAGCTGGAGCAGCAGGACCCCTACCTGCGGGCGCGCCTGGAGCCCCTGCCCATGCCCGCCTGGGAGGAGACCACCGAGGCGGAGGCGTTGAAGAAGGAGCTCATCGATCTGGCCCGGCAGTACCAGGGAATGGCGCAGATGGCGGCCACCTTCGACGTGGAGCAGGCGGCGCGCCAGATGGAGGATCCGGTCCAGCTGATCTACTTCCTGGCCATGATTCCCGACCTGCCGCTGGAGAAGTCGCAGAGCATCCTGGAGGCGGAGACCGGCATGGAGGCGATGCGTCTGCTGCACCGCTACCTGCTGCACGAGATCGAGGTGTTGAAGCTGCGCAAGGAGATCGCCGGCCAGGTGCAGGGCGAGATGGAGAAGCAGCAGCGCGAGCACCTGCTGCGCCAGCAGCTGCGGGCCATCCAGGAGCAGCTGGGGGAGGTCAATCCCGAGGAGCAGGAGGTGGCGGAGCTGCGCCGCCGACTGGAGGAGACGGAGCTGCCGGAGCTGGTGCGCGAGGAGGCGGAGCGGGAGCTCAACCGGATGCAGCGGCTGAACGCCTCCTCCCCCGACTACCAGGTGATCCGCAGCTGGCTCGACCTGGTGCTGGAGCTGCCCTGGAACAAGAGCACCGAGGACATTCTCGACCTGCAGCACGCCCGGCAGGTGCTGGACGAGGACCATTACGGGCTGGAGAAGATCAAGGAACGCATCCTGGAGCAGCTGGCGGTGCTCAAGCTCAATCCCGAGGCGAAGGCCCCCATCCTGCTCTTCGTGGGTCCCCCTGGAGTGGGCAAGACCTCGCTGGGCAAGTCCATCGCCCGCGCCCTGGGGCGCCGCTTCGAGCGGCTGAGCCTGGGCGGTCTGCACGACGAGTCGGAGCTGCGTGGCCACCGCCGCACCTACGTGGGCGCCATGCCGGGACGCATCATCCAGGCCATGCGCCGCGCCGGGGTGAACAACCCGGTGCTGATGCTGGACGAGGTGGACAAGCTGGGCCGGGATTTCCGCGGCGATCCCGCCTCGGCGCTGCTGGAGATCCTGGATCCCAACCAGAACACCGATTTCCGCGACAACTACCTGGATCTGCCCTTCGACCTGTCGCGCACCTTCTTCATCCTCACCGCCAACACCCTGGACACCATCCCGGGTCCGCTGCTGGACCGCATGGAGGTGATCCAGCTGTCGGGCTACAGCGACCAGGAGAAGCTGGAGATCGCCCGCCGCTACCTGCTGGAGCGACAGCGGAAGGATGCGGGGCTGCAGCCGGAGCAGCTGGTGGTGCCTGACGAGACCCTGGCGGCCATCATCCGGGAATACACCCGGGAGGCGGGGGTGCGCGGGCTGGAGCGGACCCTGGGCCGGCTGGCGCGCCGCATCGCCCTCAAGGTGGCGGAAGGGGAGGCGGTGCCGGAGGGGATCACCCCCGACCTGCTGGGAGAACTGCTGGGACCGCCCCGCCACAAGCGGGAGGAGGCGCGCAAGGTGCTGCCGCCGGGAGTGGCGGCAGGGCTGGCCTGGACCCCCACCGGCGGCGACGTGCTCTATATCGAGGCGATCCGCCTGCCGGACGGAGAGGGGCTACGGCTCACCGGCCAGCTGGGCGACGTGATGAAGGAGTCGGCGCAGGCGGCCTACAGCTGGGTGCTGGCCCATGCCGAACAGCTGGGCATCGGGGAGACCAAGGGAACGGTGCATGTGCACGTCCCCGCGGGGGCCATCCCCAAGGACGGTCCCTCCGCCGGGGTGACCATGGCCACCGCCATCGCCTCGGTGCTCTCCGGCCGGCCGGTGCGGCCCGAGGTGGCCATGACCGGCGAGATCACCCTCACCGGGCTGGTGCTGCCGGTGGGCGGGATCAAGGAGAAGGTGCTGGCCGCCCACCGGCTGGGATTCCAGCAGGTGATCCTGCCGCGGCAGAACGAGCAGGACCTGGAGGAGCTGCCGGAGGAGGTGCGCGATCAGATGAAGTTCGTTCTTGCCGAACAGGTGGAGGAGGTGCTGGAGACGGCCATGCCCGCCGCCTGATGCGACGGCCGGTCACGCAGCGGCCAGGAACAGGCGCAGGCCGTGGAGCACCATGTTCACCGACAACAGGTTGAGGATGAGCCCCATGAGCTTTTCCAGGGCGTCGATCCCGCGTCGGCCCAGCAGGTCCCGCAGCTTCCGTCCCGCCAGCAGGATCAGGGCGGTGGCCGCCAGCACCCCGGTGAGCGCCAGCAACAGCTCGGGCAGACTGGCCGCCTTCTGGTTGCGCAGCAGGATCAGGGTGGCGATGGCTGCGGGGCCGGCGATGGATGGCATGGCGATGGGCACCAGTACCGGATCTTTGGCATAGCCGTCGGAAAAGAGGGCACCGGAGGAGCGGAAGATCATCTGCAGCGAGATGAGGAACAGGATGATGCCGCCGGAGACGTGCAGCGAGGCCTGGTCGATGCGGAAATAGCCCAGCAGGGCTTCGCCGGCCACCGCGAACAGGGACAGCACCGCCAGGGCCAGCAGGATCTCGCGCAGGATGGCGCGCCGGTAGGCGGCCGGATCGAGCCGCCCCAGCACCGCCAGCACGAAGGGCAGGTTGCCGAAGGGGTCGATGACCAGGAACAGCAGCAGGGCTGTTTCCATCACTTCTTCAGCGCCGCCGCCAGGGCGTCGGCCATGGCGCCCCGGGGACGCTTCTGTTCTCTGGCTTTCCGGCCACGATTCTTCTTTAGAGGGCGTGCTTCTCCCGCCAGGTCGCGTGGTTCCTCGTCCAGCCGCATGGAGAGGGAGATGCGCTTGCGCGGCAGGTCCACCGCCATCACCTTCACCTTCACCAGCTCGCCGGTCTTCACCACCTCGCGCGGGTTCTTCACGTAGCGGTGCGACAGCGCCGAGATGTGCACCAGGCCGTCCTGGTGGACGCCGATGTCCACGAAGGCGCCGAAGTCGGTGACATTGGTCACCACCCCTTCCAGCACCATGCCGGGCTCCAGGTCCTCCAGGGTTTCCACCCCCTCCTGGAAGCTGGCGGTGCGGAACTCCGGGCGGGGGTCGCGGCCCGGTTTCTCGAGTTCGGCCAGGATGTCGATCACTGTGGGCAGGCCGAAGCGGTCGTCGGTGTACCGCTTGGGGTCGATCCTGCGCAGGAAGGCGCGGTCGCCGATGAGGCTGCGCACCTCGCGCCCCTGGTCGCGGGCGATGCGTTCCACCACGCCGTAGGCCTCGGGGTGGACGGCGCTGGCGTCCAGGGGATCGTCACCATCGTGGATGCGCAAGAAGCCTGCCGCCTGCTCGAAGGTCTTGGGTCCCAGGCGCGGCACCTCCAGCAGCGCCTTCCGGCTGCGGAAGGGGCCGTGGCGGTCGCGGTGCGCGACGATGGCCTCGGCCAGCGCCGGCCCCAGCCCCGAGACCCGCGCCAGCAGGGCGGGGGAGGCGGTGTTCACCTCCACCCCCACGGCGTTGACGCAGTCCTCCACCACCGCGTCCAGGGCCCGGGCCAGCTTCACCAGGTCCACGTCGTGCTGGTACTGGCCCACGCCGATGGACCTGGGCTCGATCTTCACTAGCTCGGCAAGGGGGTCCTGCAGCCGCCGGGCGATGGAGACGGCACCCCGGAGGCTCACGTCCAGCTCCGGCAGCTCGGCCGAGGCCAGCGCCGAGGCGGAATAGACCGAGGCGCCCGCCTCGCTCACCACCAGGTGGCGCAGTTTCAGCTCCGGGTGGCTGCGGGCCAGCTCCCTGACCAGCTTTTCCGTCTCGCGCGAGGCGGTGCCGTTGCCGATGGCCACCAAGGAGACCCGGTGAGTTCGCGCCAGCTCCGCCAGCCGCTCGATGCTCTGCTCCCACTGCCGGCGCGGCGGGTGGGGGTGGATGGTGTCTGTCTCCAGCACCTTGCCGGTGGGGTCGATCACCGCCACCTTGACGCCAGTACGAATCCCCGGATCCAGGCCGAGGATGGTGTGGCGGCCGGCGGGAGCGGCCAGCAGCAGGTCCTTGAGGTTGGCGGCGAAGACGCCGATGGCCGCCTCTTCCGCCGCCTCCCGCAGCCGCATCTTCAGGTCCAGGTCGAGGCGGGTGAAGAGCTTGACCTTCCAGGTCCAGCGCACCACCTCCGCCAACCAGCCGTCGGCGGGCCGGCCCTTCTGCTCGATGCCGAAGCGGGCGGCGATGCGCGACTCGCTGGGGGAGGGCTCGGGATGCTCCTCGTCCACCAGCAGCTCCAGCGCCAGCACCCCCTCGGCCTGGCCGCGAAACAGGGCCAGGGCGCGGTGAGAGGGGATCTTCGCAATAGGCTCACGGTAGTCGAACCAGTCGCGGAAGCGGGCCGCCTCCGGGGCGGGCTCCCCCAGGGGGCGGGCGTGGAGAATGCCCTTTTGCCACATCCGCTCGCGCAGCTCGCCGGCCAGCTCGGCATCCTCGGCAAAGCGCTCCATGAGAATCTGCTTCGCCCCCTCCAGGGCCGCCTGGGTATCAGGTATGCCCTTGTCTTCATTCACGTAGTCCTGGGCGGTGGCTTCCGGGTCGAGCGAGGGGTTTTCCAGCAGGGCGTCGGCCAGCGGCTCCAGCCCCGCCTCGCGGGCGATCTGCGCCTTGGTGCGACGCTTGGGCTTGTAGGGCAGGTAGAGATCCTCCAGCCGCGCCTTGGTGTCGGCCTCCAGGATCGCCTGTTCCAGCTCCGGAGTGAGCTTCTCCTGGGTGGCGATGGCGTCGAGGATGGTCTTGCGGCGCTCCTCCAGTTCCCGCAGGTAGCGCAGCCGCTCCTCCAGGGTGCGCAGCTGGCTGTCGTCCAGGCCGCCGGTGGCCTCCTTGCGATAGCGGGCGATGAAGGGAACGGTGGCGCCGCCGTCGAGCAGCTCGACCGCGGCGGTCACCTGGCGGGGATGGACGCCGAGTTCCTCGGCGATGCGGTGGAGGATCTTCATGATGACGGCAGGTTCCTGATCGAAGGGCCAGCGCGATTCTACCCAAAATAGGAACGCGAAGATCAGGTTCTCAAGTGAGAACGATTGTTGATCTGAACGGCGAATGAGCTACACTACAATTAACAAAAGGCTCGATCGAAGCAGCAGTGGCTCGGGTCTGGAACCGGACGGATCTTGGTTGTCCGTCTGCTTGCCAGTGAAGGCTTGTGGTCACCGCACGCCGCCCAAGGCGCAGCGTGCGGGGCGCGCAAGGCAGCATCGCGTGCCACTCCTGGAATAACCAACAAAAATGGGCAGATCGAGCCGGTAGCCGCTGCTTGCCGCAATGGTTGATCGTGGCGGGCATCTTCCTCCCGGGCTCCTGTTCTGCCGGGGAGGAAGTGAGTGTCCGGCTTCGCCTTTCGGCCAGTGGTTGGCCAGATCCTTTTCGTCTTTCCTTTCCTTGTTCTTTCTTCGGTCGCCCTGGCCGGCACCTGCCCCGACGGCTCCGATCCGGTCACCAAAGGTGACGGTATCCAGGCCTCGCCCACCACCCGGGTGGGCGATACCGTCACCAATCCCGTCACCGGGTGCAATGCCCAGGTGGTGGAGGTGTTCGCAGCCGGGTCCACCTATGAAGGCTGGGTTCGCAACCAGTTCGACGAGCTCATCTATGTCCAGATCGATCCGGTGCCAAGACAACTCCCCAATGACAATGGAGCTTTGGTTTGGGTGTGGGAGAAACACATCAATGCAGACACCGGCTTGGTCGATCAGCTGGTCATCAAAAAAATCAAAATTGGCGATCAGGGCACTGTGACGAACTTCGACGTGGTGGCCGGCTACACGCCGCCTCCCGGTGATGGTGCCGGTTCGCCGGGCGGACCGGTGTCCACCAACATCCCTACGGGCAATTCCAATGTCGTTGCCGTTCGCCGGAAAGGGAGCGACGGCGGCAAGGGGCGGGATGGTTACGGGGTCAATGTCTGTCCGCCGAACCCCAAGACGGGCAAGCAATACAAGTGGAGCTGGTGTTACTGGGTCTACAGCCCCCACGCCGGTGGAGACGGGGGAACAGGGCCCACGATAAACCGTAACGTGACATCCAGGCAGATCACTTCCATCAGCAGGAACCTGCCCGGTATCTGGCTTTCCAGCATCGGCGGCAATGGCGGCAGAGGCGGCGATGCCTACGGCAATTTCAGCGGCGCTCACGGAGGCGATGCCGGTGACGGCGGCACGGTGCGGTTGACCTCCCAGGCCGCTATCACCACCAGCGGCTACGGTGGGCACGGGATCTTCGTGCAGAGTCGGGCCGGCAAGGGGGGCAGGGGCGGCAGCGGCTACCTGTTTGGTGGCGGTGGCAGTGGAGGACAAAGCGCTGCGGGTGGGGCGGTGACGGCCACGAGTTGTGGTGACATCAGCACCACGGGCGACAACGCCAGCGGGCTATTTGGTCAGAGCATCGGTGGCTATGCCGGTTCCGGCGGAGACAGTTGGGGGCTGGTGGGTTCCGGCGGAAGTTCGCGAAAAGGGGGCAATGGCGGCAGCGTCGATCTGACCAACTGTGGCCGCATCCAGACCTCGGGCGAGGCTTCCTACGGCGTCTGGGGACAGAGCCTGGGTGGCAGCGGCGGCAATGGCGGCGATGCCGGTGGCATCACTGCCGTTGGAGGCCGGGGCGGTGCCGGTGGCGACGGCGGCAAGGTGACCATCACCAACCAGATGGCGGCCAGCATATTCACCGATGGTCTCGCCAGTCACGGCATCTTCGCCCAGAGCATCGGCGGCGGTGGCGGCGGTGGCGGCACCGCCGGTGGCGTGGCGGCGATCGGTGGGGGTGGCAATGAAGGGGGTAGTGGCGGAGAGGTCACCCTGACCAACGAGGGAAAGGTGACCACGAAGGGAAAGGGCGCCCATGGCGTTCTGGCGGAGAGCGTCGGTGGTGGCGGCGGCGATGCGGGTGTCGCCGGTGGCGTGGCGGCCGTGGGCAATACGGGCGGTGCCGGGGGCAATGGCGGCAAGGTGACCGTTGACAGTGCCGGCGTTGTCTACACCTACGGCGAGGTCGCCCGGGGCATTTTTGCCCAGAGCGTGGGCGGCGGGGGTGGAAACGCCCTGCCCACCGTTGGAACGGTGGCCATAGGCGGCAAAGGCTCCGGCGCGGGAACTGGTGGAGAAGTGGCAGTCGATGTCTCGGGCCGGGTGGAAACGGCAGGAAATTGGAGCGATGGCGTGCTGGCCCAGAGTATCGGCGGTGGCGGCGGTGCAGGTGGCTCCACCGGCGGATTCGTTGCCGTGGGAGGAGACGGCGGCAAGGCAGGGGACGGCGGCTCGGTGACGGTGACCACCACTGCGGCCGGCGTGGTGGTCACCCATGGTCTGGGCGCTTCCGGCATACTTGCCCAGAGCCTGGGCGGTGGCGGTGGCGTCAGTGCAGGCAGCGGTGGCGCGGTCGATATCGGGGGCAAGGGGAATTCTGGCGGAAAGGGCGGTGCCGTCAATGTGGACAACCAGGGAAAGATCACCACGGAGGGCGGTTACGCCCCCGGCCTTCTTGCCCAGAGCATTGGTGGTGGCGGCGGCCGTGCCGGCGACAGCGGTGGCGCGATCACTATTGGTGGCAGCAGCTCCAAGGGCGGGGAAGGCGGTCAGGTGACGGTGACCAACGGCGGCGCCGTTACCACCAGAGGAAGCGGAAGCCAGGCCCTCATGGCCCAGAGCATCCTTTCGGCGGACGTGATCGCTTACCCCGAACTGGGTCCCGAAGCGATCCGAAAACTGGAAGTGAAGGATTTCCCCGTGATTGTGGCCAACGACGTGCACGGGGGAGATCTTTACGAGGAGGGCGTAAAGCGC
>JALXAM010000049.1 GCA_026992075.1 Sedimenticola sp. | reverse complement strand
GCACCGTTGCCGGGGGTGGTGGCGCGGGCGCCCTTTCCCTGTCGGTTGGTGGACGCGGTGGCGACGGCGGCGATGGCGGTCGCGTGGGGCTGACCTACGCCGGCAGCGTGGCGACCCGGGGAAGCCAGGCCGCGGCCATCCTGGCCCAGAGTACCGGCGGTGGCGGCGGTAACGGGGGCTTCGCCATTGGCGGCGCGGTGAGCGGCTCGGGAGTGGGCAGTGGCAGCATCACCGTGGGGGTCGGGGGTTCCGGCGGCGGTGGCGGTGCTGGCGGCCCGGTTGCGGCCACTTTGAATGGTGACGTCACCACTCTGGGGTGGGCGGCGGACGGCGTGGTGCTCCAGTCTCAGGGGGGCGGTGGCGGCAACGGCGCCATGAGCATTGGTGGCAGCCTTGCCGGTTCCGCCGGCGGCGGTGGCGCGGTTTCCGTTGGTGTCGGCGGCTCTGGTGGCGATGGCGGGGACAGCGGGATAGTCACCTTTTCCCTTAGTGGCGACATCGACACCTCGGGTGACGATGCCGCCGCATTGGTGATGCAGAGCCAGGGCGGTGGTGGTGGCAATGGCGCCATGAACATCAGTGGCGCGGTTTCCGGAGCGGCGACAGGAAGCGGCGCGGTGTCGGTGGGCGTGGGCGGCAGTGGCGGCAAGGGCGGCAGTGGCAGCAGGCTCTTCGCCGGTGACGCGAACCAGGTGGGCATTCGCGGAAACCTTGCCACCCGGGGTGACCGGGCTCCCGTGATCATCGCCCAGAGCCTCGGGGGTGGCGGCGGCCGCGGCGGCATGAACGTCTCCAGCACCCTGAGCGGAGCGGGGCAGGGGTCAGGCGCCGTCTCCGTGGGCGTGGGTGGCGCCGGGGGTGGTGGCGGTTCCGGCGACCTCGTTTCTCTCAACCTGAACGGAAGCCTCAGCTCCAGTGGCGCCCATTCCACCGCGCTGCTGGCCCAGTCCCTGGGTGGTGGTGGCGGGCGGGGCGCCATCAATACCAGCGGCGCGATCTCGGCCACCAGCGGTGGTGGAGGGGTGGTTTCCGTGGGTGTGGGCGGCAGTGGCGGTGGTGGCGGCGCCGGCTCCGACGTGGTGCTGCGCCTGGTCGGGGATGTGGACACCCGCGGCGACTACTCGGCGGGCGTGCAGTTGCAGTCGGTCGGCGGTGGCGGTGGCGACGGCGGCATCGACACGGCCAGTGGCATTTCCGCCGCCAGTACCGGTGGTGTGGTTTCGGTGGGCGTGGGCGGCAGTGGCGGCGCCGGGGGCAATGCCGGCAAGGTGGAGGCCAAGGTGACGGGTGCCTTGCACACCCTCGGCCGGCTCGCCCAGGGGCTCTTTCTGCAGAGTCTTGGCGGTGGTGGCGGAAATGGGGCGCTCAATGTCGCCAGCGGTGTTTCGGCGAGTACCGCCGCGGGAGGCTCGGTCTCCGTGGGTGTCGGTGGTGCCGGCGGCGCTGGCGGTAACAGTGGCGAGGTGACTCTGACCTGGAATGGTAGCCGGCTGCTCACCGAGGGGGCCCGTTCGGTTACCGTGTTTCTTCAGAGCCTGGGCGGTGGCGGTGGCCAGGGCGCGCTCAATGTCACCGATGCGGTATCGGTGAGTGGTGAAGCCGGAGGCACCGTGGCCGTGGGCGTCGGCGGCTCCGGCGGGGGTGGTGGTGACGGTGCCCGGGTTTCGGCCATGCTCAACGGAAGGGTGGAGACCAGGGGCTCCGAAGCCCCTCTGGTGATGCTCACCTCTCAAGGGGGTGGTGGCGGCAATGGCGGAATCAACGTTTCCGGCGGGCTGAACCTGGCGCTGGCCGGCAGTGGCGGCGTGGCCAGCATAGGCGTGGGTGGTTTTGGTGGCGATGGGGGCAAAGGGGGCGAAGTTTCCCTCCATCGCACGGGAGATGCCAGGGCCCTCGGCGCCGGCAGCTCGGGCATCCTGCTCAAGTCCCTGGGCGGTGGCGGTGGAGACGGTGGCTTGAATGTCTCGGGCGGCATCAATCTTTCCGCGGCCGGCGCGGGCGGGGCCCTCGGCGTGGGCGTGGGCGGCTTCGGCGGTGGCGGAGGAGACTCCGAGCGGGTGAGTGCCGTCATCACTGGCACGGTGGAAGCGACCGGGAGGCGGGGCATCGCCCTGGAAAGCTTGGGTGGCGGTGGTGGCGACGGCGCCCTCGATGTCGCCGGGGGCATCGCCCTGGGATCGCCAGGTTCCGGCAAATCCTTTGGCCTGGCCGTGGGGGTGGGCGGGTTCGGTGGCGATGGCGGTGATGCCGGTGCCGTGGATCTCACCCTGGGCGGCGCGGGCTCCCGGGTCACAGCGTCCGGTGCCAATGCCACCGGCGTGCTGCTGCAGAGCCTTGGCGGTGGCGGTGGCAATGGCGGCCTCAACGTGAGTGGCGGCATCGCCCTGGATGGGACGGTGACGGCAGGCATCGGCGGCTTTGGGGGCGCGGCGGGCCTGGGCAGGGCGGTGAACGGCTACCTGCGCAGCGATCTCGACGTGCGCGGGGAGAACGGCATCGGGTTGCTCGCCCAGAGCATCGGCGGTGGCGGCGGCAACGGCGGCATCAACATCAGTGGCGGCATCAACACCAACACCCTGGGCCAGGCGCCTTCCGTGGTGTTCGGCCTCGGCGGCAGCGGCGGCGCCGGCAGTGCCGCCGACAGCGTCACCATCGACTACCAGGGGACGGTGACGGCGACGGGCGCCAATGCCTCCGGCCTGGTGCTGCAGAGCCTCGGTGGCGGTGGCGGCAATGGTGGCCTTAATGTGTCGGCCAGCATCGGCGCGGGCAAGGGCTTTTCCCTAGTGGGCGGCGTCGGCGGATTCGGCGGCGTGGGCGCCGACGCCGGCGCGGTGACTCTGGCTGGTGACGGCAGCATCACCGTGGCGGGCGCGGGCAGCGCCCAGCAGAAGGATTACCGCAATGGAAAGGCGGGGGTCCTGGCCCAGAGCATCGGCGGCGGCGGGGGCAATGGCGGCGTGAACGTCTCCACCAACCTCGTGCTGCGGGGTTCGCCTCTGGCTTTTGGCGTCGGCGGTTTCGGAGGCGGCGGCAGCAATGGCAAGGCGGTCGATGTTTCCTGGGGACAGCGGTCGGCCCGGTCGAGCATTGCCGTCTCGGGGGATTTCGTGAATGGCATCCTGGCCCAGAGCATCGGTGGCGGTGGGGGCAACGGTGGCTTCAACCTGGCTGGCACCCTCAGCCTGGGCCAGAGCGGTGGAAGCGGGGGAAACAGCGACCGCTGCAGGGGATGGCATCCCAGCCTGGATCCTGGTGTCTGCGCCAACTGGGGCGCCGTGATCCAGGAACTGAGCAACCGGGGCGGTGTTCAGGGCGGCAGTGGCAAGACCAGCTATTCCGTCGTGGTGGGCGTCGGCGGCAATGGTGGCGGTGGCGGAGACGGCGACCAGGTCACGGTGGCTCACGGCGGGACCATCACCACCAGCGGAGAGTCCGCGCATGGCATCCAGGCCCAGTCCATCGGGGGCGGTGGCGGCAATGCTGCCGTCAATCTGGCGCTTTCGGCCGTGATAAAGAATGGCATGGCCGCCAACATCGGCATTGGCGGTGCGCCCGGCGACGGCGGTGACGGTGCCGAGGTGCAGGTGACCCACCATGGCGACATCACCACCTCCGGTCTTTCCTCCAACGCCATCATGGCCCAGAGCGTGGGGGGCGGCGGTGGTGACGCCCAGATCAACATGGCCACGGGGTACAGCACCAAAGGGAAGATCAACATCGGCATCGGCCGCGAGGGGGGAACCGGCGGCAAGGGAGGAAACGTCTCGGTCTTTTCCGACGGCACCTTGCGCACCAGCGCCGACGACGCCGTTGCCATCTTTGCCCAGAGCGTGGGGAACGGTGGAGGTCGAAGCGGGGGACACACAATAGGCGGTGGCGGCAAAGATGTTGCCGTGGGGCTTGCCGTTGGCCTGCAAGGCGGTAGCGGTGGAACCGGGGGCACTGTGGAGGTGACCGCCCGGGGCAGGGTCATTACCGGAGGGGACCGGGCCTATGGCATTTTCGCCCAGAGCCAGGGTGGTGGCGGCGGTGTCGGCGGCATGGCCACCACGCCGGTGTTTCTCAGCAGCACCTATGGGATCAGCCTGGGGGGCAAAGGAGGACAAGGCAATGTCTCCGGCAAGGTCAGGGTAGACAATAGCGCTCTCGTGGCCACCAGTGGCCGCTCCGCCCATGGTCTCTATGCCCAGAGCATTGGCGGCGGAGGAGGCACCGGCGGAATCGCGGCAGGGGGCGGGTTGCTCACCAGTGGCGCTTCCGCGGGTCTTCTCAGTATCGGTGGCGAGGGTGGAACCGGCGCCGATGGCAATCTGGTCGAGGTGAACAACCATGGTGTGGTCACCACCCGTGGCAACGAGGCCAATGCCGTGCGCGCCGAGAGCCGGGGCGGCGGTGGTGGCAACGCCGGCATGGTCATCAATGGCGTGGTGAGCGCGGGCGCCAAGAATAGCGCCATCTTTTCGGTGGCCATCGGCGGCAAGGGCGGCACGGGGGGCAAGGGCAAGTCGGTGCGCGTCCACAATTACGGCGAGCTGGAAACCCGGGGCGAAGGGGCATCCGCCGTGGTGGCCGCCAGTACCGGCGGTGGCGGCGGCGATGCGGGGCTGGTGCTCAACACTTCGGTGGCAACAGGCGTCAAGAGCATCGAGGTCGGATTCAGCGCTGGAGGCGGTGGCGGAACCGGCGGCACGGGCGGCGATGTCCTGGTCGTCAATGAGGCCACCGGGACCATTCACACCCTGAAGGATCGCGCCCACGGCATCGAGGCTCAGTCGATTGGTGGTGGCGGCGGCAACGGCAGTGCCGTGATCGCCACCAATTTTGCCGCCGACGGTCTGCTGCAACTGGGTTTCGCCTTTGGCGGTGACGGCGGCACGGGCGGACTCGGCGGCCAGGTGGTGGTGGACAATCAGGGCGCCATCACCACGGAAGGAGAGGGCGCCTACGGCATCTTTGCCCAGAGCATCGGCGGTGGTGGAGGTAATGGCGGCATCAGCCTGGCCACCAATGCCATCGTCGGGGGGAAATTCAAGCAGAACCTGAATCCCCTGTTCGCCCTTGGTGGAGAGGGGGGCGACGGCAACGATGGCGGTCGGGTTCTGGTGACCAACAGCGGCACCATCACGACGCGGGGCAGGTCCGCCCATGCCATCGTGGCGCAGTCCATCGGTGGGGGCGGCGGCAACGCCGGCTTCGGTATCGGTCTCGCCAATGGCGCCGCAGGTAGCGCCACGGCGCTGGTGGGCGGGCTGGTCAACCGCCTCGGGCTTTCCGGGGGTAGCGGGGGCCAGGGTGGTGAGGTCAGGGTGGATCACGACGGCGACATCTACCTTCTGGGCGAGGGTGCCCAGGCGGTGGTGGCCGAGAGCATCAATGGCGGCGGCGGCAACCTGACTCTCGACCTTGGACAGGTGCGCAATCCGCTGGGCGATCTCGCGTTCGAGATCAGCGCCGGGCGTGACGGCGGCACCGGTTTCAATGCCGGCAAGGTGATGGTGAACCTTCGTGGCCGGGTGCTCAGCGGGGCCAGCCGGGCGGCGGTGCAGGCGGTCTCCTCCATTGGTGGAGGCGGCGGGGCCTTCCGCGTGGCTCTGTCGAGTGCCGACCCGGCCGGTAGGGTGCCGGAGGTTCACGGCACCCTGGGGGGTAGCAATGGTTCCGGCAACACCGGAGGCGACCTGGAAGGGCGTTTCACCGGCACCCTGTGGGGGAGCGGCGAGAGTTCCGACGGCTTTCTGCTTCAGTCCATTGGTGGCGGCGGCGGAAATGGTGTGATCACCCTGGGCGGCGGGGGAAGCAGCGGCGGCGCCTTCAGCTACCGCCTGGGCGGGGGCGACTCGACCGGCGAACGGGCCGGAAGGGTGGATTACACTAGGAACGGCGACCTGGCGCTCCAGGGCGACCGCTCGGCCGGCATGGTGGTGCAATCCATCGGTGGGGGCGGGGGCAGTCTGGTGGCCGAGCTTGGGGGCAGGCCGGCAGGCGCGCCTCCCGCGCAGGTCACCCTGGGCGCTTCGGGTGGCAGCCTTCTGGAAGGGGGCGCCGTCGATCTGGTTCTCCAGGGCAATCTGTACACCAGCGGCGGTCAGGCGCCCGGGTTGGTGGTGCAGAGCCTTGGGGCCGGTGGTGGCCTGGTGCGGCTGTCCGGCGGCACGGATCCGCGGGTGACCCTTGGCGGCAGCAATGGCGCAAGAGGCGACGGTGCCGCCATCCGCCTGTTCAACCGTGGGGATGTGGTGACCGGCGGCGCCGGTGCCCACGGCATCTTCGTTCAGTCCATCGGTGGTGGCGGCGGTGCGCTGCTCCACGACGCCGCCGGTGCCGTCGTGCAGCGCTCTGCCGACGGTGAGGGCAGTGGCGGTGACATACTGTTGCGCCAGCAGGGGGACGTGCAGGTCTCCGGGGATGGCGCCATGGGCATTTTCCTGCAGAGCCTCGGTGGGGGCGGGGGCTACGTGGATGGTGTCTTCATGGGGACGGCGGGAGGAAACGGAAGGGGCGGCAACGTCCGGGTCGAGCTCCAGGGCAGCGTGCTGGCCACCGGCCAGGGAGCCAGCGGCGTGGTTCTGCAGAGCGAAGGGGGTGGCGGCGCGGGTGCCATCGAGCTGGAGGTTCCCCTGGGGCGGATGATCCTCGGCGGCAGCGGCGGGAGTGCCGTCCATTTCCTTGGTGGCAGCGTCAACCGTCTCACCAATGCCGGCAGCATCATGGCGGCGGATCCTCTGGCCGATTTCGCCTTGCGGGGCACCAGCGGCGCGGATCAGGTGGTCAACAGCGGTTTCATTGCCGGCAACATGAACCTGGAGGATGGTGCCGACTGGTTCGACAATCGACCGGGTGCCCGCTTTGAGCCGGGTCCCCTGGCGCACCTGGGGCCGCCGGCCAACACCCTCACCAACCAGGGGGTGATCTCGCCCGGTGGCTCCACAACGGTGGTGACGACCCAGGTGTTCGGCAGCTTCCAGCAGACCGCCACCGGCGTCACCGAGGCCCAGGTGGATTTCGCCAGCAACCGGAGCGACGCCATCCGCGCCACGGGGACGGTGGATCTGGGCGGAAAGGTGACGGTGAGCCTTCTCCATCCCGAGCTGGCCCGGCCGGGAAGATTCCAGCCGCTGCTTTATTACGGCGCTCTGGGGCGGATCGACCATGGCCTGATCCTGGATGCCCCTCAGACCCTGGCACTCGGTTTTTCCCTACAGCGTCCCGACGGGCGCACCGTTTTGTTGGCATACAGCGTGGACTTCTCGCCAGCGGGATTGCAGCCGGTCCCCGCCTCGGTTGGGGACTATGTCGGCCAGTTGCAAAGTGCCGGTGGTTCGCCGGAGTTGGCGGATCTGGCGATCTGGATGCTGATGTCCACCGACCTTGCGGCCTATGCCGATGCCATGAACGCGCTCTCTCCCAGTTTCCACGCCTACCAGCAGGCGGCGGCCCTGTGGAACAGTCAGGCATTCTCCCGCCAGCTCTTCGGCTGTGACAGCCAGGGCTACCGGCAGCGTGAGCGGCTGGAGCAGCCCTGCTGGTGGAGCCGTTTCCAGCACCGCGAGGTGGATATCAAGGGTTGGGATGGCGCCCCGCCCGGCAGCTACCGCGCCAACCCGCTCTCCCTGGGGGTACAGGTGCCGCTGCGGGAGTGGATCCTGGGCCTGGCCGTGGGTTACGAAGAACAGGATGCCAACGGCTTCGGAGGGCGCTGGCTGGCGAGGGGCAAGGGGTACCGCCTTGGCGTTGGCGCCAGGCGTGGTTTCGGCCGTTTTCTGCTGGAGGGTGTGGTCGATTACGCGCGCAGTGACTACGACAGCAGCCGCCGCATCGAAATCACCACCCCTTACCTGGCCAGTGGCGGCAGAGCGTTGACCACCCTGGGCGGCTCCCTCTCCCTGAGTTACCGTTTCGATTGGGAACGGGGATACCTGGAGCCCCTGGCGGGCCTGGGCGTTGCGCGGGTGGATGGAGAAGCCTTCCAGGAGCAGGGTGCGGGCCCCCAGGGGTTGGTGGTGGAGGGACAGCGGGAGAGCCACGGCTGGTGGCGCGCCGGCTTGCGGGCGGGGTATCGCTTCCCCTTGCGCAACGGCATGGAGATCCGCCCCTTTGCCCAGATCGAGGGGCTGGGGTATCTGAGCGGAAAGAAGACCAGCATCAAGTCCCGCTTGGCGGGTACTCCCGCGGGGACGGCGCCGCTGGACCTGCGCATGCCGCTGGGCGACGAGGGCCTCCGTTACGAAGCCGGCGTGGAGTTGCTGGATCGTAAGGGCATCGGCATCCAGTTGCGGCACCAGCAGATCGACGATTCCATGCGGCGCGGCAATCTCACCACCCTGGAATTCTCCATTCCGTTCTGAGCGGTCGGCTCAGTCGATGGCGAATTCGATGCGTTCGGAGAGCTTCTCCAGCGCCTGGCGGGCGCAGGCGGCGTCCTTGTCGCCGCCGGGGGCGCCGCTCACGCCGATGGCGCCGATGTTGTAGCCACCGGCGACGATCTTGACGCCGCCCTCCATGACGATGAGGCCGTCGATCTGGTTGAGATCAGGGCGGATGTCGCCACGCCGCTTACGGAATTCGCCGCTGTCGAGCCAAGCCATTGCAGTCATGTTGGCCTTGCGTTCGGCGATCTCCAGGGTGAAGCGGGCTGCCAGATCGTCACGCAGGGCGGCGCGCACGATGGCGTGGCGATCCACCACCACGGCGCTCACGTGGTAACCCTGGGCCCGGCAGGCCAGCACCGTCTCGTTGGCAAGATCCCGGGCCAGTTCCATGCCGATGTTCTTTTCCTCCACGATGTCGGCAGCCGAAGCTGCAAAAGACAGGGCGCCAAAGAGCAAAAATGATGCATGTTTCATCATCGGATTCTCTCGTGGAATGGTTCGGGTAGAGGAAGTGTAGTCCATGCGGGGCACAGCGTTACAATGAATTCATGAACACTTCTCCTTCCGTTCCGCCCCTGTCGCCGGAGCAGCTGCGCCGGCGCGCCAACCTCGGGCGCCACGGTTTCGACAGCAGCGACGAGCTCGAACCCCTCACCGCCTTTCCCGGTCAGGAACGGGCCCTGGAGGCGCTCGGTTTCGGGCTCTCCATGGATGCTCCCGGGTTCAACCTCTACGCCATGGGATCCACCGGGCTGGGCCGGCGCACGCTGGTGAATGGCGTGGTGGAGGAGGCGGCAAGGGAACGACCGCCGGCCTCCGACTGGTGTTACCTCTATGATTTTCGGCAGCCCCACCGGCCCCGTGCATTGCCGCTTCCCGCCGGGCGGGGCAGTCAGCTCCAGGCGTCGCTGCGCAGGCTGATGGAGGACCTGTTGCTGGCCATCCCGGCTGCTTTCCAGGGGTACGAGTACCAGCGGCGGGCCGCCGAGATCCGCGACCAGCTCGAGCACCGGGAGGACGAGCTGGCGCAGAAACTGTCGGAGCAGGGGGAGAAGCTGGGCGTGCTGGTGATGCGCACCGAGGAGGGATACAGCCTGATGCCCGAGCGGGACGGAAAGGCGCTGGAGCCGGAAGAGTACCGGGCCCTGCCCAAGGCGGAGCGGGCGCGCATCGACGCGGCCCTGGAACAGATGAAGGAGGTGCTCAAGGAGACCCTGGTCTACCTGCCGCGCTGGCAGCTGGAGATCCAGCAGAAGCTCCACGAGCTCGATCGTGAGACGGCGGAGCTGGTGGTGGGCCCGATGGTGGGGCGCCTCAAGGAGCATTGGGAGGATTTTCCCGCCCTGGTGGAGTGGCTGGAGGCGCTGCAGGAGGAGGTGATCGACAACCTCGATCTCTTCCGCCAGGAGGATGAAGGAGAAGCGCGCCCTTCGGACCCCCGTTTCCACCGCTTTGGGGTCAACGTGCTGGTGGACAACGGCGGGATCGATGGCGTGCCGGTGGTGCACGAGGAGAACCCGGTCTACCAGAACCTGGTGGGGCGGGTGGAGTATGTCTCCCGCATGGGCGCCCTGGAGACCGACTTCACCCTCATCAAGGCGGGTGCCCTGCACCGCGCCAACGGCGGCTACCTGCTGCTGGAGCTGGAGAAGCTGCTGCAGAACCCGCTGGCCTGGGAGGCGCTCAAGCGGGCCCTGCGCGCCCGCGAGGTGCGCATCGAGCCCCTGGAGCACCAGCTTGGCCTGGCGGTGCCCAGCACCCTGGACCCGGAGCCCATCCCCATCGACCTCAAGGTGGTGCTGGTGGGGGAGCGGGAGCAGTTCTACCTGCTGAAGGAGGAGGATCCCGAGTTCTCGCTGCTGTTCAAGGTGGCGGTGGACTTTGCCGAGGCCCTGCCCCGGGAGGGCGACAACGAGTTTCACTTTGCGCGGCTGGCGGCCGGCCTGCAGCGGCGCGAGGGGCTGCGGCCCTTCTCCCGCGGCGCGCTGGAGCGGGTCATCGAGGAGCAGGTGAGACGCACCGAGGAGGGGGACCGCATCTCCCTCCATCTGGACAGCCTGCTCGACCTGATGCGTGAGGCCGACGCGACCGCGGCCGGTGCCGGTCTTTCCCGGGTGGGGGCGGCCGAGGTGGAGCGGGCGCTGGCGACCCGCGAACACCGCCTGGACCAGCCCCGCCAGCTGTTGCGCGAGGCGCTCCTCAAGGGGGTGCTGCGGCTGGAGACCAGCGGCCTGCAGTTGGCCCAGGTGAACGCCCTGGTTCACATCGAGGCGGGCGATTTCGCCTTCGGGCTGCCCAGCCGGGTGAGCGCCACCGCACGCCTGGGGGGCGGCGAGTTCGTCGACATCGAGCGCGAGAGCGAGCTGGGCGGCCCCATCCATTCCAAGGGGGTGATGATCCTCACCGCCTACCTGGCCGCACGCTACGCCCGCCACCAGCCCCTGCCGGTGGTGGCCACTCTGGTGTTCGAGCAGAGCTACGAGCTGGTGGAGGGCGACAGCGCCTCCGCGGCCGAGCTCTGTGCCCTGCTCTCGGCGCTGGGTGACCTGCCGCTGCGCCAGTCGTTGGCGATCACCGGCTCGGTGAACCAGCACGGCCAGATGCAGGCGGTGGGAGGTGTCTGTGACAAGGTGGAGGGATTCTTCGATCTCTGCCGCGCGCGCGGGCTGGACGGCAGCCACGGCGTGATCCTGCCCGCCGTCCATGCCGGCGACCTCATGCTGCGGCAGGAGCTGGTGGAGGCGGCGCGCCGCGGGCTGTTCCACGTCTACGTTGTGGACCATGTGGAGCAGGCGATGGAGCTGCTCACCGGCCTGCCGGCCGGGGTGGCCGACGCCCAGGGGCGCTTCCCGCCGGAGAGCTTCAACGGCCGCATCCAGGCGCGGCTGGCCGAGTGGAACCGGCTGCGGCTGCAGTACGCCGCCACGGGCAGGTTCGATGAGTAGCCTGGCGCGCTGGGAGCACTTTCAGCACCAGGCCGACATCGGCGTGCGCGGCATGGGCGCCACCCCGGAAGAGGCCTTCGAGATGACCGCACTGGCCCTCACCGGGGTGGTCACCGATCCCGCCTTGGTGGAGCCAAGGGAGGCGGTGAAGCTGGCCTGCGATGCCCCAGACCTGGAGCTGCTCCTTGTGGACTGGCTCAACGCCCTCATTTACGAGATGAGCACCCGGAGCCTGCTCTTTGGCCGCTACGCCGTCACCATCGAGGGGGAGCGGCTGGAGGGCACCGCCTGGGGGGAGCCGGTGGACCGGCAGAAGCACAAGCCGGCGGTGGAGGTGAAGGGCGCCACCTACACCGAGCTGAAGGTGGCGCGGGAGAACGGGCTCTGGATCGCCCAGTGCGTGGTGGACGTATGAGCAACGTCGAAAGGGAAGGGCTGGTCGAGTCGGGCGCCGACCGCTGGGAGATGGCGCCCCGGGGAGGTATGCGGGTGCCGGTGGTGATCTTCGCCAGCCGGGCGCTGCTGGAGGGGATGGACGAGCGGGTCTTCGAGCAGGCGCGCAACGTGGCCACCCTGCCCGGCATCGTCAAGGCCTCCCACGCCATGCCCGACGCCCACTGGGGCTACGGTTTTCCCATCGGCGGGGTGGCCGCCTTCGACCCGGAGCAGGGCGGGGTGGTCTCCGCCGGCGGCGTGGGGTTCGACATCTCCTGCGGCGTGCGCACCCTGCTCACCGGCCTGCCACGGGAGGAGCTGGAGCCTTACAAGGAGCGCCTGGCCGATGCCCTGGCTGACAACATCCCCGCCGGCCTCGGAAGCAAGGGGCTGATCCGGCTCAACGACCGCGAGATGACCGCCATGCTGCGCGGCGGTGCCCGCTGGGCGGTGGAACGGGGCTACGGCGAGGAGGCCGACCTGGAGCGCACCGAGGAGCGGGGCTGCATGGCCGGGGCCGAGCCGGAGCAGGTGTCGGCCAGGGCGCGCGAGCGGCAGCGCCAGGAGATGGGAACCCTGGGCTCGGGCAACCACTACCTGGAGGTGCAGGAGGTGGCCGAGGTGTACGACGAGGCGGTGGCCCGGACCTACGGCGTGGCCCGGGGGGACATCGTGGTGAGCATCCACTGCGGCTCCCGCGGGCTGGGTCACCAGATCGGCACCGAGTTCCTGCGCCGCATGGTGGTGGAGGCGCCGCGCCACGGCATCCGCCTGCCCGACCGGGAGCTGGCCTGCGCGCCCCTCGACTCGACGCTGGGCCGCGCCTACCTGGGCGCCATGCGCACCGGCATCAACTGCGCCCTGGCCAACCGCCAGATCATCACCCAGCTGGTGCGCGAAGTGTTCGCCCGGCTCTTCCCCGGCCACCCGCTGCCGCTGCTCTACGACGTTTCCCACAACACCTGCAAGGAGGAGTGGCACCAGGTGGAGGGGGGGCGCCGCCGCCTCTTCGTCCACCGCAAGGGGGCCACCCGGGCCTTCGGACCCGGCCATCCCGAGCTGCCGGAGGCGCTGCGGGGGGTAGGCCAACCGGTGCTCATCGGCGGCTCCATGGGCACCGGCTCCTACATTCTCTGCGGCACCGCACAGTCGGAGGCGCTGGCCTTCAGCTCCGCCTGCCACGGCGCCGGCCGCGCCATGAGCCGCCGCGCCGCCACCCGCCGCTGGCACGGCCGGCAGGTGGTGGACGAATTGGCCGCCCGCGGCATCCTGGTGCGCAGCCCCTCTCTGCGCGGGGTCGCGGAAGAGGCGCCGGGGGCCTACAAGGAGGTCTCCGAAGTGGTGGAATCGGCCCACCGCGCCGGACTCGCCAGGAAGGTGGCCAGGCTGGTGCCTCTGATATGCGTCAAGGGGTAGGGGGTCAAAGATCCCGCCGATCCACCAGCACCAGCCGCGTGTGCGAGGCGATGTCGTGCCAGGCCCGCTTCTGCGGGTCGATCCAGACCCAGAAAAAGCCCAGCCCCAGCGCAAGCCAGGAGAGTGCCGCCACCAGGTACCGCACCAGGGCCTGCCGGAAGGTCACGGTGTCACCATTTTCGGATACCAGCTTCAACCGCCAGGCGCGCATGCCCAGGGTCTGGCCGCCGTGGGTCCAGAACCAGAGGTGGAAACCCGCCGCCACCGTCAGCATCCAGAGGGTCATCAGGTGGCGGTAAACAGGGTGGGCCTGGAGATCGCGCAAACCGAAGCCCAGCGCCAGGGGAAGATAGACCAGGGCGAAGGCGGTTACCACCAGCGCCAGCACCAGCATGGTGTCATAAACCAGGGCGGCGAGCCGGCGCAGCAGGCCGGGCGATCGGGTTGCAGAAACCATGGGGGCGCAGTTTAACCCAACATAGTACACTTGGCTCCATGCGGGAGCCGCACCGTCCTCTTTTCAAGCAGCTGCTGCGCCGCGTCCCAATGCCGGTGCTGGCCGCCTTTTTCGGTCTGCTCACCGCTGCAGCGGTGTGGATCGTCATCGACCCCATCCAAACCCGGGCCATCGGCAATATCTTCCGCGAGGAGTTGCGGGCGCAGCTGGAGACCCGGGCACGGGAGTCCATGCTGCGCTTTGACAGCTTCGTCCAGTCCTACATCAACACCGCCCGCCTGTTGGCCAACCACAGGCGCATGGCCGACTACCTGGAGCCCCTGGTCTGGTTTTCTGCTGACGAGGATCCGCCCCGGGTCTATCGTGAGGAGCAGCCTCTGTGGCTGCCTGCCCCCGCCATTCAGGGCCTGCCCGTACAGCCTGATTACGCCATTCTGGCCGACACTGGTGGCAAGATTCGGGAGATCTACCAGCTGGCCAGGCGGCCGTTGCCGCAGGAGACGGAGCCCGAACTGAAGCACGCCATCACCAACGCCGGGCAGCAGGCGGCCTATATGACCCGCCTCAGCGGCAGTCTCTACCTGGTCATCGCCGAACGGGTGGAGGATGCCAGCTATTACCATATGGGTTCCCTGGTGCTGCTGGTGCCGGTGAACAGCCGTTTCCTGGATGCCTCCCAGCAGCGGGCGCCCGATTCCGAGATCACGGTGGCCCTGGTGGATGGCGATGCCCAGGTGATCCTGGTGGCGAGTGGCAACGATCCCCTGCTGAAGGGGGCTCCCATGACATCCATCCGGGACCGCTATGTGGCCACGGTGCAGTCCTTCTTCGAGTATGGCAACACCCCCCTCAACCTGCTCTTCGCCACCCTGATTCCGCGGGACCTGGTGGACGCCACCCGTTCGCGCATCATCGCGGTGGAACGGCGCCACCGCCTCACCGGGGCGGCCATCGTGGGTCTGATCTTCGTGCTGCTCTTCATACTGGTCTCCAATCGCATCAACCGGTTGCTGGAACGGGTGGCGGATTTTTCCAGCCGCGCCCTGCACATCGAGCAGCCGGCGCCTCGTGGCGGCAACCGCCTGTTGATCATGGAAGACTGGATCCGCAGTTTCACCCAGGCCGTAATGAGGGCCAGGGAAGAGATGCGGGAGCATTACACCGCCGAGATCGAGGAGCGTGAGGCGCTCAAGACCGCAGTGCTGGACGCCTCCCTGGACCCCATCGTCACCATCGATCAGTACGGCCGCATCGTCGATTTCAACCCCACTGCGGAGCAGGTGTTCGGTTACCGGCAGGAGGAGGCCAGTGGACGAAAACTGGACGAACTCATCTTCGACCGGGGCTCCCGCCAGGCCTTCAACAGCCTGCTGGCCGACAGCCAACGCGAGCAGGGGGAGTCCGGACAGCCGGTGTTGCGGACCCTCACCGCGCGCAGCAAGGAGGGTCGTATCCTCCCGGTGGAGGTGGCCATCAAGCCGGTGCGACTGGAGAACCAGCTGCTCTTCACCACCTACATCCGTGACATCTCCGAGCGGCAGCGCCAGGCCCGGGAGATCGAGAGCCTGGCGGCCTTTCCCGCCGAAAGTCCCATGCCGGTGCTGCGCATCAACCGTCCCGGGGTGGTGATCTATGCCAACCGGGCCAGCGACCCATTGCTGGAGTACTGGGGTTGCGGCCGCATGCAGACGGTGCCCATCTACTGGAAGCGGGTGGTGGAGGAGGTGCTGAACGGCGGCCGTTCCCGGGAGGTGGAGGTGACCACCCACGACGGCATCTATTCCCTGCTGCTGGCGCCGGTGCCGGATCTGGACTATGTGAACGTCTATGGCCGCGACATCACCGCGGTACGGCGGGCGGAGGAGGAGGCGCGCCATCGGCAGAACGAGCTGATCCACGTCTCCCGCCTGAGTACCATGGGGGAGATGGCCACCGGCATCGCCCATGAGCTCAACCAGCCATTGTCGGCCATCGTCAATTTCGCCAACGGCTGTGCCCGCCGCCTGCGGCTGGGCATCGGAGAGAAGGAGGAACTCATCGCCGCCATGGAGCAGATCGCGGCCCAGGCGCGGCGGGCCGGCGAGATCATCAAGCGGCTGAGAAGCATGGTGGCGCGGAAGCAGCCGGTACGGGAGGAGGTGGACCTCAACCTGCTGGTGTCGGATGCCTGCGCGCTGCTTTCCCACGAGCGCAAGCGGCTGGGAGTGGCGGTGGAATCCCGTCTCAGCCCCGCTCCGGTGGTGGCCAGGGTGGATCCGGTGCAGATCGAGCAGGTGATCCTGAATCTGCTGCGCAATGCCCTGGATGCCCTGGAGGGGCGGGAGATGGAGAGCCGGCGGCTCATCGTATCCACCGGGATCACCTCCGAGGGGCAGGCCTACATCGAGGTGCAGGACAACGGTACCGGCATTTCACCGGAAGATCTCAAGCACCTGTTCGACCCCTTCTTCACCACCAAGAAGAGCGGCATGGGCATGGGGCTCTCCATCAGCCAGACCATCGTCACCGAGCACAATGGTAGAATAAGCGCCCGCTCGGTCCCTGGACGGGGCGCCATCTTCACCGTGGAACTGCCGCTGAGCGAGTCGGCAATGGAGAGCAGGGTTTCATGAACCAGAGCGACAGCGCACCGCCGCCCACCGTCTTCGTGGTGGACGATGACGAGGCCATGCGCAACTCTCTGCGCTGGCTCATCGAGTCGGTGGGGCTGCCGGTGGAGTGCCACGAATCCGCGGAATCCTTCCTCGATAGTTACTATCCCGGCCGTTCCGGCTGTCTGCTGCTGGACGTGCGCATGCCCGGCATGAGCGGGCTGGAGCTGCAGGAGTATCTGCGCCGCAACGAGATCAACATCCCGGTGATCATCATCACCGGCCACGGTGACGTGCCCATGTCGGTGCGGGCGATGAAGGAGGGGGCCATCGACTTCATCGAGAAACCCTTCAACGACGAGCTGTTATTGGACGCCATCCGCAACGCCCTGGCGGTGAACGAGAAGCAGCGTGCAAAGCAGGCGCTTCGGGCTGAGCTGGCGGCGCGCATGGCCACCCTCACGCCGCGCGAGCACGAGGTGATGGAGATGGTCACCGCCGGCAAGTCCAACAAGGAGATCGCCTCCGCCCTGGGGGTCTCCGCCAAGACGGTGGAGGCCCACCGTGCCAAGGTGATGGACAAGATGCAGGCCGGTTCCCTGGCGGAGCTGGTGCGCATGTCCATGCTGGTACAGGAGTAGCGGGACCGCCCCTTTTCCATGGAATTCGAAGGCCGCCTGCGGATCCGCCTCGAAACCGACGGGGCAGTGGTGCGCGGCGTCCAGATCCACTCCTCCCGTCAGCTCCAGGCGAGCCGCGCCTTTCACGGCAAGATGGCGGAAGAGGCGCTGCTGGCGCTGCCGCTGCTTTTCTCGGTCTGTGGCACCGCCCAGGCGGTGGCCGGGGTGCGGGCGGTGGAAGGAGCCCTGGGCCTCCCGCTGGAGCCGGCCACCGAAAGGCTGCGGGAGGTACTGGTGCGGCTGGAGACTCTGCGCGAACATCTCTGGCACGTCTTTCTGCGCTGGCCCGTTTTTCTGGGGGAGAAGCCCGCCACCGGGCTCGCCGGGGAGGTGCACCGGCTGCAACGGCAGGCCATTGCCCGGCTGCCGGCGAGGGAGGCCCTGCAGCTTGGAGCCCGCCTGGAATCTCTCTGGGATGGGGAGGGCGAAATTGCCACTGGATTGAACAGCCTGGTGCGTGAGGTGGTGCTGGGGGAACCCCCGGAATCCTGGCTGGAACGGAACAGCGAGGCGGCGCTGCTGGCCTGGATCGAAGCCAGCGACACCCTGCCGGCACGCCTGCTGCGCCTGCTGCTCCAGCAGCAGTGGCAGGGGGTGGGGCGGGCGGAGACGGCGCCATTGCCGCCGTTGCCTGGAAGTGGGCTGAAGGAAAGCATGGAGGATCCTGGGTTTCTCGCCCGCCCTGTCTGGGAGGGACGGTGCCGGGAGACCGGGAGCCTGGCGCGCACCCGCCATCCCCTGCTGTCGGCGCTGGAGGCCGCCTGGGGGCGGGGGCTGGGACTGCGCCTGGTGGCCCGGCTGGTGGAGCTGGCGCAGCTGCTGACCCGCCCCGAAGCCGCTTCTTGCGAAATGGCGCGTCCGGCCCCGGGCCTGGGGCGGGTGGAGGCGGCGCGGGGCCGGCTTCATCACGCGGTGAAGCTGCAGGGGAACCGGGTGACGCACTGGGCCATCCTGGCACCCACCGAGTGGAACTTCCATCCACGGGGGGTGGCGGCGCAGGCGCTCTCCGGCCTGCGGGGCGCGCCGGATGAGATCCGCCGCCAGGCAGAGCTGGTGATCGATGCCGTGGATCCCTGTGTGCGTTATGATCTCGAGGTAGGCTAAGGAACCTCTTACATGGACTCGCATCTTGTCCCCCTCCGGCCCGATTACTGCGTTGAAGTTCTTGCCAATACTTGCTATTGGCTGCGAACTTCGCCTTGTACTCGAACCGGAGGGGAACAACCTGCTTCGTCCAGGATTAGATCAGAGGTTCCCTGATGCACGAGATGTCGCTCTGTGAAGGGGTGGTGCAGATCCTCGAGGAGGAGGCGCGCCGGCAGGGCTTCCAGCGGGTGAAGACGGTCTGGCTGGAGATCGGGCGGCTCTCCGGAGTGGAGGTGGAGGCGATGCGCTTCTGCTTCGACGTGGTGGTGCGCGGCACCCTGGCCGAGGGCGCCCGCCTGGAGATCCTGGAGATTCCGGGGGAAGGCTGGTGTCTGGACTGCGGGCGCACGGTGGAGGTGCAGCAGCGTTTCGATCCCTGTCCCGCCTGCGGCGGCTACCGGCTGCAGGTCACCGGCGGGGAACAGATGCGGGTGAAGGAACTGGAGGTGGAATGATGTGTACCGTTTGCGGTTGCGGAGAAGGGGAGGTGCGGCTGGAGGAGGGACATGGGCACCACCATCCCCACCACGGGGAGGAGATCCCCGCGGTGCACCACTACGGCCAGGGACCGGCCCGCGCCCATGCCCCCGGCATGAGCCAGGCGCGCATGGTGCAGGTGGAGCAGGACATTCTCGCCAAGAACGACCAGTACGCCGCCGCCAACCGGCGCTGGCTGGCGGAACGGGGCATCCTGGCCCTCAACCTGGTCTCCAGCCCCGGTTCCGGCAAGACCACTTTGCTCACCCGCACCATCGCCGAGCTGGAAGAAGGCCCGCCAGTGGCGGTGATCGAGGGGGACCAGCAGACCAGCCAGGACGCCGAACGCATTCGTGAAACCGGCGCCCGGGCGATCCAGGTGAACACCGGCAAGGGGTGCCACCTGGACGCCCACATGGTGGGCCACGCCCTGGAGAGCCTGCAGCCGGAGCGCGACAGCCTGCTCTTCATCGAGAACGTGGGCAACCTGGTCTGCCCCGCCGCCTTCGATCTGGGGGAGGCGCACAAGGTGGTGATCCTATCGGTCACCGAGGGGGAGGACAAGCCGCTGAAGTATCCCGACATGTTCCATGCCGCCGATCTCATGCTGTTGAACAAGATCGACCTGCTGCCCTATCTGAATTTCGATGTGGAGCGGTGCATCGAATATGCCCGCAGGGTCAACCCGCGCATCCGGGTGCTGCAGCTCTCGGCCACCACCGGCGAGGGGATGGAGGCCTGGCGGCGCTGGCTGCTGGCTGCCCACGAGCTCTGCCGCATCGGGGCCTGAGCCATGTGCCTGGCCCTGCCCGCCCGGGTGATCGCCATCGACGGTGAACTAGCCACGGTGGAGCTGGGCGGGGTGCGCAAGGAGATCTCCCTGGCGCTGGTGGAGGGGGTGCAAGTGGAGGACTACGTGCTGGTGCACGTGGGGTACGCCCTGGCCCGGGTGAGCCCGGAGGAGGCGGAACGCACCCTGGCGCTGTTGGCGGAAGCGGGGCTGGAGCCGTCCGGATGACAAGCTTCGGCGATTGCAGTCCATGGCCGGGTAAGGCGCGATGAAGTACATCGAGGAGTTCCGCGACGGCAGCACGGCCCGCAAACTGGCCGGGGCCATCGCGCGGGAGGCGGACCCGGAGCGGGAATACCGCTTCATGGAGTTCTGCGGCGGCCACACCCATGCCATCTTCCGCTACGGGGTGCAGGCGCTGCTGCCGGACAACGTCCGCTTCGTGCATGGTCCGGGTTGCCCGGTCTGTGTGCTGCCCACCGGCCGCATCGATGCCGCCATCGAGCTGGTGGAGCGGCACGACGTGATCCTCTGCAGCTACGGCGACGCCATGCGGGTCCCCGGCGGCGGTCGCCGCAGCCTGCTGCAGGTGAAGGCGGCCGGCGGCGACGTGCGCATGGTCTGGTCCAGCCGCGATGCCCTGCAGGTGGCCCGCGACAATCCCCAGCGGCAGGTGGTCTTCTTCGCCATCGGTTTCGAGACCACCACTCCGCCCACGGCGGTGGCCCTGCAACAGGCCGAGGCGGAGGGGCTGGAGAACTTCAGCGTCTTCTGCAACCACGTGCTCACACCCTCGGCCATCCAGCGCATTCTCGACGCGCCGGAGCTGCGGGAGATGGAGCCGGTGGTGATCGACGGCTTTCTCGGCCCCTCCCACGTGAGCGCCATCATCGGCAGCCGCCCCTATGAATATTTCGCCGAGGAGTACCAGAAGCCGGTGGTCATCGCCGGCTTCGAGCCCCTGGACGTGATGCAGTCGGTGCGCATGCTGATCCGCCAGGTGAACCGCCGGCAGGCCCGGGTGGAGAACCAGTACACCCGGGTGGTGAGCCGCGAGGGCAACGCCCGGGCCAAGGCGCTGGTGGCGGAGTTCTTCGAGCTGCGCCGCAGCTTCGAGTGGCGGGGGCTGGGGGAGGTGCCCTACAGCGCCCTGCGCATCAAGGGCGATCATGCCGAGCTGGACGCCGAGCGCCGCTTCCCCCTGTCGGATCATCCCTCCCGCGAGGTGCGCGGCTGTCTCTGTCCCGCCATCCTGCGCGGCACACGCAAGCCCACCGACTGCCGCCTCTTCGGCACCGCCTGCACCCCGGACGATCCCAAGGGCTCCTGCATGGTTTCCTCCGAGGGCGCCTGCGCCGCCTACTGGACCTACGGTCGCTTCCGGCAGGCGCGGGAGAGCGCGGCATGAGCCGCGATCCCCTGCTCGCCAGCGGCCGGGTGGAGATGGTGCACGGCAGCGGCGGCCGCGCCATGTCGCGCCTGGTGGAGGCGCTTTTCCTGCGCCACCTGGACAACCCCCTGCTGCGCCAGGGAAACGACCAGGCGCAGTTTCCGGTGGAGGCGGGGCGCATGGTGATGAGCACCGACGGCCACGTGGTGTCGCCGCTCTTCTTTCCCGGCGGCGACATCGGTTCCCTCTCGGTGCACGGCACCATCAACGACCTGGCCATGGCCGGCGCCCGCCCCCTCTGGCTCAGCGCCGCCTTCGTGCTGGAGGAGGGCTTTCCCCTGGAGTCCCTGGAGCGCATCGTGGCCAGCATGGCGCGCGCCTGCCGGGAAGCGGGGGTGGCGGTGGTCACCGGCGACACCAAGGTGGTGGAGCGGGGCAAGGCCGACGGGGTCTTCATCACCACCACCGGCGTCGGCGTGGTGCCGGAAGGGGTGGAGATCTCCGGCGACCGGGCCCGACCCGGCGACGCCATCCTGCTCAGCGGCCCCATCGGCAACCACGGCGTGGCCATCCTCGCCAGCCGGGAGCATCTCGGCTTCGAGACCGCCATCCAGTCCGACTCCGCCGCGCTCCACGGCCTGGTGGCGGAGATGGTGGCGGCGGCGCCGGGGATCCACTGCCTGCGCGACCCCACCCGGGGCGGGCTGGCGGCCACCCTCAACGAACTGGCGCGGCAGTCGCGGGTGGGGATGCGGCTGCGGGAGGAGAGCATCCCGGTGGAAGCGGGCGTGGCCGCCGCCTGCGAGCTGCTGGGGCTGGATCCCCTGCACGTGGCCAACGAGGGCAGGCTGGTCTGCATCTGCGCGCCGGAGGATGCAGAGTCCCTGCTGGAAGCGATGCGCCGCCATCCCCTGGGGGCTCGGGCGGCCCGCATCGGCGAGGTGGTGGCGGACGAGAGCTGCCTGGTGCAGATGGAGACCCGCTTCGGCGGCAGCCGGGTGGTGGACTGGCTGGCCGGCGAGCAGCTGCCGCGGATCTGCTGATGCGCATCCTGCTGCTGGTGCACGCCTTCAACAGTCTGAGCCAGCGGCTGTTCGTGGAGCTGCGGCGGCGCGGCCACCAGCTGTCGGTGGAGTTCGATGTCAACGACGCCCTCACCTGCGAGGCGGTGGAGCTGTTCCAGCCCCACCTGGTGCTGGCCCCCTTCCTGAAACGTGCCATTCCCGAGTCGGTGTGGCGCAACCACTGCTGCCTGGTGGTGCATCCCGGTCCGCCCGGGGATCGCGGCCCCTCCGCGCTGGATCGGGCCATTCTCGAGGGGCGAAAGGAGTGGGGGGTCACCGTACTCCAGGCCAACCAGGTGCTGGATGGCGGCCCCATCTGGGCCAGCCGCAGTTTCCAGATGCGCGAAGTCACTAAGTCCTCCCTCTACCGTCACGAGGTGACCGAAGCGGCGGTCGCCGCGGTGCTGGAGGCGGTGGAGAAGTGGGAGGCGGGGGATCAGCGGCCGGTGCCGCAGGGTCGCTGGCCTGGCCTGGTGGTACGGGAGCGTCCCCTGCTACGGCAGGAGGAAAGGGCCATCCACTGGCAACAGGACGACACCGCCACCGTGCTGCGCAAGATCCGCAGCGCGGACGGCTTCCCGGGGGTGCGGGACCGGCTGGCCGGGCGCGAGCTGTATCTCTACGACGCCCATCCGGCGCCGGGGTTGTCGGGGCCGCCCGGCGCGCTGCTGGGCCGCAGTGGCGAATTTCTCTGCCGGGCCACCCGGGATGGGGCGGTCTGGATCGGCCACCTGCGCGACCCCCTGGGGGCCAATCCCTTCAAGCTGCCGACGGTGCAGGTGCTGGGCGAGGCGGCGCTGTCCCTGCCGGAGCTGGAGGGGGCGCCCCGGCGCATCCGCTACCAGGAGGCGGACGGCGTGGGCTATCTGCATTTCGCCTTCTACAACGGGGCCATGGGAACCGAAGCCTGCCAAGCGCTGCTGGCGGCCTACCGGGAGGCCTGCCGCCGCCCCACCCGGGTGCTGGTGCTGCTGGGCGGTCCCGACTTCTGGTCCAACGGCATGGATCTCAACCGCATCGAGGCGGCGCCCAGCCCGGCGGACGAGTCCTGGCGCAACATCAACGCCGTGGACGACCTGGCCGAAGCGATCCTCACCACCACCGACCGCATCACCATCGCAGCCCTGCAGGGGAACGCCGGAGCGGGCGGGGTGTTTCTGGCCCGCGCCGCCGACCGGGTCTGGGCGCGCCCCGGGGTGATCCTCAATCCCCACTACAAGGACATGGGCAACCTCTACGGCTCCGAGTACTGGACCTACCTGCTGCCGCGCCACGCCGGCGAGGCGCAGGCCAGGCGCATCATGGAGGCCCGGCTTCCCATGGGGGTGGAAGAGGCGCAGGCGTGCGGGCTGGTGGACGAGCGGGTCGAGGCGCCCGATTTCCTGGCCGGGGTGCGGGAGCGGGCGGCCCGCCTGGCCGCCTCCCCGGAGCTGGCGTCGCTGCTGGAGGCCAAGCGCCGGGAGCGCGAACGGGACGAGGCGAAACGCCCCCTGGCCAGCTACCGGACGCAGGAGCTGGAGCGGATGCGGCTCAACTTCTACGGCTTCGATCCCAGCTACCACGTGGCGCGCCACCATTTCGTGCACAAGGTGCCCAAGGCGCGCACACCGCCCACCCTGGCGCTGCACCGGCGGCTGGACTGGACCAAGCCCGGGCACGGGGATGAAGAACGCCGGCACGGGTGAACGGCTCCGCATCCGGGGAACGGTGCAGGGGGTGGGCTTCCGCCCCACGGTGTGGCGCCTGGCGCAGCGGCTGGGGCTGCGCGGCCGGGTCTGGAACGACGCCGAAGGGGTGGTGGTGGAGCTCTGGGGGGAGGCGGCGCAACGGCGCCGGTTTCTGCGGTCGCTGCACCAGGAGCTGCCGCCCCTGGCCCGCATCGAGGGGATCGAAAACACCCCGCTGACGGGGGAGCCGCCGGACGGCTTTGCCATCGTCGCCAGCCGGGAGGGGGAGGTGCACACCGGCGTTCCTGCCGATGCCGCCACCTGTTCCCACTGCCTGCGGGAGATCTTCGATCCCCGGGACCGGCGCCACCGCTATCCCTTCACCAACTGCACCCACTGCGGTCCGCGCTTCTCCATCGTCCGCGCCATTCCCTATGACCGCGCCAACACCAGCATGGCGGTCTTTCCCATGTGCCCCCGCTGCCGGGCGGAGTACGAGGATCCCGCCGACCGCCGCTTCCATGCCCAGCCCAACGCCTGCCCCGACTGCGGCCCCCGCCTGTGGCTGGAGCAGGCGGGGGGAGCGCCGTTGCCGGGTGACCCGCTGGCGGAGGCGGTGCGCATCCTGAAACAGGGCGGCATCCTGGCGGTGAAGGGGATCGGCGGTTTCCACCTGGCCTGCGATGCCGGCAACGAGCAGGCGGTGGCGGAGCTTCGCCGGCGCAAGAACCGTTACCGCAAGCCTTTCGCCCTCCTGGCCCGGGACCTGGAGATGATGGGGCGCCACGCGCGGCTGGAGCCCGGGGCCGAGGAGCCGCTCCGTTCCAGCGCCGCGCCCATCCTGTTGCTGCCCAAGGCGGGGGAGCCGCTGGCACCGTCACTGGCACCGGGCCAGCACAACCTCGGTTTCCTGCTGCCCTATACACCGCTGCATCACCTGCTGATGGCGCAGCTGGAGCGTCCCCTGGTGCTCACCTCGGGCAATCGCAGCGAGGAGCCGCAGTGCATCGGCAACGACGAGGCGCGGCAGCGGCTGGCCGGCATCGCCGACGCCTTCCTGCTGCACGACCGGGAGATCCTCACCCGGCTGGACGACTCGGTGGCGCGGGTGATGGCCGGAAGGCCGCGCCTGCTGCGCCGCGCCCGGGGATATGCCCCGGAGCCGCTGCCCCTGCCGGCGGGATTCGGAAGGACGCCCCGGGTGCTGGCGCTGGGGGCGGAACTCAAGAGCACCTTCTGCCTGCTGGACCGGGGCCGGGCGATCCTCTCCCAGCACCTGGGGGACCTGGCGGAGGCCCGCACCTGGCGCGAATACCGCCGGATGCTGCAGCATTACCGGGACCTGTTCCGCTTCACCCCGGAGCTGGTGGCGGTGGACCTGCATCCCGATTACCTGGCCACCCGTTTCGGTCAGGAGCTGGCGGCGGAGCTGGGGGTGCCCCTGGTGGAGGTGCAGCACCACCACGCCCATCTTCTCGCCACCCTGGCCGAGCAGGGGCACGGCAGGGAGCAGGGCCCGGTGCTGGGGGTGGCCCTGGATGGCCTGGGGCTGGGGGACGACGGCAGCCTCTGGGGCGGCGAGTTCCTGCTGGCCGACTACAGGGGTTACCAACGACTGGCGGCCCTTCCCGCGGTGCCCATGCCGGGAGGCGAACAGGCCGTCCGCGAACCCTGGCGCAACACCTTCGCCCATCTGGAGCAGGCGCTGGGCTGGGAGCGGGTGAAGCGGGCCTTCGGCGACCTGGAGCTGGTGCGCTGGCTGGAGCAGCGCCCCCTGGAAGCCTTGCGGCAGATGATGGCGCGGGGCCTCAACGCGCCTCCCGCCTCCTCCGCCGGCCGGCTGTTCGATGCGGTGGCGGCGGCCCTGGACGTCTGCCGCGAGTCGGCGCCCTACGAGGGGGCGGCAGCCATGGAGCTGGAGGCGCTGGCCGCCCCCCGCATGGAGGAGGCGGCGGAAGCAGGCTATCCACTGGAGATTTCCAACGGGGTGGCGGGATACCGCCCTTTGTGGAACGCGCTACTGCAGGATCTGGCCCGGGGCACGCCGGCGCCGGTGATCGCGGCCCGCTTCCACGCCGGTTTCGGCCGGGCGGTGGCCGACACCGCCATCGGGTTGTGCCGCTCCCGGGGGCTGGAGCGGGTGGCGCTGGGAGGCGGGGTGTTCCAGAACCGGCTGCTGCTGGAGGCGGTGGTGGAGCGGCTCGAACGGGCCGGGCTGGAGGTGCTGGTGCCCGCCCGGGTGCCGATGAACGACGGGGGCGTCAGCCTGGGCCAGGCGCTGGCGGCCGCTGCCCTGGCGCATGACCGGGCAGGCCTGGAGCATGTAGTGCCCGCCGGGGAGAACGACGGCTCTCACTCCTGATCCATCTGCCCGGCCAGCTCCCTGGCTGCCTTCAGCAGCCGCCGGTGACGGGTGAGCAGGTGCCAGCGCCGCCCGCCGCACTGGTACCAGAGATGGGCCGAGCGCACGCCGCAGAGCAGGGCGGTGCGGATGCGGTCGGCGATGTCGCCCCGCTGCAGGTTGGCCGGGTCCCCCTGCACCATGATGCGGGGAGAGAGGGTGCTGATATGTTCCTGGTAGATCCCGGCAAGCTGGCTGTAGCGGGTGTCGCGGTCGAACTCGAAGGCTTCCGCCCGGGACTGGAAGTTGTCCAGCGCCTCTCCCAGGGCCTGCAGGCGTGCGCTGTCCTGGTGGAGCTTCTGACCCAGCTGCAGCAGCTGGATGCTGTAGCGGGTCACCTCGGGATTGCGGTCCTGGGGGCTGGATAGCTGGAAGATGAAATGGCGCAGCCCCATCTCCAGGTTGGCGGCGCTGCCGTAGACCGCCATCACCGTCTGTGGGTGAGTGACGAAGAGGGTGGCGACGCTCGCTTCCAGCATCTTCTCGTCGGTATGGCCCACGCGCGCCAGCTCGAAGGTCATGCGCGCTCCCTGGAAGACCCCCGCCAGGGCCAGGATGTGGTCGCTGTCACTGTATCTGCCGCTCACCGGATGATGCCTCCACCCAGGCACTCGCCGGCATCATAGAGTACCACCGACTGGCCGGGGGTGATGGCCCGCTGGGGCTGGTCGAAATGCACGGTCATGGTGTCGCCCCCGATCTCCACCTCGCACCCCTGCAGCGGCTGGCGGTGGCGGCAGCGGGCCTGGCAGCGGAAGCGCGTCGCCGGCGGGGCGCCGGCGGGCCAGTGGAGCTGCTCCGCCTCCAGAGTGTTGCGGTAGAGGAGGGGGTGGTCGTGGCCCTGGGCCACCACCAGCCGGTTGTTCTCCAGCTCCTTGGCCACCACGAACCAGGGCGCCTCCGGGTGGCCGGCCACGCCACCGATGCCCAGCCCCTGGCGCTGGCCCAGGGTGTAGTACATCAGCCCCTGGTGGGTGCCGATCACCTCCCCTTCGGGGGTGACCATCTCCCCCGGCCGGGCCGGCAGGTAGCGGGCCAGGAAGTCGCGGAAGCGGCGCTCGCCGATGAAGCAGATGCCGGTGGAGTCCTTCTTCCGCCAGTTGGCGAAGCCGGCCGCCTCGGCCATCCGACGCACCTCGGGCTTGGTGAGGTCGCCCAGGGGAAAGAGGGTGTGCCGCAGGGCCTGCTGGGGCACCATGTAGAGGAAATAGGTCTGGTCCTTGTTGGCGTCCGCAGCCTGCAGCAGCCGCCGCGGCTCGCCCTCCGAGAGGCGGGCGTAGTGGCCGGTGGCGATGCGGTCGGCGCCCAGCCCCAGGGCGTGGTCGAGAAAGGCGCGGAACTTGATCTCGCGGTTGCAGAGCACGTCGGGGTTGGGGGTGCGGCCGGCGCGGTACTCGGCCAGAAAATGCTCGAACACCCGGTCCCAGTACTCGCCGGCGAAGTTCACCGTGTGCAGCGGGATGCCCAGGGCGTCAGCCACCTGGCGGGCGTCGGCCAGGTCCTCGGCGGCGGCGCAGTAGCCTTCCTCGTCGTCCTCCTCCCAGTTCTTCATGAACAGCCCCTCCACCTGCCAGCCGGCCTCTTTCAGACGCAGGGCGGCCACGGCGGAATCGACGCCGCCGGAGAGGCCGACGATCACTTTTCCCTTGCTCATGGATGGAGATGGTGCAGGCTGTCCAGGGGCAGGGCGCTGCCCGCCAGGTGGTCGTGGATGCCCTGGAGGACCATGGGGCTGCGCAGCAGTTCCCCGCGCGCCCCAATCTCTTCCAGGGTGAGCCAGTGGGTGGCGATGATCTCGTCGTCGAGCCGCCTGCCGGGCAGCGCTTCACCCGCCTCTCCGCTGAAGCAGAAGCGGACGTAGGTGCGCGACCTGCTTGGCAGCTCGTACTGGTAGACCCCCACCAGGGCGCGGGGTTCGAAGGGGTGGGCGGTCTCCTCCAGCACTTCGCGCCGTACCGCCTCCAGGAGTGATTCGCCCCGTTCCAGGTGGCCGGCGGGCTGGTTGAAGACGGTCCGACCGTCGATGCGCTCCTCCACCAGCAGGAATCGGCCCGCCCGTTCGATGACGGCGGCGACGGTGACGCGGATGGGGCAGTTCATGCATGAATTCTATCAGGGGCGGTGGCGCGTTGGCCTCCCCTGGACGGCTCACCGGTGGAGCAGGATCCACTCACCCGGCTGCAGCCGTTTCAGCCGGTAAGGGCCGATGGCCACCCGCACCAGCCGCAGGGTGGGAAAGCCGATGGCGGCGGTCATGCGCCGGACCTGGCGGTTGCGCCCCTCCTGGAGCTGGATCTCCAGCCAGCGGGTGGGCACCGACTTGCGAAAGCGCACCGTTGGCTGGCGGGGCCAGAGTTCCGGCTCGGGGATGATCCTCGCCCTGGCGGGCAGGGTGGGGCCATCCTTGAGCATCAGCCCCTGGCGCAAGGGGTCCAGCTCGGCTTCGGCGGGGTCGCCCTCCACCTGGACCAGGTACTTCTTCCAGGTGCGCTTGCGGGGGTGGGTGAGACGGTGGGCCAGCCCGCCGTCGTCGGTGAGCAGCAGCAGTCCCTCGCTGTCACGGTCCAGCCGGCCGGCGGGATAGACCCCTTTCAGGGGCAGATAGTCGGCCAGGGTGGGCCGCCCCTCCCGGTCGGTGAACTGGGGAAGGACACCATAGGGCTTGTTGAGGAGAACCAGACGGGACATGGTTTGTCCGGAAGCTGGGCGTCTGCAGGGGGCAACGTCATACAACCTGGAGCGGGGGCGGGTGCCTGCCCAGAAAACCGCCGTGAATACGTCCTCGTAGGCACTGCGTCGGCATCCCTGCCTCCGAAGTTTTCCGGGCAGGCTCCCACCCCCGCTTTTCGGTGACCTCAGTCTTGGACGACGTGTTCCCGGCGTCCGCGGCAGCTGATCCGATCTCGCGACACCTGGGTGATAAAATGCGCCATTTACCATACCAGAAAGAAGGAAGCCTTCCATGTCTTACGAAAAGATCGAGATTCCTGCCGACGGCGAGAAGATCACCGTCAATCCCGACAACAGCCTCAACGTGCCCGACCGCCCCATCGTGCCCTTCATCGAGGGGGACGGCATCGGCGTGGACATCACCCCGGTGATGAAGAAGGTGGTGGATGCCGCCGTGGAGAAGGCCTATGGGGGCCAGCGCGCCATCGCCTGGATGGAGATCTATGCCGGCGAGAAGGCGGTGAAGGTGTATGGCGGCGACAACTGGCTGCCGGAGGAGACCTTCGATGCGGTGCGCGAATACGTGGTCTCCATCAAGGGGCCGCTCACCACCCCGGTGGGCGGCGGTATCCGCTCGCTCAACGTCACCCTGCGGCAGGTGCTCGATCTCTACGTCTGCCTGCGCCCGGTGCGTTATTTCGCCGGCACGCCCAGCCCACTGTGCCATCCCGAGTACACCGACATGGTGATCTTCCGGGAGAACTCCGAGGACATCTATGCCGGCATCGAATGGCCGGCGGGCTCCGAGGAGGTGAAGAAGGTGATCGACTTCCTGCAGAACGAGATGGGGGTCACCAAGATCCGCTTCCCCGCCACCTCGGGCATCGGCGTCAAGCCGGTCTCCAGCGAGGGCACCAAGCGGCTGGTGCGCAAGGCGATCCAGTATGCCATCGACAACGACCGTGACTCGGTGACCCTGGTGCACAAGGGCAACATCATGAAGTTCACCGAGGGGGCCTTCAAGGAGTGGGGCTACGAGCTGGCGAAAGAGGAGTTCGGTGCGGTGGAGCTGGACGGCGGCCCCTGGTGCACCTTCAAGAACCCCAAGAGCGGCAGGGAGATCGTCATCAAGGACGTGATCGCCGACGCCTTCCTGCAGCAGATCCTGCTGCGGCCGAAAGAGTACGACGTGATCGCCACCCTCAATCTCAATGGCGACTACATCTCCGACGCCCTGGCGGCCCAGGTGGGGGGCATCGGCATCGCCCCGGGGGCCAACCTCTCCGACACCGTGGCCATGTTCGAGGCGACCCATGGCACCGCGCCCAAGTATGCCGGCCAGGACAAGGTCAACCCCGGCTCCCTGATCCTCTCCGCCGAGATGATGCTGCGCCACATGGGCTGGACCGAGGCGGCCGATCTCATCATCAAGGGGATGGAAGGGGCCATCCAGGCCAAGACCGTCACCTACGATTTCGAACGGCTGATGGAAGGGGCCACCCTGGTGAGCTGTTCCGGGTTCGGCGAGGCGATGATCGCCCACATGTAACCAACGGCCAAAACGGGAAAGCCTGTCGCAAGGACAGGCTTTCCCGTTTTCGGGTTTCGATCGGCTGGTCGGTCAGTCGCCGCTGTCGGCGCTCTCCGCATGGCGCAGGTTCTGGGCATGCAGCCCTTTCGGACCTTCCTCGATATCGAATTCCACGGCCTGACCCTCCTTGAGAGTCTTGTAGCCTTCCATCTCGATGGCCGAGAAGTGGACGAAGACATCCTCGTCGCCATCGTCGGGCGTGACGAAACCGTACCCTTTTGCGTTATTGAACCACTTTACAACCCCGCTGGGCATGATCGTTCCTCCTGCAGTTTCCATTGGTGGATTGGTGTTTTTGAGCCTCCGATCCAATCCATGAACTTGCATCTTGTTCCCCCTTCGGCCCGATTACTGCGTTGAGGTTCTTGCCAAATAGCCTGCTATTGACTGCGAACTTCGCCTTGTACTCGACCCAGAAGAGTCCGGTCTGCTTCGTTCAGGATTAAATCAGAGGCTCCTTTTTGTGTCGGGGATGATGACCTATCCCCTTGTTTATTATAGTCGGAAGCTACAACAAAAGCGGTTTTGACGTCAACGGCCGCCCTGGGCCTGGCGGGCCAGCTTTTCCAGGAAAAGGTCCAGTGCCTTGCCCGCCTCCGGGGATACGTCGATGAACTTGAATCCCGCCCAATAGCTGTCGGTGGCACTGGCCTCCTCCCGCCAGACGCAGGAGGCGCCGATGATGACATCCAGCCGGCCCTCCTTGGGATCCAACAGGTGCAGCTGCAGGATGTCCCCGCCATGGGGCGCGTCCTTGCCGCACATGAGCATGAACCCGCCGGCGGAGAGGTTGATCAGTACACCAATGGAACGACCGGTAAGCATGTTGATTGCCTGGATGGTGCCGCGCACCATGTAGCGGGGATGTTTTCTCAGTTCTTTCATGCCTTTGCCGACCCGGTGACGGGCAACTCCTCCTTCTCGAGCAGGGAACGGATCTTGTTCATCGCACGGTTCCAGAAGGATTGCTTGATATCGGTGAAGTAGACCACGCTGCCGGTCTGGATGCCCTTGGCCAGCTTGGCGATGTCCACCAGCATCGATTTGCGGCCACGTGGCGTCATGAACAGGAAATGATCGGTCATGGGGTTGTACCAGGAGAGTTTTGCCCGGTAGCTTTCATCCGTGCCCGCGTTGAACTCGAACCAGGTGTCGGTGGGCAGTTGCCGCAACCGGTTGTAGAGCTGCAAGGTCTCCTCGTCCACACTGGTTTGATTGGCCATTGCTGTTTCGGTCTTCTCCTCTGGGGGAGGGCAGGCCACCACCTCCTCTTCCCGGGGTGGCGCGTAGAGCGCTTCGATGAACTCTTCCACCTTGCGCTCCTGGTGCGGCAGCATGCTACCCACCTGATCCCGCAACTGGCTGGCCAGGGTTTCCACCTGAGCAGCCCGGCCCAACCCCTGTTCCGGGGTGAGCACCAGCTGCAAGAGCTGCCTTCCCAGGGAAAGGGCCTCTTGCCAGGCCTGGGATTCCTCGCCATCCTCCCGCAACTGCAGCAGAGTGAGGTAGTCCACCCACACCTCGTCCAGGAAGTGCTTGCAATAGGCGGGAATGGTGTGGCCGCCGAAGATCTCCGCCGTGGCCCGGTTGGCCGCCTCCTTGGCCTGCAGCAGGTGTTCCTTGCCCATCTCGGCTTCCACCTTGTGCCTTTCCAGCGTCTGGAATTTTTGCTCCCGTTCCGATACCTCTTTTTCCAACTCTTCGATATAACTCTCGAAATCTTCCCGGCTCTGCCGGCGGAGACGCACGATGTTGTAGACGGTGTCCTTCAGGAAGGGATAGATGCCCTCCTTGAGATCGATTTCGTCCACCCAGACCGCGGCAGCGGCAATGGCCTTGTCCAGGAACACCCGCGAAGGATGTTCGGGGTTGGAAAAGAAGTCCGGATCGCTCAGGCCGATCTTGATATAGGGGGTGTGCAAGTGCCCCAGCAACGCCTTGGCGGCATTGGGGATGCTCTCGTCATCCAACATCTGCTCGAACAGCAGTCCCACCAGGTCGATGATGTCTTCCTGTTCGTCCTGCAACCGGTTGCCGCCCACCTTCTGCTTGATGATCTCCCGCTGGGTGGCCATCTCCTCCTGTACTTGGTGCAGGGTCTGGTGATCCACCGGCTGGAACAGGGTCTCCTCGTCCGGAAAGGCGGTAGCCTGCTGGAGGGTGATGCTGGTGGCGGCCTGAATCACCTCCTGGGGGGTGGCCGGGCTGACCCCCGGGGGCAACGGCGCCTTCTTGCGGCGCCGGGCCCGATTGAGCTGCAGTAGCTCATGGATGCGCCGCATGGTCTCTTCCCCCAGCTCCTCGGGCGTCTGGGGCCGTTCCGGTTCCACCTCCTTTTTTCGTGCAGCGGCAGGTGCGGGGGCGGGGCTGCCCTTTACCTTGTATTTCAAGGTAGGCAGGATGCCGGCCTTCACCAGGCTCTGGTTGAGTTTTTCGTGCAGCTCGGGGAGGGCCGAGAGAACATATTTGTCGAACAGGGTGTAAAGGACCAGCAGGGCATCCTTTTCGATGGAGAGCCGGTTGACGCACCGGGCAAAGACCTCGCACAGCTGGTGGGGCGAGGCGGGGATCTGCTCCATGGTCACCGGCTGGCCATTGTTGATCACCGACAACCGCTGGGCCAGGAGATAGAGCTCCTGCTGGTTGTTCTGTTCCGCCTTTTCGGCCAGGGTGTGCAGGGCCAGATTCCGCTCGTAGAGATCGATATTCACCAGACTGAGAGTTTCGCTGCCCAGTTTGGGTGCCTCGGTGGCTTCATAGAGGGGAAACTGGCTCAGGTTCTTGGTGAGAAGGTCATGGAAGTCGAGGGACATGTCTTCCATCTTCAGCCAGATCTCGCGCTGGGCGTCGAAGAAGTGATTTTGTATCTGGCCGCTTTCCGCCTTGTCTGCAAAATCCATCAGGACGTCGTCGCTCGCCCGCAGCAGCTCACGGAACTTGTCGTTGAGAACCTCTACGACCTCCTTTTGCCAATCGTCCAGCAGGTAACGGAACTTGTAATCGATGGCCACGGTAGCACTTCTGTGGATATCTCCTGACTTGGGCCTATTGTGGTCTAGGGGCAGATGCCAATCAAACATTTCCTTCACTTCCGGCCGGATATTCCGGCATAAAAAGGAAATTTTGTTCATTGGCGCACAGAAACTTATGTCCGGGCGCGGATGCATGGCCTCTGCACCGGCCTTCGGAAGCGGCTATCATTTGCAGCAACACGAGCAGCAAACATCGAGGAACGGATCATGAAAAGAGTGGCACTTGCAACCCTGGTTTCCTTGGCTCTGGGGGTCACCGGCTGTGAAACGGTGCAGGAAAACCCAAAAGCGGCCACGGGAGCGGCCATCGGCGCGGTGGCTGGTGCAGTGATCGGTCATCAGATCAGTCATGGGCGCGGCTCCTATGTGGGTGCCGTGTTGGGCGGTCTGGCCGGTGGTGCCATTGGCCACTATATGGATAAACAGCAGCGGGAAATGGAGGCGCAGCTGGGCAAGGAGCAGGCCGCTCATGAGGTGGAGATCCAGCGCATGCCGGACGACAGCCTGAAGCTGATCCTGGATGCTCAGGTTTCCTTCGACGTGGACAGTGCCCGCATCAACCCCGGTTTTGCGGACGCATTGAGCCGCATGGCCAGCGTGATCAAGAAATATGACAAGACGGTGGTGTACATCGTGGGTCACACCGACAGCACCGGCTCGGAGGAATACAACCAGCGACTTTCCGAGCGGCGGGCCAGGGCGGTGGCGGATTATTTCATTTCCCAGGGAGTGAACCCTGCCCGTATTCATACCGAGGGTAGGGGAGAACGCGAACCACGGGCCACCAACGCCACTGAGGCAGGTCGTCAGCTGAATCGCCGGGTGGAGATCTATCTCAAGCCCATCGTGGAAGGACAGGAGCAAAAGGCCCATGAACCACCGCCCTCCTCCTCCCGGTATTATTGACCCGCGGCACCCAGGGAACGGATTGCCGACATGCCCTGACTCGACGGAGAGCGGCCGCAGGCTGAAAGTTGCCTATGCCACAGCTGCCTGCTGGTAAATCGGGTCGTTACAGGAATAAGAATCAAAGTCATGAAGCGATTCCAGCCGCCCCGAATTCTTTCTTCCAGGATCACCGATGAGAAGCTCTGGAAGTCGCGCCGCAAGATCATCGGAGCGGCCGGTCTGCTCGGTGCCGGAACCTTGCTGGGTGGGGCCGGCCTGGTGCGTTACGTGGATGCCATGTCCGGGCGGCCCGATGAGGCGCCGGACGATGCGGCATTCGTCGCCACCGGTCCGCTCCAACCTACCCCCTACAAGTACATCACGCACTACAACAATTTCTACGAGCTAGGAGTGGGCAAGCAGACTCCTGCTGAAAATGCACACTACCTGAAGACCCGGCCCTGGAGTGTGGAGATATCAGGGGAATGCGAGAAACCGGGCATTCTGGATATCGAGGAGATCCTCAAGCTGTTTCCAAGTGAGGAGCGAATCTACCGGTTTCGCTGTGTGGAAGCCTGGGCCATGGTGGTGCCCTGGGAGGGCTTTCCCCTGTCCAAGCTGCTAAAACGGTTCCAGCCCACTTCCCGGGCCAAGTACGTGGAATTCCGTACTCTCTACGATCCTGAGCGGATGCCCGGCCAGAAGAGGGACATTCTTCCCTGGCCCTATGTGGAAGGTTTGCGCATGGACGAGGCGATGCATCCGCTGACCCTCATCGCCACGGGGCTCTATGGCAAGGAACTACCCGCCCAGAACGGCGCGCCCCTGCGGCTGGTGGTGCCGTGGAAATATGGCTTCAAGAGCATCAAGTCCATCGTATCCATCCGCTTCACCGAGAAACAGCCGCGCAACACCTGGAACATCCTGCAACCCGACGAATATGGCTTCTATGCCAACGTCAACCCGGCGGTGGACCACCCCCGTTGGAGCCAGAAGCGTGAGCGGGTGCTGGGAAAAGGCATTTTCGCCGAGAAACAACCCACGCTGCCCTTCAACGGCTACGCTGAGCAGGTGGCCGGGCTCTACCGTGGGATGGACCTGAGGAAGTACTTCTGATTTCCTCCCAGTCCTGTCCGTGTGTGGTAGGTCGGGCTTCAGCCCGACAACTGGAACGCTTTCCCGGGCCAGCAGACCGGCTCTCGTAGCGGTGAACGCCGTGAATACATCCCTGCAGGCTCCGCGTCGGCATCCATGCCTCCGAGGTCCCGCTACGAGAACCGGCCTACTGGCCTCCAAACACTGTTGGTGATTAAGTCGAGCTGAAGTCCGGCCTGCGGAAGATGTGGATGAGGTTCCTCAAACCATCGATTTTTCTGCTCTGCCTGCTGCCACTGGCGCATCTCGCCTGGGGCCTCTACAGCGGTGCCCTGCAGCCCAACCCGGTGGAGGCTCTGCTCCACGGAACCGGCGACTGGGCTTTGCGACTACTGCTGGTAACCCTGGCGATCACCCCGTTGCGGCGGCTCACTGGCTGGCGGCGACCGGTGCTCTGGCGGCGGATGCTGGGGCTGTTCAGCTTCTTCTACGCGGTGCTCCACTTCACCATCTGGCTGGTGCTCGACCGCGAGCTGGTGTGGGGGCTGGTGCTGGAGGATCTTTCCAAACGCCCTTACATCATGGTGGGGTTTGCGGCCCTGCTGATCCTGCTGGTACTGGCAATCACCTCCAACGCTTTCAGCATGCGGCGCCTGGGGGCCAACTGGAAGCGCCTCCATCGGCTGGCCTACCTGGCGGCGCTGCTGGGGGTACTCCACTACTGGTGGCTGGTGAAGGCCGACGTGCGCGAGCCGCTGATCTACCTGGGGGTGTTTGCGGTGTTGATGGGGTTGAGGTTGCCGGTGAAGCGGTGGGTTGGATGATTCCCTCACCCCGCCTTTCTACCGGAAAGAGAGCAATGCTGTAGGTCGGGCAAAGGCGCGTAGCGCCGTGCCCGACGTTCTCTTGTTTCGTTGGGCACGCTTCGCTTTGCCCAACCTACGCAGATTTATCCCTCTCCCCCGGGAGAGGGCCGGGGTGAGGGGGTAAGAAACTCAGGCGTCGATCCGCTTGTAGCGTATCCGGTGCGGGTTGACCGCATCCTCTCCCAGCCGCCGCTTCTTGTCCTCTTCGTAGTCGGCGAAGTTGCCCTCGAACCAGGTCACCTGGGAGTCGCCCTCGAAGGCGAGGATGTGGGTGGCGATGCGGTCCAGGAACCAGCGGTCGTGGGAAATGACCACGGCGCAACCGGGGAAGGCGAGCAGCGCCTCCTCCAGGGCGCGCAGGGTCTCCACGTCGAGGTCGTTGGTGGGCTCGTCCAGCAGCAGCACGTTGCCGCCCGAGCGCAGCAGCTTGGCCAGGTGGACCCGGTTGCGCTCGCCCCCGGAGAGATCGCCCACCCGCTTCTGCTGGTCGGGGCCGCGAAAGTTGAAGCGGCTGACGTAGGCGCGCGAGGGCATCTCGAAACTGCCCACGCGAATGATGTCCTGGCCGTCGGAGATCTCCTCCCATACCGTCTTGCTGTCGTCCAGGGCGTCGCGGCTCTGGTCCACGTAGGCGAGCTGCACCGTGGGGCCGATGCGCAGTTCGCCGCCATCCGGCTGCTCCTGGCCGGTGATGATGCGGAAAAGAGTGGACTTGCCGGCGCCGTTGGGGCCGATGATGCCGACGATGCCGCCCGGCGGCAGGTTGAAGCTCAGGCCGTCGAAGAGCAGCCGGTCGCCATAGCCCTTCTTCAGGCCGTTGGCCTCGATCACCAGGTCGCCCAGGCGCGGCCCCGGCGGAATGTAGATCTCGTTGGTCTCGTTGCGCTTCTGGAACTCTTGGCTGGCCAGCTCCTCGAACTGTTTGAGGCGCGCCTTGGATTTGGCGTGGCGCCCTTTGGGGTTGGCGCGCACCCACTCCAGCTCCTGCTTCATCGCCTTGATGCGCGCCTGCTCGGCCTTGGCCTCCTGCTCCAGGCGCTTCTCCTTCTGTTCCAGCCAGGAGGAGTAGTTCCCCTCCCAGGGGATGCCGTGGCCGCGGTCCAGCTCCAGGATCCAGCCGGCGACGTTGTCGAGGAAGTAGCGGTCATGGGTCACCGCCACCACGGTGCCCTTGTAGTCGTGCAGGAAGCGCTCCAGCCAGGCGATGGACTCGGCGTCCAGGTGGTTGGTGGGCTCGTCCAGCAGCAGCATGTCGGGCTTAGAGAGCAGCAACTTGCACAGCGCCACCCGGCGCTTCTCCCCGCCGGAGAGCTTGGTGACATCGGCGTCCCAGGGGGGCAGGCGCAGGGCGTCGGCAGCCACCTCCAGCTGCCTTTCGAGGTTGTGGCCATCGGTCGCCTGGACGATGTTCTCCAGTTCCGCCTGGCGTTTGGCCAGGGCGTCGAAGTCGGCGTCTGGCTCGGCGTAGGCGGCGTAGACCTTTTCCAGCTCCTCCATGGCCGCCTTCACCTCGCCCAGCGCCTCCTCCACGTTGCCGCGCACGTCCTTGGAGGGGTCGAGCTGGGGTTCCTGGGGCAGGTAGCCCACGCGGATGCCGGGCTGGGGGCGGGCCTCGCCGTCGAACTCCTTGTCCACCCCGGCCATGATACGCAGCAGGGTGGACTTGCCGGCGCCATTGAGTCCAAGGACGCCGATCTTGGCGCCGGGGAAGAAGGAGAGGGAGATGTCGCGCAGGATGGTGCGGTCGGGCGGCACCACCTTGCTGACGCGATTCATGGTGTAGATGTACTGGGCCATGTTGGAAACGGATGTGCTCGAACGTCTCTGTTTGCTGTCCGTAGGCCGGGCTTCAGCCCGACAGATTGCCTCATTGGTCTCAACCGATTCGCGGGGCCGGTGGGGGAACCTTCCTGGCGGGGACGCCGTGAATACATCCCTGTAGGCTTTGCGGCAGCATCCCTGCTGCCGAAACCCCGCCAGGAAGGTTCCCCCACCGGCTTTCAAGCTTTGTCGCGGGGTTCGTCGGGCTGAAGCCCGACCTACCTGTTTTGTTTCAATTGTTGTGCAACTTCGCCGCCTGGAGGGTGTTCTCCAGCAGCGTCGCCACCGTCATCGGCCCCACGCCGCCGGGGACGGGGGTGATCCAGGCGGCCTTCTCCTTGGCCGCCTCGAAGTCCACGTCGCCGCACAGGCTGCCGTCCTCCCGCCGGTTTATCCCGACGTCGATGACGATGGCCCCGGGCTTGATCCAGTCGCCGGGGACGAACTCGGGGCGGCCCACCGCAGCCACCAGCAGGTCGGCGCCGCGCACCTTGTCGGCGAGATCCCTGGTGCGGCTGTGGCAGACGGTGATGGTGCAGCGCGCCATCAACAGCTCCAGGGCCATGGGGCGGCCGACGATATTGGACTGGCCGATGATCACCGCGTCCAGACCCTCCAGGTTCACCCCGGTACGACCCAGCATGGTCATCACCCCCTTGGGGGTGCAGGGGCGCAGCAACGGCATGCGCAGGGTGAGCCGGCCCATATTATATGGGTGGAAGCCGTCCACGTCCTTGGTGGGGAGGATGCGCTCGATCACCGTCTCCTCATCGATGTGTCCGGGTAGCGGCAGCTGCACCAGAATGCCGTCGATCTCGTTGCGGTGGTTGAGCTCGTCGATGAGTTCGATGAGTTCTCCTTCGCTGGTCTCGGCCGGCAGGCGGATGAGCTCGGAATGAAACCCGACCTCCTGGCAGGCCCTCTCCTTGTTGCGCACGTAGACCTGGGAGGCGGGGTCCTCCCCCACCAGGACCACGGCCAGTCCCGGAGGGCGGTGACCCACCGCCAGGAGGGCCTGCACCTCGTCCCGGATGGTGGCACGAAGTTCCGCCGCGATGGCCTTGCCGTCGAGAATGGTGGCGCTCATGGAGGGATACCCCGTAGCTGCTGAAACAGGGAGGGCATTCTACTCCCGGCTGGGCGCCTTGCCAAAGAGCCGCCGGCAGGCTGTCAGTCGGAAGTGGCCGGCTTCCGCTTGCGCACTGCCTCGATGACCCGGTCGTATTCGAAATAGACGATGTAATTGGGATATTCCCAGCGGGTGATGGGCGGGTCGCCCACAGCAGGGTATTGCTTCACCGGTTCGCCGAACCACATGCGTACCTTCTTCATGGTCATGCCCCGTGCCGGCATCTTCACCCAGGCACCGGACTCCTCCCCGGTGTCCTGCGGCAGGTTGAGCACCTCGGCGCGGAGCGCCATGGCGGAGAGAAGAAGCCCCATCGTCAGGGCCAGGTAAGGGAGCTTGATCATTTTGTAGGATTCCCCCGATTTCGGTGCAAGGTGGGAATATAACCCGGCAGGCATCGGTAAGAATAATTCCTTGCCGTAACCCGTTTGTTGACCTGTCGCATGTTTTGAGCAAGAACCGCGGAATACAATTAATAATTAAAGTTGCCTGATGCTTCGTCGGGCTCCCCAACCACTGAAACCTGACCTCAGGAGAAGGCTCCATGGGCAAGAAAAAGAAGAACCGGGAAACTTTGCAGAAGTTGCTCAAGCGGCTGAGCAATCCCAAGAAGGTTCTGGAATCGCCGAAGATCATTTCCGGCAAGAAGCTGCTGCGCCTGAGCTACGAATTGGGCGAATATCCCTACCCGGAGAAAATGGGCCTGGAAGAGTATGAGCATGAGAAACACCTGCTGCAGATCGAGCTGCTCAAGGTGCAGGCCTGGGTGAAGGAGGAGGGCAAGAAGATTCTGGCCATCTTCGAAGGGCGTGACGCCGCCGGCAAGGGGGGTACCATCAAGCGCTTCATGGAGCATCTCAATCCGCGGGCGGCCCATGTGGTGGCGCTGGAGAAGCCTTCCGAGCGGGAGCGGGGGGAATGGTATTTCCAGCGCTACATCCGCCACCTCCCCACTCGGGGAGAGATGGTCTTCTTCGACCGCTCCTGGTACAACCGTGCCGGTGTGGAGCGGGTCATGGGGTTCTGCACCGACGAGGAGTACCTGGAGTTTCTGCGCCAGGCACCGCAGCTGGAAACCATGCTGGTCAACTCGGACACCATCTTCTACAAGTACTGGTTCTCGGTGAGCCGCCAGGAACAGCTGCGCCGATTCCATTCCCGCTACCATGATCCGCTCAAGCACTGGAAGCTCAGCCCCATCGACCTGGAGTCCCTGGAGCGGTGGGACGATTACACCAACGCACGCAAGGCGATGTTCTTCTACACCAACACCGCCGATGCGCCCTGGACGGTGGTGAAATCCGACGACAAGAAGCGGGCCCGCATCAACTGCATGCGCCATTTCCTGCACCAGCTCGACTATCCCAACAAGGACCACGAAGTGGTGGGGGAACCCGATCCTCTCATCGTCGGCCCCCCCTCCAAGGTCTACAACAACTACTGAAGGAGATCGCCCATGGCGAAGAAGGAGAGGAAACAGGCCAAGGAAGAGAAGACCCTGGCCAAGCTGGAAAAGGCCATTCGCAAGGCACGCAAGGCGGCCGTCCAGGCGCAGAAAGCGGCTCGGGATGCCGATGAGGCGCTGACCAAAGCCAAGGTGGTGATGGAAAAGGTGGCCAGCCAGCGAAAGAAAAAGCAAAGCGAGCATGCCGAGCTGGAGCGTCAGCTGAAGGAATACCGCAAGTACTCTGCCCGGCAGGCCAGGAAAGCGGCGGCCAAGGCCAAGGCGCAAAAAGCGGTGCGCAAGCAAAAACGCAAACAGAAGCGTAAAAAGAGCTGACATTTCCGCGGGTTGGGTGACCAATCCCGTCAGCGGCGGACAGTCGTTTGTAAAATTATCCTTACAGGCAGGCAGCTCTTGGTGCCGGGCTCGCTCCGGTCACCCGCCTTCTTGATTCTTCACCTTCATTCTCCGAACCAGGCTCCAAGTGGTTGTTTCATCGAGCCACCAGGCTCCGCTGCGGCAGATTTGTGCCAGCGGGGAGCCGGTGGCGTTCAATGGTGCTGGCACCGTAGTTGCTAGGGAAAGTGCTACCGAAAAAAGCGGGAGCACGCCCCATGAAGAATCAAAAGAATCTGTTGGCTGGCATGACCTTGCTGGCCGCTTTCACCATGGCACCACCGGCCGGGGCCTATGTGATCGACGGTGACCTCCAGGACTGGCTGGCCGGTGCGCCGACCAGGTCGGCGGACGACTGGCTGCCCAAGGCAGGAGTGAAATGGGCTGCCGAGGATCAGATTACCTCTTACCTGAATCCAGGGTACGGTGGCCAGAATTATGATGCCGAGGCGATCTACGTGGATATTTCCGGTGACGACCTCTATATCGCCATCGTCACCGGCCGTGCGCCGGGAACCGATGTGAGATATCCCGGAGGCGACATCGCCATCAATCTTGGATGGCCGGGGGGCAACGATGATTCCTTCGAGGTCGCCATCGTTACCCAGGACCATGATGGATACACAGCGGGAGACGTGGTCGCAGTGGATGAGTGGTTCTACGGGCTGTGGACTGGTGCAAATGCCTACGATCCCGCGAACGCCAACGATTACAAACAGGCCCATCCGGTGGCGGTGAAGAGCGGAACCAGGAAAGGTGAGGCCGAGCTGGTTTACAAGAAGGGCAGTTATGGAGGCGCCACGCTGAAGGACCGGATCGGGCCATACACCGGAGAACATTATGTGATCGAAGCGAAGGTGGATCTCGGCCTTCTGGGACTGGATGTGAATGGCGATCCCTTCCTGGCCCACTGGACGCAATGGTGCGCCAACGACTGGATCCAGGTGGATCCGGATCCCCAACAGATTCCGGCGCCACCGACGTTGGCGCTCGTGGGACTCGGCCTGGCGCTCCTGGGGGTGGGACGGCGTCGGCCGAGATGAGACCTTCTTCCGACGGCCGCCGGGCGGTTCGGTCACGTCCGTTCCGCCTGGCGTATAATGCCGCCCCATGTTCTATCCGCTCTCCATCTGGATCGGCCTGCGCTACACCCGGGCCGAGCGCCGCAACCATTTCATCTCCTTCATCTCCTTCATCTCCACCCTGGGGATCACTCTGGGGGTGATCGTGCTCATCACCGTGCTCTCGGTGATGAACGGCTTCCACAAGGAGGTACGGGAGCGCATCCTGGGCATGGCCTCTCATGCCGATATCCGCGCCGTCACCGGCAGCCTCCAGGAGTGGCGCGGCGCCCTGGAAAAGGCCCTGCGCCACCCCCGGGTGGTGGGGGCGGCCCCCTATGTGGAGAGCCAGACCATGCTGGTACATGGGCGCCAGGTGAGTGGCGCCATGGTGCGGGGCATCGATCCAGCGCTGGAGCCCTCGGTGGTGGAGGTGGGCGAACACATGGAGCAGGGAAAGCTGGCCGACCTGGAGCCCGGCAGCTTCCGCATCGTGCTCGGCAGTGAGCTGGCGCTGGCGCTGGGAGTCCGGGTGGGAGACCGGGTGACGGTACTGGTGCCCCGTTTCACCGCCACCCCGGCTGGCTCGGTGCCGCGCATGAAGCGTTTCCTTGTGAGCGGCATCTTCTCGGTGGGCATGGGGGAGTACGACCGGGGGGTAGCCCTGGTGAACATGCAGGATCTGGCGAAACTGTTGAAGATGGAGGGAGTGACCGGCATTCGACTGAAGCTGGACGATGTCTTCGCCGCGCGCCAGGTCTCCCTGGAGCTGGCGCGGCAGTTCCACGGCTGGTTTCGGGTCACCGACTGGACCGACCAGCACCGCAATTTCTTCGCCGCCTTGCGCATGGAGAAGCGCATGATGGGGCTGCTGCTCTTCTTCATCGTGGTGATCGCCGCCTTCAACATCGTCGCCACCTTGGTGATGCTGGTGGTGGACAAGCGGGCCGACATCGCCATCCTCAAGACCTTCGGCGCATCGCCGCGTCAGATCATGCATATCTTCATCGTGCAGGGATCGGTGATCGGTCTGGTGGGGACCCTGCTGGGCGTCGTTGGCGGGGTGCTGCTGGCGCTCAACGTGGAGCAGGCGGTGGCCTGGATCGAGCAGCTGTTTGGTGTCCACTTCATCGACCCCGATGTCTACTACATCAGCAAGCTTCCCTCCGACCTGCATTGGGACGACGTGGCTCTGGTGGGGCTGGGTTCCTTTGTCACCAGCTTCCTGATGACTCTCTATCCTGCCTGGAATGCCTATCGCACTCTGCCGGCGGAGGCGCTGCGTTATGAGTAACCCGGTTCTGGAGAGCCGTGGCCTGCGGCGCACCTATACCACCGGGCCGGTGGCGGTGGAGGTGTTGCGCGGGGTGGACCTGCAGGTGGTGCAGGGGGAACAGGTGGCCATTCTCGGCGCCTCCGGCTCGGGCAAGAGCACGCTGCTCCACTGCCTGGGCGGGCTGGACGAACCCGACGGCGGAGAGGTATGGCTGCAAGGGAAGCCCTTTTCCACTCTTCCCGAGCCCAGGCGCTGCCAGCTGCGCAACCGCCACCTGGGCTTCATCTACCAGTTCCATCATCTGCTGCCCGAGTTCACCGCGCTGGAGAACGTGGCCATGCCGCTGTTGCTGCGCCGGGTGCCCATATCCGAGGCGCGCAGCCGGGCGCGGGAGATGCTGCAGCGGGTGGGGCTCGGCGAGCGGCTGGCGCACAAACCCTCCGAGCTGTCGGGGGGAGAACGCCAGCGCACCGCAGTGGCCCGGGCGCTGGTGGCCCGGCCGGGCTGTGTGCTGGCGGATGAGCCCACCGGCAACCTGGATCCGGCCACCGCAGCGGGCATCTACGACCTGATGCTGGAACTCAACCGCGCCCAGGGCACCAGCTTCGTCATCGTCACCCACGACCCGGCGCTGGCCGGGCGCGTGGACCGGGTGTTTCAGCTGGAAGAGGGGGTCTTGCGTCCCCGCTGACCCCGGCGGCGGTACTGGCGCACCACGTGCCAGCGCCAGAAACCCCGCATTCCTCCGTAGCCCAGGGCGCCCAGCACCAGGCCCACCACCACCGAACCCAGGTAGAGCGGTTGCCAGATCTCGGCGAGGCTGTGGGCGAACCACTCCATGCTCATCTCCATTTCGCCAATGGGCTGACAGTTGGGAAGCAGCCAGGTTCCCACCAGGTAGTTGAAATAGAAGATGGGGGGCATGGTGACGGGATTGCTCACCCATACCAAGGCCACCGAGATGGGCAGATTGGCGCGCCACAGGATGGCGGTGGCCGCTGCCGCCACCATCTGGAACGGCATGGGGATCATGGCCCAGAAGAGACCGATGGCAAAGGCCCCCGAAACCGATCGGCGATTGAGGTGCCAGAGGTTGGGGTCGTGCAGCAGGGTGCCGAAGATCTGCAGGTGCTTGTGATCGCGGATCTTGTGGTGATCCGGCGCAAGACGCTTCAGCAGATGTCTTGGCATGGAGTTTGGTCGAAGCCCTGGTGGGATCGCCTATTTCACCACGAAGGCGCAGCCACTCGCCACCTGCGCGCAGCGAAGTATGCGCTAGGTCAAATACCACCTGCCTGGTGTGGAGCCAGTGCGGTGGGGGCTCAGGAAACGGGGAAGGTCATTTCGCCTCCTCCGATATCCCGGTTCATGACCGGATGAACCGAACTGTGCTATTTTCCCGCCAGGAACTCATCATCGACCAGGGATCGGTCCGGTGCTTCCATCCGCGTTGGCCTTTCTCTCAGGGGACCTGCTGTTCCAGCAGCTTCCCCGGCTTCCTTCCCCTGTCTGGCTGCTCACGGCAATTCCGCTGGGCCTGCTGGCGTTGCGCTTGCCGCTGCTGCGCCTCCCGTTCCTGGTGGCCGGCGGTTTTCTCTGGTCCTGGCTGCACCTGCTGGCTACCGCGCCCCCGTTTCTTCCGGAAACCGCATTGAATAAAACGGTGGTGGCGGAGGGGCGAATCCTGGGAGTGCCCCGTTGTGGCCGCCAGCGCTGCATCTTCTACTTCGGGGTGGAACGGATCCGGCTGGCTGGAAGAAGCTGGCAGGGGAGCTGGCGGGTTCGCCTTGCCCGGTATGGCGGGGGACCGCAGCTGGTGAGCGGCGACCGTTGGCGTCTGCCGGTGAAACTGCGACCAGTGATCGGTTACCGCAACCCAGGCGGTTTCGATTACCCCGGCTGGCTGCACGCCCGGGGGGTGCGTTACAGCGGTTATATCAGGGGCGAGGGGCGGCTGCTGGCGTCCGGGGGATGGAGCCTGGACCGGCTGCGCCAGGCGATCTCCGCGCGGATCCAGCAGAGGGTGACGTCGCCCCGAGCCGCAGCGGTGATGCGGGCGCTGGTGGTGGGGGACCGGGGCGGGCTGGAGCAACGGGACCGGGAGCTGCTGGCGGCCACCGGCACCAGCCATCTGATGGCCATCTCGGGGCTGCACGTGGGCTTGGTGGCCGGCCTGGCCTGGGCGCTGGCCAGCGCCCTCTGGCGGCGCCTGCCGCCGCTTTGCGCTCGTTGGCCGGCGCGGGTCGCCGGGGTGGTACCGGCCATCGTTGCGGCCCTGGCCTATGCCGCATTGGCCGGATTTTCCCTGCCCACCCAGCGGGCGCTGATCATGCTGCTGGCGGCCATGGCGGCCCTGCTGCTGCGCCGCCATGTGCGGGGTTGGCAACTCCTCGCCGTGGCCCTGTTGCTGGTACTGCTGTGGGATCCGGCAGCGGTGCGGGAAGCCGGCTTCTGGCTCTCCTTTGGCGCGGTGGCCATCATCTTCTGGCTGTCCCGGCTGCTACGGGGCGGGATACGCTGGATCGGCGTGCAGGTGGGGGTGTCGCTGGGGCTGTTGCCCCTGCTGGCGTGGCAGCAGATGACCCTCTCCCTGGTGTCGCCGCTGGTGAACCTGCTGCTGGTACCCCTGTTCTCTCTGCTGGTGGTGCCGGGAGTCCTGCTGGCGGTGGCGTTGGAAGGGGTGTGGAGGTGGGCTGGCGGAGGGATATTGCGGGGGATGAGCTGGATCCTGGAGCAGACCCTTCGGCTGCTGCAATGGGCGGCCGGATGGAATCCGCTCCCGGGGAGTGGAGAGGAGAAGCTGTGGCTGGCAGCCTGGCTGGCGGTGGTAACGCTCTTCTGGTGGCGGGTGGCGGGCGCCCGATGGTGGCTGGCGCCGGTGGCGGTCTTCTCCCTGTGGTTCTGGCTGGTTCCGGCCCGGGCACCAGCCCTTAGACCCGGAGAGTTCGAGCTGACGTTGCTGGATGTGGGGCAGGGGCTCTCCGCGGTGGTTCGGACCCGTGGGCACCTGCTGGTCTACGACACCGGCCCGGCTTTTCCTTCCGGCTTCGATACCGGGAGCGCCGTGGTGGCGCCCTATCTGGCCACCCTGGGAAAGGGGCCGGTGGATCTGCTGATCCTCAGTCATGGCGACAAGGATCATGTGGGGGGCAGCCACGGCTTGTTGCGGCGGGTCCGGGTGGAACGTGTGGTCAGTGGCGAACCCGGCCGCATCACGCTGGGCCGCCCGGTGGAACCATGCCGGGCGGGGGAACAATGGTGGTGGGACGGCGTCCATTTCCGCCTGCTTTCCCTGGATCCCGGTGACACCCCGTCGGGAAACGACGCCTCCTGCGTACTTCAGGTCTCCAGCGGCGGCAGCTCGCTGCTGCTCACCGGGGACATCGAGAGGGAGGGGGAAGCACGGTTGGTTCGGCGCCACGCCGGCGCTTTGCGCTCCAGTGTGGTGGTGGCTGCCCATCACGGCAGCCGCAGTTCTTCCACTCTTCCCCTGGTGGTCGCCACCCGCCCGCAATATGTGCTCTTCTCCTCCGGAGCCTACAACCGCTGGGGGTTTCCTGCACCGGAAGTGGTGGCGCGCTGGTGTCGTGTGGGAGCGCGGCCTTTGGATACGGCGGTGGAAGGCGCGCTGCGACTGCGGTTTGCGCCTGGTTCGGTGGCGGTGGAATTCCGGGAGGCGCGGGACCACCGCCGCTACTGGCAGGCACAAATCGAGCGGCAGATCCCCGGGGCTTGCAGTATGATTGCGGGATCGAAATAGAACCGGCTGGACGGCAATGTTCGAACTGATCAAGGCGGGCGGTCTGCTCATGTGGCCCATCATCGCCTGCTCGGTGCTGGCCATGGCCATCACCCTGGAGCGGCTCTGGGCCTATCGGCGCAGGCGGGTGGTTCCCGATCACCTGCTGCCGCAGATCTGGAAGCTCTACAAGAAGGGTGAACTGGACCGACAGCGGATCCTGGCCATCCGTGAGAGTTCGCCACTGGGGCGCATGCTGGCCACCGGCCTGGCCAACCTGCACCACTCCCGCGAGGTGATGAAGGAGGCCATCGAGGAGGAGGGGCGCCAGGTGGTGCACGGCCTGGAACGTTACCTCAACGCTCTGGGCACCATTGCCGCCATCTCGCCGTTGCTGGGGCTCCTGGGCACCGTCATCGGCATGATCAAGGTGTTCACTGCCATCACCGCCGCAGGCGTGGGTAACCCGGCGGTGCTGGCCGGGGGCATCTCCGAGGCGCTCATCACCACCGCCGCCGGCCTCACCGTGGCCATTCCCACGCTCATCGCCCACCGCTATCTCACCGGCCGGGTGGACGAATTGGCCATCGCCATGGAGGAGCAGGCGATCAAGATGGTGGAGGTGCTGCACGGGGAGCGGGAGCAGGAATGAACATCCGCCCGCAGCGCCGCCGACACAGCGTGTTGGTGGACATGACCCCGCTCATCGACGTGGTCTTCCTGTTGCTCATCTTCTTCATGGTCTCCACCACCTTCGACAAGCAGACCCAGCTCAAGGTGGACCTCCCGCAGGCCTCCGCCGCGCCGGAGGAGCAGGAAGAGCAGAAGGTGATCGAGATCGTGGTGGACCGCCAGGGTCACTACTATCTGAACGACCAGGAGCTGGTGAGCCACGACCTGGAGACCCTGGAACGGGCGTTGAAAAAGGCGGCCGATGGCAAGCTGGACACTCCCATCCGAGTCACCAGTGACCGCCAGGCTCCTTTCCAGGCGGTGATCACGGTGATGGATGCTGCGGGCCGGCTGGGTATGGATCACCTCAGCTTTCTCACCCGTGCCCCCGAAACTGGGAACTGATGCTGGCCCGCCTCTGGTACGGCAACCCCTGGCTCTCCCTGCCGCTACTGCCCCTGTCGTTCCTGTATGGCCTGGCGGTGGCCCTGCGTCGCCTGGGCTACCGAAGTGGACTGCGGCGTGTGCACCACTTCCGGGCGCCGGTGGTGGTGGTGGGCAACCTCACCGTAGGCGGCACCGGAAAGACGCCACTGGTGATCTGGCTGGCGGGACACCTTAGGGAGCTGGGCTTCCGTCCCGGGATCGTTTCCCGTGGTTACGGCGGCCGGGCCAGCCATTGGCCCCAGCAGGTGCGACCGGACAGCGACCCGGTTGTGGTGGGCGACGAGGCGGTGCTGCTGGCGCGGCGTACCGGCTGTCCCATGTGCGTGGCTCCCGACCGGGTGGCGGCGGTGGAGGCGCTGCTGGCCCACACCGACTGCGATATCGTGATCTCGGACGACGGCCTGCAGCACCTGGCCATGGGGCGTGATCTGGAGATCCTGGTGGTGGATGGCAGCCGTGGACTGGGCAACGGGCGGTTGCTGCCGGCAGGACCCCTGCGGGAACCCGCTTCCCGACTGAAGCAGGTGGACCTGGTGATCAGCAACGGCCACTGGCGGCAAGAGGTGCCGGTGATGCAGGTGGTCCGGCCGAGGCTGGTTCCCCTGTCTCAGGGAGATTCGGCGGAGGTTCATGGGCTGGAGGAGGCGGCGGGTCACCGGGTGCATGCAGTGGCCGGGATCGGAAACCCGCAACGATTTTTCGATCTGCTCACCGCTCATGGGCTGGAGGTGGTTCCCCATCCCTTTTCCGATCACCACGACTACCGCCCCGGGGATCTCGACTTCGAGCCCGACCTGCCGGTGGTGATGACCGAGAAGGATGCGGTGAAGTGCCGCCGTTTCGCCCACCCGGATCATTGGGTGGTGGAGATCGACGTTCAACCGGATGACAATTTTGTCCACAACCTGGACCTGATGCTGAGGAAGCTGAAAGATGGACAAGAAACTGCTTGATATCCTGGTCTGCCCGGTGTGCAAGGGCAAGCTCACCTACGACAAGGAGCGCCAGGAGCTGGTCTGCAAGGCGTGCCGCCTGGCCTATCCCATCCGCGACGACATCCCGGTGATGCTGGAGGAGGAGGCGCGGCAACTGGAAGCGGACGAGTACGCCTGATGCGCATCGTCATTCCAGCCCGGTACGCTTCCAACCGCCTGCCCGGCAAGCCGTTGCGGGAGCTGGCCGGCAAGCCGATGTTGCAGCATGTCTGGGAACGGGCCATGGCCGCCGATCCTCTGGAGGTGGTGGTGGCCACGGACGATGAGCGCATCGCCCGGGCGGCGGACGCCTTCGGTGCCCGGGTCTGCATGACCGATCCGGGTCATGCCAGCGGCACCGAGCGCATTGCCGAGGTGATCGAGGTGATGGGCTGGCCGGAGGAGGAGATCGTGGTGAACCTGCAGGGAGACGAGCCCCTGGTGCCCCCCTCGCTGCTGGTGCAGGTGGCGGAGGATCTGGAGACCCACCGCCTGGCCGAAGTGGCCACCCTGGCGGCCCATCTCGAGAACCCGGAACAGCTGTTCGATCCCGCCGTGGTCAAGGTGGTGCTGGATGGCAAGGGTTATGCGCTCTATTTCAGCCGGGCGCCCATCCCCTGGGAGCGGGAGGAGATGGCCTGGGGAAGAACGCCACCCCCGGAGGTGGTCCGCTCCCATTTGCGGCACGTGGGGCTCTACGCCTACCGGGCCGGGTTCGTGCGGGAATATGTCGCCTGGCCGCCCGCCCCCATGGAACGCCAGGAGTCGCTGGAACAGCTGCGGGTGCTCTGGCACGGGCGTCGTATCCACGTCTCCCTGGCCGCGGAGGTGCCGCCCGCCGGGGTGGATACACCGGAGGACCTGGAGCGGGTGGAGCAGTTACTCGGCGAGGCTGCCCGCCAGTAGCTCCATCACCTCCGGCGAGTAACTGTCGGGATCCTCCGGGTCGCTGAGCGGCAGCGTGATGCAACTGCCACAGCGGCGGGTGGCGTTGCCGTACTGGTCGGCCTGGATGTGTCGCTCGCGAGCGGCCTGTTCCGGCACGATCACCAATGCATCCTCCTCCCGCATCACCTCCACGATGATCCACACCTGTCCACGATAACGAAACCGCTTGCCGATCAGCCTGGTGAGTTGCTGGTGCATGGTGGTGAGATTCTTGCCTACCCTGTTCTCACTATAATACAGGCAGGCCGGGCTGGGAAATTGCCAGGTTTCCCAAGGGATCAGTCAAGCACCTGGAACAACAGGCGTGAGAAGTCCCGTTCCCGGCAGATACGGCACAAGGCGACCGGTTCCCGATCAACCGGCTCGTGGAAAGGATTACCGCAGGCCCGGCAGCGTTCCGAACGCAACCTGATCCCCGTGGCTTTCCCGGTGGCCTCTGCCACCACACGGATCGCCTCCTGGTCGCAGGTTTCGCTGCACAGGTTGCAACCGGTGCAGGGAGCCGGATCCACCCGGTAGGCCAGGGAAGGGGGATCCCGGTCCTCCCCGGTCTCTTCCACCAGCTGCAGGGCACCGGTGGGGCAGAGCCGCGCACAGGCGTCGCAGCCGTTGCAGCGTTGCGGGTCGAGCCGGGGAAGCCAGGGCCAATGCAGCGGTCCCTCCGGTCCTTCCGGCAGGAGTTCTCCCGGCGGCAGGGTGCGGCTCTCCAGGCGGTTGAGGGGAGCGAGGACCGCCAGCTGGCGATTCAGCTGCGTGCCGGCGCCCCGCAGGAAGTCGCGGCGGCTCAGGCGCGTGCCCCGGGGGATCACTTCGTCGCCGGCGTGCAGCTTCAGCCAGGCTTTCGCCGAACGCTGCAGCAACCGCAGGGGCGGTTGGTTGCGCTCGGTGAGCAGGCGGTTGGCCTGTTCCAGCCGCTTCTCCAACCTCCCTTCCACGGGCGGCTGCCGGTCACAATGGCTGCAGTCGTCGCTGCAGCTCAGCAGATAACGGATCCCCGCGGCATGGATCAGCAACAGTTGCCGCAACCCCAGTGCGTGGAGGCAGGGAATCACGCCCTCACGGTTTTCCACCCCGCTGCGGTCACAGGCGAAGAGGATCACCAGGTTGCTGCCCAGGCTGCGGATCTGCCAGGGCAGCTCCAGATGGAGCGCCCCGGTTGGGCAGGCCGGAATGCAGAGGCCGCATCCATCGCAGGCTTCGATGTCCAGGCCCAGGCAATCCTCCTCCAGCTGCCAGGCGCCCCGGGGGCAGACCTCCACGCAGGCCTGGCAGCCGGCGGCGTGGAAGCGGGCGTGGACGCAGGCCTCCTCCGCGATCCCGGGCAGCTTCAATGCCTGATCGACACAGCCTTCCAGGCTGGTGGAGACCCCGCGCATGGCGGTACTACTTTGTCAGCGACCGGATATAGGCCACGAGGTTGGCGATGTCTGCGTCGGAGAAATCGCCCCTCGCGGGCATGGCCGGGTTGCCGCCATATTTGCCGGCGCCGTTCCTGATCACGTTGGCCAGGTCGGCATCGGTGCCCGTTTTGCCATCGCCATCCGTGTCCAGGCGGAAAGTGCCGGCAGCAAAGCTGGCCGGTTTCGGATTCAGTGCCGCCGCGGCGGGCCCGTCCCCGGCGCCGGTGGCTCCATGGCAGCTGGCACAGGCACCCTTGCCGTCATAAAGGGCCTTGCCGGCGGCCGCGTCTCCGGCCAGCACCGGGGTGGTGCACAGAGAGAGGGTGAGGGCAATGCCCAGGGGTTGCAGAATCGGTTTGTTCGTCATGGTCTTCTCCCGATTAGTTCACTCATACCACCGGTCCCATGCCGGGCATGAAGGCCACCGGTACCTCCTCCACCGGTCGTTTCGGCTTCATGCGCGCTTCGATCTCCTCCGGCGTGGGGCGCGGTTGTTGCAGGATTTCCGCCAGTATGTCCCGCAACGATTCCATGTAAGCTGCGGTGAGAGTCGCGGCGCCGGCAAACCAGGGCGTCTGGCAGCGGCCGGCCACCCGGAGGGCGAAGGGGTCGAGCCAGCGCAGCAGGTGCTCGTCCAGGAAGGTGGCGGCCTGTTGCAGCGCCTCCTCGGTTTCCTTCTCCATGAGGAGATGCGCCACGAACTGGAGCTGGTAGACCAGATG
>JALXAM010000048.1 GCA_026992075.1 Sedimenticola sp. | reverse complement strand
TGTTCTTCACCACCTTGACGCGGGTCTCGTTGCCGATCACCTCGTCGCCCTTCTTGATGGCGCCGATGCGGCGGATGTCCATGCGCACCGAGGCGTAGAACTTGAGGGCGTTGCCGCCGGTGGTGGTCTCGGGGCTGCCGAACATGACGCCGATCTTCATGCGGATCTGGTTGATGAAGATCACCACGCAGTTGGAGCGCTTGATGTTGGCGGTGAGCTTGCGCAGGGCCTGGGACATGAGGCGCGCCTGCAGGCCCACGTGGGAGTCGCCCATGTCGCCCTCGATCTCCGCCTTGGGGGTGAGGGCCGCCACCGAATCCACCACCACCACGTCCACCGCGCCGGAGCGCACCAGCATGTCGGTGATCTCCAGCGCCTGCTCACCGGTGTCGGGCTGGGAGACCAGCAGCTCGTCGATGTTGACGCCCAACTTCTCGGCATACTGGGGATCGAGGGCGTGCTCGGCGTCCACGAAGGCGCAGGTACCACCCTGTTTCTGGGCCTCGGCCACCACGTGCAGGGTGAGGGTGGTCTTGCCCGAGGATTCCGGCCCGTAGATCTCCACGATGCGGCCGCGCGGCACGCCGCCGATGCCCAGGGCGATGTCCAGCCCCAGGGAGCCGGTGGAGATGGCTTCGATGTTGCCGATAGCGGTTCCGTCCCCCATGCGCATCACCGATCCCTTGCCGAACTGTTTCTCGATCTGGCTCAGTGCGGCGGCCAGCGCCTTCTTGCGATTCTCATCCATTGCTGTTCCCTGTCTGTTCAGTGGTTGGTGGCGTGGTTTGGGAGAGTATAGTTGGTTCTCTGTTTGTTTTCCAGCGGTTTCTGGTTTTTGTTGTTCACCCACAGGGTGATGGGCACGGCCTGTGGCCTTTGCCCATCCTACGGCTCCTACTCACCACAGAAACACGGAGGACACAGAGTTTTTTGTAATTTGCTGATCCATCGTGAAAATTTTCCCTCTGTGTTCCCTGTGCCTCTGTGGTTCATTTTCCATGGAATATTTCTCCCCCCAACGGCCAGCCCTCGATGGGGCGGTAGTGGGGCGGGTCGCCGTTGGGTTGGGATTCCACCAGCACGAAGTGGTCCACCGGCCAGCGGATGGGCTCGGGCAGTTTCATGGTGGCTTGAGGGGTGGTCTTGCGCAGCAGGGTGACGTGGGGCTTGTAGGGACGTCTCTCCGGCTCGAAGCCGCAGGATTCCAGCTTTTTGGCCAGCGCCTTCACCAATCGTTTCAGCGGTCGCGGCACCGCTTCCGGCCCGGCCCAGGCGATGCGCGGTTTGGGCCAGAAATCGATATGGTCGATCTCCAGCTCGAAAGGCTCTCCCTGGATCGCCCGTGCCGCATCCGCGATGCAGGCCTGTTGCCCCGGCTCCACCGACCCGAGGAACTGGAGCGTGAGATGCAGATCCTCGGGATGCACCCAGCGCCCCTGCGCCTGGGGCAGCAATTCCTGCAGCGCGGCCAGTTGCGCCCGCACCGTCTCGTCGGGCCAGAGGGCGAAGAAGAGCCGCCTACGAGCGCCAGCCATGGATCAGCTCTCTGACACCGTTCAGCGCCCGGATCACCGCCTGGCGCCGCACCGCCTCGCGGTCTCCCTCGAAATGGCGGCGGTCGGCCCAGCGGAAGTGTTCTCCCCGCGCCCAGCCGAAACAGACGGTGCCCACCGGCTTCTGCGCACTGCCACCACCCGGGCCGGCGATGCCGCTCACCGCCACCGCCACGTCGGCGTGGCTGTGGCGCAGGGCGCCAGTGGCCATCTCCATCACCACCGGCAGGCTCACCGCACCGTGGGCCACGAACAGCGCTCGCTCCACCTCCAGCAGCTCCATCTTGGCTTCATTGGTGTAGGTTACGTAACCCCGTTCGAACCACTGGCTGGAACCGGGGATGTCCGTGACCACCTTGGCGATCCAGCCACCGGTGCAGGACTCGGCGGTGGCCAGCTTGAGCCCTCTCGAGAGGAGCAAATGGCCAGTTTCCCGGGCGAGCTGTTGCAGCACCTCTTCTTGCATTAGAATCGCCACTCCCCTGGTGGAACCTTTGCCGGAACCATACCATGAGCCAACCCGAGATCAAGGTGGAACACAACCCCTCGCCCATGAAGCTGGAGGTGCTGGGAGTGGAGAACTGGGGCATCTGGCGCAAGGAGAAATCCACCTTCCCCTGGACCTACACCCAGCAGGAGACCTGCTACATCATCAAGGGACGCTTCATCGTCACTCCCGAGGGGGGCGAGCCCATGGAGTTCGGCCGCGGCGACCTCATCACCTTTCCCGCCGGCCTCAAATGCACCTGGGAGATCCTGGAGGACGTGGAGAAATATTACGACTTTCAGTGACCCCGAATTGGCTTCGGGTCACCCCGACTCTTCCTCATCCCCTGTCGCTCCTTCCAGGTTAACCCCCGGCCATTTCCGCCGATAAGGATGGAGATGGACTGCACTTTCTTCAAATCGAACACGGTCAGAGACAGCGACCTCGATGCGCGCGTGCGCCGGGAGCAGGTGGCGCTCCTGTTCGCCTCCGTTCCCTTCTCCGTGGCAGGCGTCCTCATGGCCTGTCTCTTCCTGAGCTACATGTTCTGGGAACACCTGGATCACCGCCTGATCCTGGGATGGTTGGCCGGGGCGGTGCTGGTCTCGTCCTTCCGATTGGCCCAGTACCGACGGTCTCGCCGACAGGACCCCGAGAGGCTGGAGGTGGACCACTGGTGGCAACAGGCCCTGCTGAGCGCACTGCTCTCCGCCTCCATCTGGGCCGGTGCCGGCCTGCTGCTGTATCCCATCGACTCGCTGGCCTTGCAATTCTTCTTCCTCGCAATCCTGGCAGGCATCTATTCCGGCGCCGCCGGCACCCTCTCGCCCGTCTTTCCCGCGCTGGTGCTCTTCCTGGCATTCACCAGCCTTCCCGTCTTCTGGCAGTTCATGCGCAGGGGAGACGAAACCGGCCTGCTTCTCGGAATATTGCTGCTGGCCCTGCTGGGGGTGATCCTGCAGTCCGCCCGGCGGCTGCAGAAGATGATTGCGGACACCCTCACCATGCGCCAGGAAAAAGCCATGGCGGAAGCCACCATCCGGCGCCAGGCCTACTATGACGAACTCACCGGCCTGCCCAACCGGCGCCTGCTGTTCGACCATCTCCAACGGGAGCTCGACCGCTCCCGGCGCCACGGTCACCTTGGGGCGCTGCTGTTTCTCGATCTCGACTATTTCAAGAACGTGAACGACTCCCTGGGCCACGCCGTGGGGGATCGGTTGCTCCAGCAGGTGGCCCGGCGGCTCTCCCAGCGCCTGCGCAGCGAGGACCTGGTGGCCCGCCTGGGGGGAGACGAGTTCGTCATCGTGCTGGCCGAGGTCGGCAACGATCCCGACCGGGCGCTCACCGGAGTGCAACGGGCCGCCCAGAACATACTGGATCTCTTCCACCGCCCTTTCGAGGTGGATGGCAACACTCTCCATGTTTCCGCCAGCATGGGCGTGGTGCTCTTTCCCGGAAAACGGGCCGGCAGTCCAGGGGAGTTGCTGCAGCAGGCGGACGTGGCCATGTACCGCGCCAAGGAGGAGGGCCGTGATGCATTCCGCTTCTTCCATCCCGGCATGCAGCGGGCTCTGGAACGGCGGCTGGAGATTCAGCGGGACCTGCGCCAGGCGCTGGATGCAGGGCAGATGGAGCTCTATTACCAACCCCAAACCGACCTGCAGGGCAATATCCTGGGCGCCGAGGCCCTGGTTCGCTGGAACCACCCGGAAAAGGGGTTGATCGGCCCGGCCGAGTTCATTCCTGTGGCCGAGGAGAGCGGGCTCATCTATCCGCTGGGCGACTGGGTGATCACCACCGCCTGCGCCCACATCCGGGAGCTGGCCACCCGCCGCCCCATGGTGTTGTCGGTGAACATCAGTCCGCAGCAGTTCCGCGAGGCCGGGTTCGCCCAACGGATCATCGAGATCGTGGAACAAGCCGACATCGACCCCCATCTGCTGCATCTGGAGATCACCGAGAGCACCATGCTGGAGAACCTGGAGCAGACCATCGCCCACATGTCCCTGCTGAAGGAGCGGGGCATCGGCTTTTCCATCGACGATTTCGGCACCGGCTACTCTTCCCTCACCTACCTCAAGCGACTGCCCATCGGAGCCTTGAAGATCGATCGCTCCTTCGTCAAGGACGTACCCGGCGATCCCAACGACGAGGTGTTGGTGGAGACCATCATCATCATGGCCCGGCACCTTGGGTTGGAGGTCATTGCCGAGGGGGTGGAGACCCGCGAGGCGCTGGAATTCCTCTGGCGAAGAGGCTGCCGGAAGTTCCAGGGCTACCTGTTCAGCCGGCCGCTTCCTTTCGAGGCGCTGGCGAGGCTCGAACATCCCCTGCTGGACAGGCACCTGCCGGCCCCGGCCCACCGCATACGGAGGGTCTGAAGAAGCACACCGACGCGGTGCTATACTGCAGCGCTCCTCTCTCCGCGCCAGCGCTCCAAGGTGGCAAGAACGACCCGGAAAAGCGATACCAGCCACACCCCCATGATGCAGCAGTACCTGCGCATCAAGGCGGACCACCCCCACATGCTGCTCTTCTATCGCATGGGGGATTTCTACGAACTCTTCTATGAGGACGCCGAGCGGGCCGCACGCCTGCTGGACATCACCCTCACCAGCCGCGGCAAGTCGGCCGGCCGGCCCATCCCCATGGCCGGGGTGCCGGTGCACGCGGTGGAGAACTACCTGGCGCGGCTGGTGCGCCAGGGCGAGTCGGTGGCCATCTGCGAGCAGATCGGCGATCCCGCCAAATCCAAGGGGCCGGTGGAGCGCAAGGTGGTGCGCATCGTCACCCCCGGCACCCTCACCGACGAGGCGCTGCTGGACGAGCGGCGCGACAACCTGCTGGCCGCCCTGGTACCCGGCGATGGGCGCTGGGGGCTGGCCACCCTCGACCTGGCCGGCGGCCGCTTCCGGGTGCAGGAGCCGCCCGACGAGGCCACCCTGCGGGGCGAGCTGGAGCGCCTCCAGCCGGCGGAGCTGCTGCTGCCCGAGGACCAGGTGCCCGCCTTCATCGACGCCGACGCGCCCGGCATCACCCGCCGCCCCCCCTGGCACTTCGACGCCGACACCGCCTTCGAGCTGCTCACCCGCCAGTTCGGCACCCGCGACCTAGCCGGCTTCGGCTGCGAGGGGATGAC